>JAGOEI010000049.1:5731-14989 GCA_017997795.1 Thauera sp. | reverse complement strand
CGCACACGCTCGCCGCCGACGAGCGCCTGGCCGAAGCGTCGACCGCCGCGCTGATCATCGTCGCGGTGGGGCTGTTGCCGATGTTCGTCATCTCGCGCCAGATCCTCAAAGTGAGGAGGCGCGCGGGCTGAGAGCGTGTGGCGCCTGCGCCACAGGGCCACGGCTGCCGCGGGCTGTAATGGATAATTACAGCCCTATGACGATCCATAACACGCCTTCGCGCGCTGCCCTTGTCGACCCGATGGTGGGCATGCCTCTGCCCCGCGTGGCGCAGTCGCGTCGCTCGTGTGCGGGGGCGGGGCGTTGATGTCGACGCGGACACCTGGCCTGCGCTTCAGGTCGGGCCCCATGGCCTGGTTGATCGTGCTGTCGATCGTGTTCGTCGCGAGCGGCTTCCTGCCCGCGGTTCATCTTTTTTCGGCGCCGGAAGACTATCTGGCGCTGCACACCGCGCTCGAGTTCTTCTCGATTGCGGTGGCCGGCATGGTGTTCGCCCTGGGCTGGAACTTGCGGCGCACCGCGCGCGGCGCGCGCCTGGCCTGGCTGGGGACGGTATTCCTCGCGGTCGGCCTGATCGACTTCGCCCACACGCTTTCGTACCCGGGCATGCCGGTGTTCGTCACCCCGAGCGGCGCCGACAAGGCGATCCACTTCTGGCTCGCGGCCCGGTTCATCGCCGCGATCGGCCTGATCGTCCATGCCGTGCTGCCCGAACGTCGCGGGTCCTCGGCCGCGGCCAGGGGCTTGACCCTCGCGGCGATCACGCTGGTGCTGGGCCTGGCGTGGGTGGTGCTGTTTCACCCGGGCAGCCTGCCGCGAGCTTTCGAGCCGGGCGTCGGTCTCACGCCGTTCAAGTTGATGGCCGAGTACGGGCTGGTCGCGCTCTACCTGCTCGCGGCGCTCCTGCTCGCGCGCCGCGGCATGCGCGAACGCGAGCCGACCTCGGGCTGGCTGGCCGCGGCCGCCGGGGTGCTTGCGCTGGCGGAGCTCTATTTCACGCTCTATCGCGAGCTCAGCGATCTCTTCAACATCCTCGGTCATCTGTACAAGGTGGCGGCGTTCGGGATGATCTACCGCGCGGTCTTCGTCGCCGGGGTGCGCGAGCCGCAGGAGGCGCTGGCCAGGGAGCGGGCCTTGTTGCGCGGGCTGATCGATTCGGTGCCGGACCTGATCGCCTTCAAGGATACGCGGGGGCGTTACCTGGGTTGCAACCAGGCTTTCGCCGATGCCTACGGTCTGAGCGAGGCACGCATCCTGGGCTTGCGCGACGCGGAGGTGTTTGCGGACCATCCCGACCTCGAGGGCGGCGGCCCCGACCCGGTCGTGGTGAGTGCGCCCGAGCACCACGAGGAATGGCTGGAAGGCCGCGATGGCGCCTTGCGACTGCTCGATACCCTGCGCACGCCTTATCGTGATCAGGACGGTGCCTGCCTGGGCGAGATCCGCATCAGCCGCGACTTTACCGAGCGCCGTCGTATCCGCGAGCAGATCGCCGAGCGCGAACGCCGCATGATGCTGGCGCTCGAGGGCGCCGGGCTGGGGCTGTGGGACTGGGATGTGCCGAGCGGACGTGCGAGTTTCAGCCCGGTGTGGGCGCGGATTCTGGGCTATGCGCCGGATGAGCTGGCGCCGAACGTGTCGAGCTGGGAGGAGCGGGTGCATCCGGACGACTGGCGCGACATCCGCGCGGCACTCGAGCCGCATCTGCGCGGGATCACCGATGCCTACCGTGCCGAGTACCGCCTGAAGCACAAGGCTGGACACTGGGTGTGGGTGCTCGGCGCCGGGCGTGTGCTCGACCGCGGCGAGCAAGGCGAGCCCCTGCGCGTGGTCGGCATTCACGAGGACATCTCGCCGCGCAAGGCCATGGAGGAGAGCCTGCTCCAGCTCGCGACCAGTGATCCGCTCACCGGCTTGTGGAACCGCCGTCACTTCACCGAGATGGTCAGGGGAGAGCTCGGCCGGGTGCGGCGCGGGCAGTCGCAGGCGGCGCTGCTGCTGCTCGACCTCGATTTCTTCAAGCGCATCAACGACACCCATGGCCATGCGGCGGGCGACGAGGTGCTGCGTCACTTCACCGCCACCGTCAGCACGCAGTTGCGCGAGGCCGATGTGTTCGCCCGCCTGGGTGGCGAAGAGTTCGCGATCCTGCTGCCCTGCATCGATGGTCTCGGCGCGGTGCGCGTCGCCGATCGCCTGCGGCGCATGGTGGCCGACCACCCGGCGCAGGCGGGGGAGGTGGCGCTGCACTATTCGGTGAGCATCGGCGCGGCGATGCTCGAGCCTGCGGACGAGGGCTACGAGGCGGCCTATGCGCGCGCCGACGAGGCCTTGTACGCGGCCAAGCGTTCCGGTCGCAACCGCGTGCTCATGTATTCGGATGAAATTTCGGCCCCGGCAGCGCAGGCTGCGGGGGCCGAAGTCTCATCGGAGGCCGGGACGGCAGGCGAGGGCGCCGTGCCCCCGCCGACAGTTGGCTGATCAGCGGTAGCCGGCGCGGTCGAAGATGCGCTGGGCTTCGGTCACCGTGGCCGCCAGCTCGCCGATCGGCAGGGTGTCGGCCTTGAAGTCACCGAGTTTGGTCAGCGCGGCGTTATCCACCTTCACGCTCGCCACCACCGGCCATTCGTTGTTGCCGTTGGCGAAGTAGGCCTGCGCCTCGTCCGAGGCGAGGTACTCGAGGAACTTGACCGCGGCTTCCTTGTTGGGCGCGTGCTTGAGCATGCCGGCACCCGACACGTTGATGTGCGTGCCCCAGCTCGCCTGGTTGGGCCACACGGCCTTGATCTTCGCCACCGCCTCCTGGTCTTCGCGCTTGTCGGAATTCATCAGCCGCGCCAGGTAGTAGCTGTTGGCGATCGCCACGCCACACTCGCCGGCTGCAACGGCGCGGATCTGGTCGGTGTCGCCGCCCTTGGGCGCGCGCGCGAAGTTGGCCACGACGCCGCTCGCCCACTTCTCGGTCGCCTCGGCACCGTTGTGCTTGATCATCGCCGCACCGAGCGACAGGTTGTAGGGGTGGCTGCCCGAGCGCGTGCACACCTGGCCCTTGAGCGCCGGATCGGCGAGTTGCTCGTAGGTCTGGACCTGCTCGGCCTTCACGACATCCGGGTTGTAGACGATGACGCGGGCGCGGGTCGAATACGAGAACCAGTTGGCCGTGCGCAGGTGGGCGGGGATGCGGGCCTCGAGCGCGCTCGACTGCACCGGGGCGAAGATGCCCAGCTCGTCCGCCTTGGCCAGGCGCGATGCATCGACCGTGACGAAGATGTCGGCGGGGCTGTTGGCGCCTTCGGTGCGGATGCGCTCGAGCAGTTCGTCTTCCTTGGCTTCGATGCGGTTGATCTTGATTCCGGTCTGCTTGGTGAAGTTGCCGTAGAGCTGCTCGTCGGTCTGGTAGTGGCGGGCCGAGTAGATGTTGAGCTCGGCCGCGGTCGCCGTAGCGGACAGGCCAAAGGCGGAAACGAGGGCGGTCAGGAGGACTTTCTTCATCATGGTGGCGTGGTTTCGAGTGGGTTGTGACGGTGGCCGGATAATAACGATAAAGATTCGCAGTTGCAAACTATTCGCATTGACCGCATTATGGATGCGAATAATTCGCAACAGGAAGGAAATCATGAATGCTTTGCTGGTTGGCGCGGACCGACTCGGAAACATCCCGGCCGTGCTCGATGGGTTCGGTATCCGCATTGCGGGACACGTCAGCGGGCGCGACACGAGCCATCAGCGCCGCAGTGCGCCACTGCCGAGCGGGATCGGGATGGTCATCCTGTTCACCGACTTCATCGGCCACAACGTGATGCAGCGCTTTCGTGATGCGGCGAGCCGCGAAGGGGTGGCCTTCGTGTGCTGCCGGCGCTCGACCTGCGCATTGCAGCAGGCGCTGGGGCGGCGCCTGGGCGAGGGCTGCGCGGCGTGCCCCGAGCGCTGCAAGGTGGACGGCAGGCGGTAGGGAAAAACGAAGAAGCCCGGCAATCAGCCGGGCTTCTTCGTGAAATCGTGCGGGGGATACGGGCTTGAACGCACCGTCAGCGCAGGGACACCCATTTTGCCGAGGGGGCTATCGCCTCGCCTTCGTCGATCAGGCGGCGCGCGCCGTTGAAGCGCTTGGCCCAGTAGGCGGTGGAGATGCTCTCGACCCGGACCTTGCCGCCGCTGGACGGCGCATGGACGAACTTGCCGTCGCCGAGATAGATCCCGACATGGGAGAAGGTGCGGCGCATGGTGTTGAAGAACACGAGATCGCCCGGCTTCAGTTCCTGGCGGCCGATCTTGTCGCCAAGGTTGGCCATCTCGCGTGCCGTGCGCGGCAGATCGAGCCCCACCGCGTTGCGGAAAACATTGAGCACCAGTCCGCTGCAATCCAGTCCGGTCGCGGGCGACGTGCCGCCGAAGCGGTAGCGGATGCCGAGGTAGGACAGGGCTTCGTCGACCAGTTGCTCGGCGGCGTGGGTGTATTCACCGATCACCGAGTTCTGCGTGGCCTGGGCCGCCTGCGCCTGTGCAGGCTGTTCGGCGGCGTGGGCGAACTGGGCCGACGCGAGCAGTACTGTCAGGGAGAGGAGGGCGGGTCGCAAAAACATTCGGCGGAATATACGCAGGCAAGGCCGGTGTGTAAACAAGAAATGTCGGTTTCCCCTGTGCCGATGGGGACATTTTTCACGCCGCGGACGAATCAGACTTTGAGCTTCTGGCGGAACGCGACCTGGTGTTCGGCCAGGCCTGCCGGGGTCGTGACGCTGAACGACAGCGCACGGGCCTGGGCGGCAAGGAACAGTTGGGCGATTGCCCAGGCGTCACCGAGGGCGTGGTGGCGCTGAAAGGTTTCGATACCGAAAGCCGCCATCCAGTCGGCAAGCCGGCCGGGACGGTCGCGCTTTTCGGGAAACAGGGACGGCAGCAGAAAATACAGGTCGATCCACACAAAGCTGGGGACGAGCCCCAGGTGTTCGTTGAGCGCGCGTTCGAGCATGCTGCGGTTGAACGACGCGTTGAACACCACGAGCGGACTCTTGCCGACCACCCCGAGCAAGCCGGCCAGGGCCTCGCCGGGTGCGGGGTCGAGCGTGGCGTAGTAAGCGTCCGTGGGGTGCAGCAAGCCACCGTCGACGCCCACCGCGCCGACCGCGAGCAGGCGGTCGCTGTCGAGATCGAGCCCGGTCGCTTCCGTATTCACCACCACGTAGCGGCTCTCGAAGTGGGGGTGGTCGAGCACGGCGTCGGGCAGGGCGTGCCAGGTGCGCAGGGTGTGCTCGGCCTGCGCGCTGAGGGCTTGCGCGCCGCCGCGGGCGGCCTTGAGACGGGATAGCCAGCTCACAGTTGGTAGTCCAGTTTGAGTCGCAACTGGAGCTTGCGCGCCTGGCGGAAGGCTTCCTTCAGGATGCGGCGGTCGAGCTCGTTCAGCGATTCGGGATTGATGCGATTGTCGTCGGCTGCGTCGTGCTCGGTCTCGAGGTGCTGCGAGCGCAGGCGCAGAAGCTGGATGAAATTGAAGCCATCGACGATCGCGGCCATTTCCTCGGCCGTGATGCCGATCTTCGTGCCGGCCTGGCGCAGGCGCTGAACGGTGCTGCTGGACTCGACGCCGGTACGCAGCGCCAGGATCCGCGCCACGTCGACGAACAGGCGGGCGCCGGATTTCTTCAGGTCGACCGTGCCGTCGTCCTCGAGCACGAAGTCGCGGATGCGCCCGAGCGGGGGCAGCACCGACAGCGCGTTGCCCGCCATCATGCGCAGGAAGGTCGTGTTGCCTTTCACGCTGCGGTTGAGCCAGGTGCGCAACTGATCGCCGAAACGCTCGTTGCCGAAGAGCACGCGGAAGTCGAAGAAAATCGACGCATTGAGCAGCGCCTGGGGGTCGGGCTCGCGGATCCAGTCGCCGAAGCGGGACTTCCACTCTTCGAGCGTAAGGCACAGGTCCGGGTTGCTCGCCATGATGTTGCCCTTGCACAGCGGGAAACCGCAGGCCGCGAGGTCGTCGTTGACCGTCCGGGCAAAGGCGAGCAGGCGCTGACGTGCTTCGTCCACCTTGTACCCGTCGGCGACGCGGAAAACGATGCCGTTATCCTGGTCGGTGGACAGGGTCTGCTCATGCCGGCCCTCGGATCCGAAGGCGAACCAGCCGAAGTCGATGCCGAGCAGGTCGTGCTGCTCGCGGGCGAGCACGATGATGCGGCGGGTGAGCGCGTCGTTGAGCGCAGAGATGAACTGCGTCAGTTGTTCGGCGCCGATGCCCTGCGCGATCAGGTTGAGCGCGAGCTGGCGGATGTCCTTGCTCGCGCGCTGCAGGGCCTCGATGTCGGCGGCGTTGTCGATGCCGGCGCGGATCTGGCGCAGGCTGATGCGCTGCAGGCTGAAGAGGTCGCGTTCGGAGACGACGCCCTTGAGGATGCCGTCCGAGGTGACCACGAGCAGGTGGCGCACGCCGTGGGTCGCCATCTCGAGCGCGGCGTCGTACGCGGACGCGGTGGCCGGAAGCTGGTGCGGATTGGCGGTCATCAGCTCGCCGATCGGGCGCGCGAGGTCGAAGCCGGCGAGGACCACGCGCGGCAGCAGGTCGCTCTGGGTGACCACGCCGACGGGGCGGCGATCGCCATCGACCACCACCATGCAGCCCAGGCGCAGCGCGTTCATCTGTTCGAGCGCCGCGCGTGTCGGCGTCTCCGCGGTGACGAACACCGGCTCCTTGTCGATGAGCTTGCCCAGCGCCGTGGTCATCGTCTGCTGTTCGGCGGCACGCTGCGCGAAGGTGGTCTGCAGTTGCTGGCGCGACTGGTTGAGCAGGCTGGCGATGTACTGGGTGCAGAACAGATGAAACACCGGACTCATCTGCATCAGGTGCAGGAAGTCGTCGGCGGTGATCTGGAAGCAGAAGCTGTCCTCGACCGCAACGTAGGCATTGGTCGACGGGCGGCGGGCCGAGATGGCGCCGATCGGGAAGCACTCGCCCGGCCCCAGCGTGAGGCTGGCGTACTCGGTGACCGCGGTGGAGCCGGTCTGGCGCGCCTGCACCTTGCCGCGCTGGACGATGTAGAAGTGGCGGGGGACGCCCATCTCCGGGGTCAGGATGTCGCTGCCACGCGCGTGGAAGGCGAGCACGGCGCGCTCGGCCAGGAAGGCCAGCGCCTCTGGTTCCATGCGGTTGAAAGGCGAGAAGTTGCGCAGGAAATCGGTGCTGGCGCCCACCAGCAGGTTCGCGGCTTCGGTCGTCATGACGGCTCTGTCGTCGAAGGGATCGAAGGATTATAGGTGAGCCGACACGTGCCGAGTGTCCCGCCTGCGCGCGCGGTCGAGCGCGACCACGCGCGCCATCACGGATTCACAGCACGTCGGCGGCGTAGTCGGCCAGACGCGAGCGCTCGCCGCGCTGCAGCGTGATGTGGCCGGAGTGCGCCCAGCCCTTGAAACGATCGACGACGAAGGTCAGACCCGACGAGCCCTCGGTGAGGTAGGGCGTGTCGATCTGCGCGATGTTGCCCATGCAGATCACCTTGGTGCCGGGGCCGGCGCGGGTGATCAGGGTCTTCATCTGCTTGGGCGTGAGGTTCTGCGCCTCGTCGATGATCAGGAACTTGTTGAGGAAGGTGCGCCCGCGCATGAAGTTCAGGCTCTTGATCTTGATCCGGCTGCGGATCAGGTCGCGGGTCGCGGCACGGCCCCAGTCGCCGCCTTCGCCGGCGGTGCCGTTGAGCACCTCGAGGTTGTCCTCGAGCGCACCCATCCACGGCGCCATCTTTTCTTCCTCGGTGCCGGGCAGGAAGCCGATGTCCTCACCCACCGAAACGGTGACGCGGGTCATGATGATCTCGGCGTAGCGCTTGGTCTCCAGCACCTGGGTGAGGCCGGCGGCGAGCGTCAGCAGGGTCTTGCCGGTGCCGGCCTGGCCGAGCAGGGTGACGAAGTCGATCTCGGGATTCATCAGCAGGTTGAGCGCGAAGTTCTGCTCGCGGTTGCGTGCGGTGATGCCCCACACGTTGTTCTTCTGATGGCTGAAGTCGGTCAGCGTCTCCAGCACCACGCTGCGGCCTTCCTTCTCCTTCACCCAGGCCTGCAGCGGGTTGTCACCGTCCTGGAAGACGAACTCGTTCACCAGCATTTCGGGGGCGAGCGGCCCGCTCAGGCGGTAGTAGGTGTGGCCTTCCTCCTTCCACGACTGCATGCCGCGCCCGTGCGAGTCCCAGAAGTCGGCGGGCAGCTCGCGGGTGCCGGTGTACAGCAGGTCGCTGTCCTCGAGCACCTTGTCGTTGAAGTAGTCCTGCGCGGCCAGGCCGAGCGCACGCGCCTTGATGCGCATGTTGATGTCTTTCGACACCAGGATGACCTCGCGCCCGGGGTGCTTCTCGGCGAGGTACATCACCACCGCGAGGATCTGGTTGTCGCCGCGCGCGGTGGGCAGTGCGGGCGGCAGCTTGATGTCGATCGCTTCGGTCTGCAGGTGCAGCCGGCCGGTGGCCTGTCCGCGCGACGGGCCCTCGAGGGCGATGCCGGTCTCGATGCCGTTGTCGGACGAGGACACGATCTCGTCGAGCATGCGGCTGGCCTGGCGGGTGTTGCGCGCGACCTCGGTGGTGCCCTTCTTGTTGTTGTCCAGTTCCTCGAGCGTCATGATCGGCACGTAGAGATCGTGCTCCTCGAAGCGGTAGAGGCTGGTGGGGTCGTGCATCAGCACGTTGGTGTCGAGCACGAAGAGCTTGGTGGCAGTCGCCGTGGTGCTCGCCCTGGCGGCGCGGCGCGGGCGCGCGGTGCTACGGCTGCGCGGGGCGGCGCGCTCTTCGGTGGCGGTCGGGGGGCTGGCGGTTTTGCGGGTCGCGGGCATGAGGGGCGTGGATCCGGTCGATCGGCGGGGATGGGCGCGCAGGCGCACGCCCGATCGGGATGGCGGCTCGGAGCGGCGATGATGGCTCGGAGCGATGAAAGAGGCTCAGAGCGCGCGTGCGGCGGCGAGCACTTCCTCGGCATGTCCGGGCACCTTCACGCCGCGCCATTCGCGCGCGATCCGGCCCTGGGCGTCGATCAGGAAGGTGCTGCGCTCGATGCCGCGCACCTGCTTGCCGTACATGTTCTTCAGCTTCATGACCCCGAAAGCTTCGCAGGCCTGCTCGTCCGGGTCGGAGATCAGCTCGAAGGGCAGTTCGAGCTTGGTCTTGAAGTTCTCGTGGCTCTTCAGGCTGTCGCGGCTCAGGCCATACACGTCGCAACCGCAGGCGGCGAAGTCGGCGTGAAGCGTGCCGAAATCACGCGTCTCGTTGGTGCAGCCGG
>JAGOEI010000049.1:0-5631 GCA_017997795.1 Thauera sp. | reverse complement strand
TCGAGCTTGGTCTTGAAGTTCTCGTGGCTCTTCAGGCTGTCGCGGCTCAGGCCATACACGTCGCAACCGCAGGCGGCGAAGTCGGCGTGAAGCGTGCCGAAATCACGCGTCTCGTTGGTGCAGCCGGGGGTGTTGTCCTTGGGGTAGAAGTAGAGGACGACCTTGCGCCCGTGCAACGCGGACAGGGTGACGGTGTTGCCGCCGGTGGCCGGCAGGCTGAAGTCTGGGGCGGGGGTGGCGCTCATTGTGTCTCCTGCTGTGGGGCTTTGGATGCGGGCGGGGCGCCGGGTGGCGCTGCGACCCCGGCCGGTCTCGATTGGCATTCGAGGTTAGCCGATGGCGACAAACGCGTGAACATAATCTTGCATGGGCGTTACCGCCGCATGTCGGCGTGCAGCGCGGGCCTCAGCGTTCGTAGAGCAGGCCGAGGACCACTGCGCGCCCCTCGGCGACGAGGATGTTGTAGGTGCGACAGGCCGCCGGGAAGTCCATGAACTCGAAGCCGATGCGGGATTCGATCAGGGGCCGCAGCAACTGCGGTTGCGGAAAGCGCTGGCGGCGGCCGGTACCGACGATGAGGATCTCCGCGCCGAGCTCGCGCGCGACGTCCAGGTCCTCGGCCTGCAACCCGCTGAGGTCGCCCGCTGCCTGTGGCGCCCAGTCGGTGACGACGCGGCTGGCGCTGACGAGCACGTTGCCGTCGTGGCGCACTCTGCTGATCATGACGTGATCGTCACCGTAGCCGGTCACGACGTTGGTGTTGGCGTTGTTGTCCTGGTAGAGCTTCATGGTCCGGTCGTGGGCGCGGCGCGCGCGCGTGGAAGTGGGTTCAGACGCGATGGCAAAATTGCCGCAGTGCGGGAGCGGGGCTAAGATAACAACCTTTTGCAGCATCGGAAAATGGTGCTGCGGTTTTCCACCTATCAGGAAGGACTGGCATGAAAGCGGTGAAGACACTCGAGCTCGCGACGGCATCCCCGGAACCGGTGATCAAGGCCGAGGCGGGCGCAGCGGCACCGCGCCCGATCCGCAAGTCCGCCAAGCTCGCCGAGGTCTGCTACGACATCCGCGGCCCGGTGCTGGTTCGCGCCAAGCAGATGGAAGACGAAGGTCACAAGATCATCAAGCTCAACATCGGCAACCTCGCCGCGTTCGGCTTCGATTCGCCCGAAGAGATCCAGATGGACATGATCCGCAACCTGCCCAACGCGGCCGGTTATTCGGACTCGAAGGGCATCTTCGCCGCGCGCAAGGCGGTGATGCACTACACCCAGCAGAAGGGCATCAAGGGCGTCACCATCGAGGACATCTACATCGGCAACGGGGTGTCCGAACTCATCGTGATGGCGATGAATGCGCTGCTCGACGCCGGCGACGAGGTGCTGGTGCCGGCGCCTGACTACCCGCTGTGGACCGCGGCGGTGAGCCTGTCGGGCGGCAGGCCGGTGCATTACCTGTGCGACGAGTCCAAGGGCTGGCTGCCGGACATCGAGGACATGCGCGCGAAGATCAACGCCAACACGCGCGCGATCGTGGTGATCAACCCGAACAACCCGACCGGCGCGGTGTATCCGGACGAGACCCTCAGGCAGATTGTCGAGCTCGCTCGCGAGCACGACCTGATCATCTACGCCGACGAGGTCTACGACAAGGTGCTGTACGACGGCATCAGGCACACCTCGATGGCGGCGCTGTCCGAGGACGTGCTCACCATCATCTTCAACGGCCTGTCCAAGAACTACCGCTCCTGCGGCTACCGCGCGGGCTGGATGGTGGTGTGTGGCGACAAGCGCCGCGCCAACGACTACATCGAGGGCCTCAACATGCTGGCCTCGATGCGCCTGTGCGCCAACGTGCCCGGCCAGTACGCGATCCAGACCGCGCTCGGCGGCTACCAGAGCATCGACGACCTGGTCGCCGAGGGCGGGCGCATGCGCCGCCAGCGCGACCTGGCGTGGGAGCTGATCACGAAGATCCCGGGCGTCACCTGTGTGAAGCCGGAGGCCACGCTGTACATGTTCCCGAAGCTGGATCCGAAGATGTATCCGATCGAGGACGACCAGGCCTTCATCGCCGAGTTGCTGGAAGAAGAGCGCGTGCTGCTGGTGCAGGGCTCGGGCTTCAACTGGCCGCATCCGGACCACTTCCGCCTGGTCTTCCTGCCGCACGAGGATGACCTGCGCGACGCGATCGGCCGCGTGGCGCGCTTCCTCGAGAACTACCGCAAGCGCCACGGCACCTGAGCCTTCACCGGAAGGCGGCTGCGCCGCCTGCTCCTCACCCCTGACATCTCACACCTCACGGACAAAATGAAACCTATCAACGTTGGCCTCCTTGGCATCGGTACCGTCGGCGGCGGCACCTTCACCGTTCTGAAGCGCAACGCCGAGGAAATCACCCGTCGCGCCGGTCGTCCGATCGTCATCACCACCGTGGCCGACAAGAATCTGGAGCTCGCGCGCAAGGTCACCGGCGGTGACGTCAAGCTCACCGACGACGCGTTCGCGGTGGTGGCCGACCCCGAGATCGATATCGTGGTCGAGTTGATCGGCGGCTACGGCGTGGCCAAGGAGCTGGTGCTGAAGGCGATCGAGAACGGCAAGCACGTGGTCACCGCCAACAAGGCGCTGCTCGCCGTGCACGGCAACGAGATCTTCGCTGCCGCGCAAGCGCGCGGCGTGATGGTGGCCTTCGAGGCCGCGGTCGCCGGCGGCATCCCGATCATCAAGGCGCTGCGCGAAGGCCTCACCGCCAACCGCATCGAGTGGCTGGCCGGCATCATCAACGGCACGACCAACTTCATCCTGTCCGAGATGCGCGACAAGGGCCTGCCGTTCGCGGACGTGCTCAAGGAAGCGCAGGCGCTGGGCTACGCCGAGGCCGATCCGACCTTCGACATCGAGGGCGTGGACGCCGCGCACAAGGCGACGATCATGAGCGCGATCGCCTTCGGCATCCCGATGCAGTTCGACAAGGCCTACATCGAGGGCATCAGCAAGCTCGACTCGGTCGACATCACCTACGCCGAGCAGCTCGGCTATCGCATCAAGCTGCTCGGCATCGCCCGTCGCCGCGACAACGGCGTCGAGCTGCGCGTGCATCCGACGCTGATCCCGTCCAAGCGCCTGATCGCCAACGTCGAAGGCGCGATGAATGCGGTGCTGGTGCAGGGCGACGCCGTCGGCGCGACGCTGTATTACGGCAAGGGGGCCGGTGCCGAACCGACCGCCTCGGCCGTCATCGCCGACCTGGTCGACGTCACCCGCCTGCACACCTCCGACCCCGAGCATCGCGTGCCCCACCTGGCCTTCCAGCCCGATCAGGTGCGCGACGTGCCGGTGCTGCCGATCGAGGACGTGGTCACGTCCTACTACCTGCGCATGCGGGTCGAGGACAAGCCGGGCGTGCTCGCCGACGTCACCCGCATCCTCGCCGACAGCGACATCTCGATCGAGGCGCTGAGCCAGAAGGAAGCCGCAGAGGGCGAGTCGCACACCGACATCATCCTGCTCACCCACCAGACGATGGAGCGCAAGGCCAACGCCGCCATCGCGCGGATCGAGGCGCTGCCGGTCGTGCAGGGCAAGGTGACGAAGTTGCGGATGGAAAGCCTGTGATCGCAGGCTGATGCGCCGTGGAGGAGGTCGGCCCCCGAGGTGCGGCCTCTTTTTCGTTAACGGACCGCGTCGCGTCGGGCGCTCGCGCGGCGATCCGGGGTCAAGGGGAGGGACGCGATGGAAGGCAGGCTCGAAAGCAGGGTGGATCAGGTCTTCATCGGGCGCGTGCGCCTGATGCTTCCCGACGGTGAGTCGACCGGCATCTTCAAGTCTGCGGCGGGCGCTCCCGTGCGCCTGACCGCGACGGGCCTGGAGGGCGACGAGCAGGCCGATCTGCGCCATCACGGCGGTGTCGACAAGGCGCTGCATCACTACCCGGTAGAGCATTACGCGGTGATGGCGCAGGCGTGGCCGCAATGCGCGGCCATGCTGGTCGCAGGCGTGCTCGGTGAGAACATCAGCACGTCCGGGATGACCGAGCACGAGGTCTGCATCGGCGACATCTTTCGGCTCGGCGGGGCGCGGGTACAGGTGAGTCAGCCGCGCTCGCCGTGCTGGAAGATCGACCGCCGGCTGAAGGTGGACGACGCCTCGCGCTTCGTCGAGGCGGCCGGCATCACCGGCTGGTATTACCGGGTGCTCGCGCCCGGCATGGTTGGCGCGGGTGATGAGATCGCGTTGCTGGAGCGGCCCAACCCCTGGCTCAGCCTCGCGTACTACTGGGACGAGGTGATGGCGCATCGCCCGGACCCGCAGTCGCTGCGGCGCATCGCTGCAGCGACCGGGCTCGCGGCCGACAAGGCGCAGCGCTGGGCCGACCGCGCCGACTGGCTCGATGCCCACGCTGGATGATCCCGGCCTGCGCGTGGCGGCGGATTCGCGGCTACACTGAAATCAGCCGAACGCCGCAGTCTGGCGTCGGCTGACCGATCAAGCGCGCTGCAAGGAGCGGTTCTGCATGGCCTTCAAGCTCATCGTTTTCATCGCCATCCTGGTGGCCGTCGCCGTGCTTGGCATGCGCGGCTATCGCGCCTCGGTGCAAGGTTTCGAGCGCGAGCATGCGGCCTTGTCCGGTGGCGACGACGCGCCTGCGGGCTGAGCGCTTTGCTACCCCGCGTGGAACAGTCCTGTCCGAATTCATCGAGGAGACCGTAATGTCCGATCACACCTACAAGCTCGTGGAAATCGTCGGTTCGTCGAGCGAGGGCACGGATGCCGCCATCCGCAACGCGATCGAAACCGCGTCGAAGTCGATCCGCCATATCGACTGGTTCGAGGTGGTGGAGACCCGCGGACACATCGTCGACGGCAAGGTCGGCCACTTCCAGGTCACGCTGAAGATCGGCTTCCGGCTCGAATCCGAATGAAAACGCCTGCGGCCGGGGAGGCCGGCCGCAGGCGTCGCGTCAGTTGCTCGGATGATGACCACGGCACGCCTGCCGGCGTGCGTGGCGGCCGTCACACCGGCGTTGCGCCGGTGATCTGGTGCAGACGTGCCACCGTGGCACCGTCCAGACGCAGCGCCTGCGCGAGCTGGCGCAGGTAGGCCACTTCTTCCTGCGTATCGAGGTCGATCGCGAGCAGGGACGCCGCATAGACTTCGGCCGCGACCATCTCGTTCGGCACATCGGCCACCAGCGCGGCCAGGTCGAGCGGCGCGCGCAGTTCGCTGATCAGGAACTGCTTTTCCTCCTCGCTCAGCCCATCGGCGCCCACCTTGCCGACGATGCGCTGCACCTCGTCTTCCTCGATCCGGCCATCGGCTTTCGCAGCGGACGCCATCGCGCGCACCATCAGCGCCTCGGTGTCGGGCGCGGTCATCGTTTCGAGGTCCTCGGGCGCAAAGCCGGCTGCAGCGCCGGCCATCGACGCCTGCTCGCGGCGATTGTCGGTCCAGTTCTTCAGCGCGGCCATGGCGATGGTGGCGAGAATGGCCATGCCGGCCGTGCTTCCGCCACTGCTCGTACCGCCGCTTGCGCCGCCCGTGCGGCCTCCGCCCAACACGCTGCCGAGCAGATCGCCGAGTCCGCCGCCTGCCGCGGGTCGGCCACCGCCCGTAGCGCCGCCGAGCGCC
>JAGOEI010000205.1:2734-4321 GCA_017997795.1 Thauera sp. | reverse complement strand
ACGTTGTGCGGCGCGTCGGCGTAGGTGCCGGCGACGTGGTGCGAACCCGACAGCGCGTGGCACACCAGCACCGCGTTGCTGCGCTCGGCGTTGAGCGTGCCGTAGGTCTCATAGACCAGGTGGTAGTTGTCCAGCGTGCCACCGCTGCGCAGCGCGAGCGGTTCGGTGAACTCGGCCCGCTGCGGCGCGACCACGCCGACCGATTGAGGGGGGATCATTGTCGTCATCTGCAGAAACAAAAAACCCAGTCGGCTGAAGACGCGGACTGGGTGCCCTCGCTTTAGCCGTATTTGTTGAGCGCCCGCAAGCTGTTGATCAAATCGGCGCTAGGTGCGGCGAAGTTAGCGCCGGACCCGCCAAAAGTCAAACCTGCCGGCGTGATAAGATTTTTAGCCTATCGACAGCCCCGAACGCCATGATCCAGGTCATTCTCAACGGCCAGCCCGAGACGCTGGCACCCGATCTCACCGTGTTCGCCCTGCTCGAGGCGCGCGGCCTCGTCGGCAAGCGCCTCGCGGTCGAGCGCAACGGCGAGATCGTCCCCAAGGCCCGCCACGCCGAGGTCAAACTCGCCGATGGCGACAAGCTCGAAATCGTCGTCGCGGTCGGCGGTGGCTGAACGTGCAGCGCTGCTTGGCGCCCCGTAGGAGCGGCGCAAGCCGCGAATCGGGCGCTCGGCATTGGCGCTGTGCCAGCAGAAGGAGCGCGTTCGCAACCGTCCGGCGTTGATCGCGGCTTGCGCCGCTCCTACAGGGGCTTGCCTCGTCGCCCTTGTTCTTCAACTGACTTTGATTCTCAAGACAAACCCTCACAGGTCCCCATCATGAACGACCCCCTGGTCATCGCCGGCAAGGCCTACAACTCGCGCTTGCTCGTCGGCACCGGCAAGTACAAGGACTTCGCCGAAACGCGCGAAGCCATCGACGCCAGCGGCGCCGCCATCGTCACCGTCGCCATCCGCCGCACCAACATCGGCCAGAACCCGGGCGAGCCCAACCTGCTCGACGTGCTGCCGCCGGAAAAATTCACCATCCTGCCCAACACCGCCGGCTGCTACACCGCCGACGACGCGGTGCGCACGCTGCGCCTGGCGCGCGAGCTGCTCGACGGCCACGCGCTGGTCAAGCTCGAGGTGCTCGGCGACCCCAAGAACCTGTTCCCCAACATGCCCGAGACGCTCAAGGCCGCCGAGACCCTGGTCAAGGACGGCTTCGACGTCATGGTCTACTGCGCCGACGACCCCATCCAGGCGAAGATGCTCGAGGACATCGGCTGCTGCGCGATCATGCCGCTGGCCTCGCTGATCGGCTCCGGCATGGGCATCATCAACCCGTGGAACCTGCGCCTGATCATCGACAACGCCAAGGTGCCGGTGCTGGTCGATGCCGGCGTGGGCACGGCGTCGGATGCCGCGATCGCGATGGAGCTGGGCTGCGACGGCGTACTGATGAACACCGCGATCGCCGCCGCCGGCAAGCCGGTGCTGATGGCGAGCGCGATGCGTAAGGCGGTCGAGGCCGGGCGCGAGGCCTTCCTCGCCGGGCGCATGCCGCGCAAGTTCTACTCGGCCGACCCGAGCTCGCCGAC
>JAGOEI010000205.1:0-2634 GCA_017997795.1 Thauera sp. | reverse complement strand
CCGTGGCCGGCGTCGAGATCATCGGCCGCGACAGCCCCGAGCACCGCTTCTCCAGCCGCAGCATCCGCAGCTTCGTGCTGCGCCAGGGGCGCATGTCCGAGGCCCAGCAGCGCTACCTGGATGACATGCTGCCGAAGATCGGCATCGACTACCGGGTCGCGCCGCTCGATCTGGACGCCGCCTTCGGCCGCAAGGCGCCCAAGATCCTCGAGATCGGCTTCGGCATGGGCGAGACCACGGCGAAGATCGCCGCGGCGATGCCCGATCACGATTTCCTCGGCATCGAGGTGCACACCCCGGGCGTCGGCGCCCTGTGCAAGCTGATCGCCGAGGGCAAGTTGACCAACCTGCGCATCATGCAGCACGACGCGGTCGAGGTGATGCGCGACATGATCGGCGACGGCGCGCTCGCCGGCGTGCATCTGTTCTTCCCCGACCCCTGGCGCAAGAAGCGGCACTTCAAGCGCCGCATCGTGCAGGCCGACTTCGTCGCCCTGATCGCGAGCAAGCTCGCCCCCGGCGGCTATTTCCACTGCGCCACCGACTGGGAGGACTACGCGCACTGGATGCTCGAGATCATCTCCGCCGAGCCCATGCTGCAGAACACCGCCGACGGTTTTGCACCGCGTCCCGACTATCGGCCGCTGACGAAATTCGAAAACCGTGGTCTGAAGCTGGGTCATGGCGTGTGGGACCTGGTGTTCCGCCGCCGCTCCGATTGAACCTTCAGCCATCCGAGGAAACCGCGGCGTGATTCGAGGTCTGTTCCGCTTCATCTACAACGTGCTGCGCATGTTCGTGCGCCTGCTCGACCTGGTCGTGCGCGGGGTCTTCTACGCGCTGCTGATCTTCGGCATCGGCGTGCTGGTGGCGTTCTTCTTCCACCCCGAACCCGAGGTGCCGGCGGGTTCTGCGCTGGTGCTGCGGCCGGTGGGCACGATCGTCGAGCAGGCCGAGCTCGAGCCGCCACTCGCGCTGCTGCGCGCGGGCGGCGCGCCGGCCGGGCAGATCCGCCTGGCCGACCTGACCAAGGCGGTGCGCAGCGCACGCGACGACGAGCGCATCACCGCGCTGGTGATCGAGACCGACGAGCTGGTCGGCGGTGGCCTCTCCAAGCTCGCCGAACTGCGCGCCGCGATCGCGCACTTCAAGACCTCGGGCAAGCCGGTGCTCGCGCGCGGTGAGCGCTTCACCCAGTCGCAGTACTACCTCGCCTCGGTCGCCGACGAGGTGCACCTGTCGCCCGACGGCTTCGTGCTGCTGCGCGGCCTGGCGCGCTACGGCACCTACTTCAAGGACGCGCTCGACAAGCTCGGCGTCAAGGTGCATGTGTTCCGCGTCGGCGAGTACAAGTCCTTCTCCGAGCCCTTCACCCGCAACGACATGTCGGACGAGGACCGCGAATCCACCCGCGACCTGCTCGACGGCCTGTGGGGCATCATGCGCGACGACATCGCCGCCAGCCGCAAGCTGACGCCGGAGGCGGTCGATGCGCAGGTCAATGGCATTCGCGCGGCGCTGGCAGCCAGCGGCGGCGATGCCGCGCAGGCCGCGCTCAAGTCCGGCTTGGTCGACCGCTTCAGCACCCGCGACGAATGGCGTGCGCGTCTGATCGAGGCGACCGGCAAGTCGGCCGAGGGCAACGAGGCGCGCACGATCGAGTTCGATCACTATCTCGCGGTTGTCGGCCAGGGCGACGAGGGCGCCTCCGACAACATCGCGGTGATCGTCGCCCAGGGCACGATCGTCGACGGCATGGAGCCCACCGGCGTGGTCGCCGGCGACACCTTCGCCCGCCTGATCCGCGAGGCGCGCGAGAACGCCAGCGTCAAGGCGGTGGTGTTGCGCATCGACAGCCCCGGCGGCAGCGCGTGGGCGTCCGAGCTGATCCGCCGCGAGCTCGAGCTCACCCGCCAGGCCGGCAAGCCGGTGATCGCGTCGATGAGCTCGGTGGCCGCCTCGGGCGGCTACTGGATCGCCGCCGGCGCCGACGAGATCTGGGCCGCGCCGGCCACGGTCACCGGCTCGATCGGCATCTTCGGCCTGTTTCCGGAGTTTGCCGAACCGCTGCGCCGGCTCGGCATCGGCGTCGATGGCGTGGCCACCGCGCCGCTCGCCGGCGCGCTCGACCCGCGCCGTCCGCTCGACGAGGACGCCGCCGCCGCGATGCAGCTCAGCATCGAGCACGGCTACCGGCGCTTCCTCGACGTGGTGGCGAAGGCGCGCAACATGAGCACGGACGAGGTCGACGCGGTCGCGCGCGGCCGGGTGTGGACTGGCCAGGCGGCCAGCGGGCTGGGCCTGGTCGACAAGCTGGGTGGGCTGGAAGACGCGATCGCCGCCGCGGCCGCGCGTGCCAAGCTTACCGACTACGACCTGGTGTGGCCGGCCGCGGTGGATTCGTTCGAGCAGCGCATGCTGCGCCGTCTGCTGAGCGTTGGCGAGGATCTCGGCCTCGACCTGGCCACCGGCGGCCTGGCGACCGGCCCGCTGGCCGGGCTCGTCGGCGAGGTGCAGCGCTCCACGGCCGAGCTGCTGCGCTGGAACGATCCGCGCCACCTGTACCTGCACTGCCTGTGCGAGACGCCCTGAGGCGGTCGACGGCAGCCCCATGAACCCGAGCGCAGCCCTTCA
>JAGOEI010000204.1:2140-4333 GCA_017997795.1 Thauera sp. | reverse complement strand
CTCGAGTGCGGCGCCGCGCGCGCGGCATTCGACCTGATACTGCTGCCCCCGGCGGCATGGGCCGCACACGCGCAGCGCGCGCCACCGGCGCCGCTCGACGCGCCGCCGCCCCTCCCTCCCCGCCTTGGTTAGGAGAACTTCATGGCGCTTGAACCCGTCAGCGGCACGCCCGGACTGTGGCGACACCCGCAGTGGCAGCCGGGCATGGCCGGCGTCCATGCGCTGATCATCGGCATCAGCGCCTATCCCCATCTCGAAGACGGCACGGATCCCGCCCCCGAGACCTACGGCCTCGGCCAGTTGCTGTCGTCGGCGAGAACCGCGGCGCGCGTCTTCAACTGGCTGCGCACCGACTTCCATTACCCGGACCTGCCCGTGGTGTGGGCCCTGCTGCTGCTGTCGCCCAGCGCCGAGGAGCGCGCCGAGTTCGACGCCGCGGGACTCACCCATTACGACACCCCCGACTACATCCGCATGCGCCTGGCCATCCAGCGCTGGACGGCGGCGGTGCCGAAGCAGGCGCCGGCCTCGACGCACAGCCGCAGCGTGTTCTTCTTCAGCGGCCACGGCGTGGGCGCGAACCGCACGCCCCTGCTGCTGCCCGCGGACTACCTCGACCCGCAGTTCGGCGACCCGCAGCTCGAGAACTGCTTCAGCGCCCGCGAGCTGCAGCGCTGGATGACCGAGAACCCGGTCGGCGAGCACCTCGCCCTGCTCGACGCCTGCCGCAACGAGTTCTCGCCACTGGCAGAGAAGGCCTCGAGCGCCCATGGCGCGTTCCCGGTCAATCCGCCCAACGCGCCGGCGCCGCGCGCGGCCGCCACGCTCGCATCGACCTCGCCCGACAGGGTGGCCTACCAGTTTCCCGGCCAGCCGCTCACCCTGTTCGGCCAGGCCGTCCTCGAGGCGCTGAGCGGCGTGGCCGATACCGGCAATCTGCGCATCGACTTCCGCGAGGTCGTGGACTACGTGCGGCCGCGCATCAACGTGCTGCTGAAGGCGGTCAATACCGCGCTCGACCAGACCGTGTGGCCCTCGAGCGAGGGCGAGGATCTGATCGTCACCGAACTGGCGCCGCCGCCCGCGCTGTCCCGCGGCGCTGCGGCAAGCCCGCGCGCTCTGCCGCCCGGCACCCGTGGTGGCGGCGGTGCCGCCGCCCGCGGCGCGGCGGTCGCGGCTCACCTGGCTGCCGCAGCCGGTGCCGCGGTCGACGCGCGTTTCGACCCCGCGCTGGAGGTGGACGACGACGTGCCGATCGAGGCCCTGCAGGGCAGCTTCCATGAATCTTGCCGTCGCTTCGGACACGAGTACGCCTCGATGATCTGGCACGACGGCAATGTACGACTGCATTCGCTCGCGGACGGCAGCGTGCTCGGCAATGCGGCGTGGGTCAGATCGGTCGCCCGCGACGCCGCCAGCAGCATCGTTCAAGTCATCCTCACGGTCGGTCCGCATCCGCACGGCGTGCTGCTCGTATTCGACGGCGCGCGCGACGTGCAGCGCACGCGCCTCGCGGTGGCGCTGCCGACCGACCCTGACACTCCGGTTCCGATCCGCCTGACGCTGACGATCGCCCCGGCGGCGCAGGGCGAGCCGCCCCGGCTGCAGAAGCTCCAGGCTTGGCTCGGCCCCGACCCGGGCAACCCGCACTACGACTACCTGTGGAGCCTCACCCGTGAAGCCGAACTCGCCAGCCTGCGCAACGCGGCCGGGCGCGCGGACCCCGAACGGCTCAAGGACGCCGCGCGCGACAAGCTGCGCTATCCGGCCGCCGCCACCGCCGGCATGCTGCTGCTGGCGCGCGCCGGCACGCTCGCGCAGGTCGGCGACTGGACGCGCAATCTGATGCAGTGGTTTCCCGACCTGCCCGACGCCGCGGTGCTGTGGGCAGAGTCGCTACGCAGCGCGCTTGCCGGGGGTGACGAACACCCCTTCGGCGTGGACGCGCCACTGCAGGAGATGGCCACCGTGCTCACCAGCCTGCTCGAGCGCGGCCTGCCGCGGTTTGCGGACGCGCTCGAACTCGCGGACAGCCAGGTGCGCTTCCTGCGACGCGCCCCGCTACCCGAAGCGCTCGCCGCACGCGTCGCGCGCCTCGGGCAATGGATCGAGCGCATCTTCGAGGTGACGCTGCCGGGCGGCCACTTCCTCGTCGTGCCCGGTCTGCCGCGGCCCGAATGGCTGGGCGGTGGC
>JAGOEI010000204.1:0-2040 GCA_017997795.1 Thauera sp. | reverse complement strand
CGCTTCTGCATCTGGTCGTCGCCCACCGCGCTCGCGGCCGCCAGCCCTTCTTCCACGTCGCCGGCCTCGAGCACCTGGCGCGAGCGATGCGCATGGTTCGCCCACACGCCGGACAGGCAATCGGCCTGCAGCTCGAGCCGCACCGACAGCAGATTGGCCTCACGCTCGGATACGCGCTGGCGGGCCTGCTGCACCTTGTCCGAGATGCCGAGCAGGTTCTGCACGTGATGGCCGACCTCGTGCGCGATCACGTAGGCCTGGGCGAAATCGCCCTGCGCCCCGTAGCGCTGGCCGAGCTCGTTGAAGAAGGACAGGTCGAGATAGACCTTGCCGTCGGCCGGACAGTAGAACGGCCCCATCTCCGCCTGACCGACGCCGCAGGCGCTGCGCGTGGCGCCGGTGTACAGCACCATGCCGGGCTCGCGGTACTGCGCCCCGCCCGCCTTGAAGATCGGCCCCCAGGTGTCCTCGGTGTCGGCCAGCACCATCGACACGAAGCGCGCCATCTCGTCTTCCGCCGGCGAGCGCGCCTGCCCCGGCTGAGTGGACTCGATGGCCGGCGGCGACATCATCTCGGAGGTGTTGAGCACCACGCTCGGGTCGATGCCGAAGTACATCGCGATCAGGGCGAGCACGATGGTGCCGATGCCGATCTTGCCGCCACCGCCCAGCCTGCGCCCGCCCTGCCCCCGTCGATCCTCGACGTTTCGGCTCTCCCTGCCGTTACGAAAGTCCATGACCGCTGCTCCCTGCACAGATCGATGATTCGATCATAGCAGCCCGCACGGCAGAAGGGCCCGCGCGGGCGGCCCCTTCATCACCCTGCCAGTGCCCGGCTCAGGCAGCGGCCAGGCGATCGTCGCGGATGGCCTCGTACTCGTCCTGCCAGAACCACTTCTCCTCGCCGAAGGCGGGCACGAGCTGGTCGAGCCAGGTGGCCTTGTCGTCGTACTTCGCGAAGAACGGACGCTGCACCCAGTCGGGGTTGCGGCCCTGGATGAAGCGCAGCACGAACACCTTCTCGCCGGCGATCTCGGTGATGCCCTGGATCTCGACCTTGCCCGGGCTGGCGCTCATGCTCGGCCCACGCGCGGTGCGTGCCAGGCCAGAGACCTGCTGGATCGCCTGCTGGTAGATCTCCCAGGCGCGCACCAGCGGCACCTCGAAGTAGTTGCGTGCGCCGGTGTCGCGCTCGACGAACATGTAGTACGGCACCAGGCCGAGCCTGACCTCCATCTTCCACATCCTGGCCCACACTGCCGGATCGTCGTTGATGTGGGCGACCAGCGGCCCCTGGGCACGGATCACCACGCCGGTGCTGCGGATGCGGCGGATCGCCGCCTGCGCGGCCTCGGTGTCGAGCTCCTTCCAGTGGTTGTAGTGCGCCATCAGCGCGACATGCTTGCCGGCCTCGACCAGTTGGGTGAGCAGGCGGATCAGGTCGTCGGCGTCCTCCGCACCCAGGAAGCGGTGCGGCCAGAAGGTCAGCGCCTTCGAGCCGATGCGGATGGTCTGGATGTGGTCGAACTCGGGCTGCAGCAGCGGCTCGAGGTAGTCGCGCAGGTGGCGCGTCTTCATCACCATCGGGTCGCCGCCGGTGACCAGCAGGTCGGTGACCTCGGTGTGCTTGCGCAGGTAGTCGTGCAGCGCGGAGGCTTCGGACGAGGCGATGCGCAGCTCCTTGTCGCCGACGAACTGCGCCCAGCGGAAGCAGAAGGTGCAGTAGCTGTGGCAGGTCTGGCCCTGACTGGGGAAGAACAGCACGGTCTCGCGGTACTTGTGCTGCATGCCGTCGAGGCGCTTGCCGTGCTCGTCGCGCGGCATGTTCATCGCCATCTGGTCGGCCGGGTGCGGATTGAGCGCGTGGCGGACCTCGTCGATGGCGCGCTCGAGTTCATCCTTGGGTGCCTCATTGCGGATCAGCTCGGCGATGCGCTCGTAGTGCTCGGGCGCGAGCATGCCGCGCTGCGGAAAGGTGAGCTGGAAGATCGGATCGGCGGGGACGTTCGCCCAGTCGATCAGCTCGTCGATCACGTATTG
>JAGOEI010000203.1 GCA_017997795.1 Thauera sp. | reverse complement strand
AGGCATGGTCTTCGTGCCCTTCTGCTACGTGGAAGCGGCGGCCAACATGCTGACCAATCCGGCGCTCGACCCGTACGGCAAGATTCCGGAGTTCAAGTACGCGGCTTGCAAGCTGGGGGCGGGCGACCGGCCCGTCTGATGCCGCACGCACACGCCTGACCCGGCGCCCGCGATGCGCCGGGCTCATTGCGCCCGCTCCCCCGCAGAAACAAGCACGCTTCTTGCTGCGGGTGGTCGCCTGGAACGAATCTGCAGCAATCCAGGTGCACCACACCACCACCGTGACAAGGGAGCAAACATGAAGAAAAAACGACTTCTGGCCGCCATCGCGCTGGCGCTCGGCGCAAACGCCGCATTCGCGTCGCCCGCCGAGGACGTGATCACGCCGGACATCGAGAAGGGCGAGCGCGAATTCGAGTTCGCCTATGGCACGGACCGGAACGACGAGGGCAAGTACGAGAGCGCGCTGGAGCTCAGTTTTGGAGCAGGAATCACCGACCGCTGGGCCACCGAGCTCGGAGTCGAGTTCGAGCGTGAGCGCGGCGAGCACATGAAGTACAGCGGGATCGAGTGGGAGAACCGCCTCGGCCTCATCATCGACGAGGACGCCCCGGTCGCCGTGAGCCTGCTGGTCGGCTTCGAGCGCCCGCGCGACCGCGCCGAAGGCTGGTCCTCAACGCTCGGGCTGCTCTCCGAAACCACCGTCGGTCGCTTCCTGGTCAACGCCAACCTGCTGGTCGAGCGCAACTGGGACGCCGAATCCGAGGATGAGGGCGACGAGGAAGGTGATGACGAAGACGAGGAAGAGGACGAAGAGGACGACGAAGCCCGCACCGCGCTCGGCTATCAGTGGCAGGTGCTCTACCGCCACTCGCATCGCATGTACTACGGCGTGCAGGGCATGGGCGAACTGGGGCAGTGGGACGACTGGGCCAAGCGCGACGACCAGGAGCACAAGATCGGCCCCGCGATCCTCGGCCGACTCAAGACCGCCGGCGGGCAGCGTCTGAACTATAACGCCGGCCTGCTGTTCGGCGTCACCGACAGCACCCCGGACTACACCCTGCGCTTCAAGCTCGAATACGAACTGTAAGCTGTGTGCCGCGTAGACCGCGGCCCACGCCCTCACCCGCCACAGCGCGCGCTTCACCCTGCCGCTGGTCGACAAGCCCCCGAGCAGGCCGCCGCCGAAGAAGCGTAGATAAACGTCTCCGCCCTCGACGGGGTCGAGCCGCGCGTGAAGTACCGTCCGATCGAACAGAACCTCCGGCCGCGAAAAAAACAAAAATAAAACTATCCT
This sequence comes from Thauera sp., assembly GCA_017997795.1. GTDB lineage: Bacteria > Pseudomonadota > Gammaproteobacteria > Burkholderiales > Rhodocyclaceae > Thauera. Next base: position 3,040 of record JAGOEI010000203.1, on the reverse strand, counting down.
TATTAAGGAGCTTCACCCATACTGCGCCGCAGCGATATTCAAGTGCTGCAGTTTGTTTGTTGGCGTATCCGATTTTTCGATCGTATTCACCCAAGTCATACCTCGCTGTCTTGATACTCGCCCCATCCAGGGGGCTTTCCCCATTTTCAGGAGATTCAAGACATGGCAGCAGGTACTGTGAAGTGGTTCAACGATTCCAAGGGCTTTGGTTTCATCACCCCGGAAGCCGGCGGTGAAGACCTTTTCGCCCACTTTTCCGCGATCCAGGGTTCGGGTTTCAAGACCCTCGCGGAAGGCCAGCGCGTGACCTTCGACGTGACCACGGGCCCCAAGGGTCTGCAGGCGTCGAACATCCGCGCCGCCGACTAAGCAGCACCCCGACCGCGCGCCCGGCGCGCAGGTCGTCTGAAGGCCCGGCGCGAGTCGGGCCTTTTGCTTTATGGCGCCGCAACAATCGCAGCGCACGCACGCGCTGCGCGCGGTGCCAACCGATCAGCCTGTTTGATAAGGAGAGCTCAATGCCCAAGCTGATACAACGCACCGAACTCAAGACCTTCTACTACACGCCCGTGCATTGCCCGTTCTGCGGCGTACGCGTGATGGGAGCCGATCCGGTCGACGAGACCCGCATCACCGCCTGCCCGCACACCTTGTTCATCGCGCACGACACGGCTTTCGAGTATCGGTCGGCACGCCTCGACGAGCACCTCCAGCTCGACGGGCTGTCGGAACAGCAGGTCGAGGCGCGCTGGCAAGGCGACACGCGCGGCATCGATGGCTTCACCGATACGATCAGCCTGCCCGATGCGATCAAGGTCGCGGCCTATGCGCCCGCGCCGTCGGCGTACGGCTCCTACTACGGTTTTGCGCCGATCGAATGAGGCGCCCCCGGCCCCTGGCGTGCGCTGCACCGCGCTCGTTCAGGGAGTGAAGACCGTCCTCACGCCAGCCGCTCGATGATCGGCCAGCCGCGCGCTTCGGCGTGCGCGCGCAGGCTGGCGTCGGGGCGGACGACGGTGGGCGCGTCCACCCATTCGAGCAGCGGCAGGTCGCTGCTCGAGTCGGAATAGAACACGCGCTGCCGAAAACCCGCGACAGGAGCCGGCGCCCCGGCTTCAACTGCGCCGGACGCCTCGACTGCGCGCCCTCGCAACCACGCCTCCACGCGCGCGACCTTGGCGGCGCCATGGCACAGCGGGCCGGCGTACGCGCCGGTAAAGCGGTCCTGCTCGATCACCGGCTGGCTGCCGAGCAGATGCGGGATGCCGAAGGCGCGCGCGAACGGACGCGCGACGATCTCGTTGGTGGTGGTCACGATGCAGCACAGGTCGCCCGCTTCCTGGTGACGCGCGACCAGTTCGCGGCTGGCGGCAGGCAGCTCGTGGCGGATCACCGCCTCGAAGCGGTCCTGGAGTGCCGCGACGTCCTCCAGGGCCACCGCCAGCAGGCGCTCGGCGGCGAAGCGGTGTAGCGCATCGATGGCGATGCGGCCGGCGACATAGCCGCGGCAGACGTCGAGGTAGGCCTCATCGGTGCCCGGCGCCAGCACGCCCTCGCCCACCAGGAAACGCGCCCAGCGCAGGCCGCTGTCGGACGGGATGAGGGTGAAGTCGAGGTCGAACAACGCGAGCGCGGGCGACCCAGGGTTGCTGCGCCCGTGGTCGGACAGTTCGCGGCCGGACGACGCGTCGCGGTCAGCCCTGCTGCAATCCGACGAGGCGGGCCTGGAACGCCCAACCGGGTCAGCCACGGTCCGTCCGCAAGATATCCGCTGGCAGCCTGCAACGCGCCGCCTCACCCGTCGCCAGCCGCGCATCGACCACCCCGCGCAGTGCGTTGGTGAGCACGATGCGCTCGGCGCGCAGCAGGTCTTCCACGCGCAGCGCCTGCTCGCGCGCCGACCACTCGGGGTCGTCCAGCACCGCGGCGCGCATCGTGCCCGGCAGCACGCCCCGGCCCATGGGTGGCGTCAGCCATTCGCCATCGAGGCGCACGAAAACATTGCTGCGCCCGCCTTCCGTCAGCCAGCCGTCGGAGTCGAAGAACAGCGTGTCGAAGGCCCCACGCGCCTGCGCCGTGCGGATGCCGGCGTCGTAGCGGCTGCGCAGCGTTGTCTTGTGCGCGAACAGGCCGTGCGGATCGTCGATCGGCGCGGGGGCGAGCAGGACCTCGACCGGGCCAGGTGGCAAGGGCTCGAGCGGTGCGACCACGATCTCGAAGCGGCCGTCCTTGTGCAGCGCCAGCCGCATCCGGGTCGGCACGCCAGGCGCCAGCCCCGCCACCTGCTGGCGCAGCGCGGCAACGATCTCGGCGCGCGGACACGCGAAACCCAGCGCCGCGGCGCTCGCCGACAGCCGGCCCAGATGGCGCTCGATGTGGCGGATGCCGTCCGCGCGCGTGGCGTACATGGTCTCGAACAGGCTGAAACCCGGGTCCAGCCCGGTGAGGAAGCGCGCCTTGAGCGCGCACTCCTCGAATTCCTCCTCGGCGCGGCTATCGATGACGATGCCGGCGCCCACCCCCATGCGCCCGTCGCAGCCGGCGCCGTCGGCGCGCTGCTTCAGGGTCAGCGTGCGGATCGTCACCGACAGGCAGAAGTCGCCGCAAGCCTGGTCCGGCCGCGCGGGCGCGTCGATCCAGCCGATGCTGCCGGTGTACAGGCCGCGCGGCGTGTTCTCGAGGTCCGCGATGATCTGCATGGTGCGGTGCTTGGGCGCGCCGGTGATCGAGCCGCAGGGAAAGAGCGCGCGCAGCAGCGTGGCAAAACCGGTGTCGTCGGGCAGCTCGGCCTCGATGCTCGAGGTCATCTGGAACACGGTCGGGTAGGCCTCGACCGTGAACAGCGCCGGCACGCGCACGCTGCCGGTGCGGGCGATGCGGCCGAGATCGTTGCGCAGCAGATCGACGATCATCAGGTTCTCGGCGCGGTTCTTGGTGTCGCCGGCGAGCATGCGCGCGATCTCGCTGTCGCCTTCGGCCTCGCGCGCACGCGGTGCGGTGCCCTTCATCGGCCGCGCCGACAGGCGGCCGCCCGCATTGC
>JAGOEI010000004.1 GCA_017997795.1 Thauera sp. | reverse complement strand
AGCAGCCGGTACTGGGCGCGGTTGGTGTCCTGGTATTCGTCCACCAGCAGGTAGCGCAGCTTGTTCTGCCAGCGCTCGCGCACCTCGGGGTGCTCGTCGAACAGGCGCACCGGCAGCGAGATGAGGTCGTCGAAATCCACCGCCTGGTAGGCGCGCAGCGTGCGCTCGTACTCCTTGTAGAGCTTGGCGGCGACCGAGGCGATCTCGTTGTCGGCGAGCTGGGCAGCCTCCTCGGGCGTGATCATCGCGTTCTTCCACGACGAGATCTGCCACTGCATCTGCTTGGCGATGCCCTTGTCGCTGTCGCCGGCCACGTCCGAGACGATCTGCACGGTGTCGGAGGCGTCGAGGATGGAGAACTGCGGCTTGAGCCCGCAGTGCTTGGCCTCCTGGCGGATGATGCGCACGCCGAGCGCGTGGAAGGTGCACACCGTGAGCCCGCCCGGCACGCGCCCGCCCATGATGTGGGCGACGCGCTCCTGCATCTCCTTGGCGGCCTTGTTGGTGAAGGTGATGGCGGCGATGTTGTTGGCGCTGATGCCGCACTCGTTGATCAGGTGCGCGATCTTGTGCGTGATCACCCGCGTCTTGCCGCTGCCGGCGCCGGCCAGCACCAGGCAGGGGCCGTCGAGATAGCGGATCGCTTCGCGCTGGGGCGCGTTGAGGAGGGCGGACATCGTGGCGGCACTGAAAAACGAAGCCACCCGGGCGGGTGGCGGGCTGCAATTCTAGTCGATCGCCCGCGGTGGGGTCGCCACCGTTACAGATCGGGCGCCGAGCCATCTGCCCACGCCTCGATCAACGTGTGGGCACGGATCCGCTTGCACGCAATCCATTCGGCACCTGTCCGCAGGCGTGTTGTCCGCTCACCATCGGGCAGCTCGTGGCTGCGGGTGACAAGTTACGGAGGCTCACGCACAATCGCCGCGCATTCGCTGGCGTTCGCGCCGGCAACGACCCCATCCGGATTGCGTCATGAAACTCAAGATCCTGGCCGCGGCAGCGGTCCTCGTCCTCGCCGTCGCCGTCGCCGGCACCGTCGTAGCCACGCAGAAGCCCGCTGCCCCCGATGTCGCCTTCACCACGATGCAGGGGCAGCGCTTTCGCACCGCGGACCTGCGCGGGCAGGTGGTGCTGGTGAATTTCTGGGCGACGACCTGCGGCGTCTGCATCGAGGAGATGCCGGCGCTGAAGGCGATGCAGGACAAGTTCCAGGCACGCGGCTACCGCACGATCGCCGTGGCGATGGACTACGACCCGCCCGCCCGCGTCGGCGCCTTCGTCGGGCTCAACCCGCTGCCGTTCACCTTCGTCCTCGACCGCGACGGCAGCATCGCGCGCAGCTTCGATGACGTGCGCCTGACGCCGACCAGCTTCATCCTCAACAAACGCGGCGAGATCGTGCTGAAGGTCCTCGGCGAACCCGACTTCGACGAGCTGCATGCGCTGATCGACAAGCTGCTCGCCGAACCGGCCTGATTTCCCACTGTCGGATCATCGACCCAACCAGAACACGACCGGCCATGCCCTTGATCCGCCCTGCGCTGCTCCTCACCCTTTCCGCCGCCGCCCTCTTCCTGCCCGCGCCACCCGCCGACGCGCAGCGCGCGGGCAACATCGGTGGCTGCGACATCCGCCGCGGCACCTTGTGCACCAACATGAACCTGAACGGGGCGAACCTGGAAGGTGTGAATCTGGCCAACTCGCAGTTCACCCGCTCGGACCTGTCCGGCGCCAGGCTGCGCGGCGCGACGCTGAACGAGGCAAACTTCTCGCAGGCCGAGATGGTCGGCGCGACGCTGGACGAGGCCTCGATGCTGCGCACCAACCTGCGCGGCACGCGCCTCACCGGTGCCAGCCTGAAGGGCGCGAACCTGCGCAACGCCATCCTGCAGAACGCCGACCTGCACGACGCGGATCTGTCCGCCGCCCAGCTCGGCGGCGCCGACCTGACCAACGCGCGCGCCGAGCGCACCCGCTTCGACGGCGCCGAGCTGCCGCGCACCAACCTGCGCGCCGCCAAGCTCAATGGCGCGTCCTTCGTCGGCGCCAACCTGCAGGGCGCCAACTTCACCCGCGCGCAGCTCGTCAATGCCGACCTGACCGGGGCAAACCTGGACCAGGCGATCTTCCTCAACGCGCAGATGGACGGGTGCAAGGGCTGCCCGTAGGTGCGAATCTGCTGCGCGCCTGGCAGACAGGGCTCGCTGCGGACTTCACGCCGCACAGGCAAACGGACGAGCGCGACGCGGATACCGAGTGCGCGAGCCGCGTCTCACTCCGTAGCGGTCACTGCAGGGTGAATTCGAAGGTGCTGACCACGCGCAGACGCTTGCCGATCGTGCGCGAGCTGTCCATCTCGGAGCCGTCATCGTCGAGGATGCGGATCGTGCCCTGGTTGGCACTGCGCAGCGGGCCCAGGGTGGCGCCGGCATCGGCAGCGAACTTGCGTGCCTGCTCGCGCGCGCTCAGCGTGGCCTCCTCGAGCAGCATCGGCTTGATGTCGTTGAAGCCGCGCAACTGGTAGCGCGGCGCGCCATCGGCGCCCTCGCCACCGAGCTGGATGCCGGCCTCGATGAGCGGGTCGACACGGTTCGATGCCGCCGCCACCAGGTCGACCCGCGCCGACTTCACCACCACCTGGCCCTGGCCGTTGAAGCGCAGCGCGACGCGTTCCGAACCGTACTCGCGCGCAAGCAGATCCTGCACCTGCAGCGGGCGCGCCTCGACCTCATCGTCGGTGAAGCCCTGCTCGCGCAGGAAGGCCAGTACGCGCTCGCGATCGGCGGTGAGCGCCTGCTGCACGCGGCCGAACTCGTTTTCAGCGCGGCGGAAGGCGAGCGTCCACACCGCGAAGTCGCTCTTCACGTCACGCTCGGCCAAGCCCTTCACGGTGATGGTGCGCTCGGCCATGCGGAAGCGCTCGATACCCTTGGCCACCTGCATGCCGGCAAAGGCGATGCCGGCGGCGAGGATCAGCGCCGGGACGATGCCGATCCGGCCCTCCGCCACGTCACACCACGCCTGCGCCGTGCGCCTGCTGGTCGGCCCAGTAGCTCGAGCGCACCATCGGCCCGCAGGCGGCGTTCTTGAAGCCCATCTTCAGCGCCTCGGTCTCGAACATCTTGAAGGTGTCCGGATGCACGTAGCGCAGCACGGGCAGGTGGCCGCCGGAGGGCTGCAGGTACTGGCCGATGGTGAGCATCTCGACGTCGTGGGCACGCATGTCGCGCATGACCTCGAGGATCTCGTCGTCGGTCTCGCCCAGGCCGACCATCAGGCCGGACTTGGTCGGCACCTCGGGGTGGCGCGCCTTGAACTGCTTGAGCAGCTCGAGCGAATACGCGTAGTCCGAACCCGGGCGCGCCTGCTTGTACAGGCGCGGCACGGTCTCGAGGTTGTGGTTCATGACGTCGGGCGGCGCGGCGTCGAAGATGTCGAGCGCGATCTCCATGCGCCCGCGGAAGTCGGGCACCAGCACCTCGATGCGGGTGCTCGGCGAGGCGGCGCGCGTCTCGCGGATGCAGTCGACGAAGTGCTGGGCGCCGCCGTCGCGCAGGTCGTCGCGGTCCACCGAGGTGATCACCACGTAATTGAGGCGCATCGCGGCGATGGTCTTGGCGAGGTCGGCGGGCTCATTGACGTTGAGCGGCTCGGGGCGGCCGTGGCCGACGTCGCAGAAGGGGCAGCGGCGGGTGCAGATGTCGCCCATGATCATGAAGGTGGCCGTGCCCTTGCCGAAGCATTCGTGAATGTTCGGGCAGGAGGCTTCCTCGCACACGGTGTGCAGCTTGTGCTCGCGCAGCGTGTCCTTGATCTCGTTGAAGCGCTCGGCCTCCTGGCCGGCACCGAGCTTGATGCGGATCCACTCGGGCTTCTTGAGGCGTTCGGCGGGGACGATCTTGATCGGGATGCGGGCGGTCTTGTCGGCGCCGCGCTGCTTGCGCGCTGGGGTTTCCATGGTCGCTGTTCTCTGTGGGTTTCCGGTGGGAAAGGTGTTCGAGCCGGTCGTGGGCCAAGGACGCGATTATGACCCGGCACGGACCGCGGCGGCAGGCTCGGCCGGCGGATTCGCGTTATCGGTTTCCCCAATGTCCGGCGCCGGGGTCGGGCGTCGCGGCGGCAGCAGGCGCTGCAGGTGGCCGAGCAGACATTCGCCGACCGCCTCGACGCTGGTGTCGATACCGAAGTCCTTCATGCGGATGGTCTTGAGGCCTTCGTAGCCGCAGGGGTTGATCCAGCCGAAGGGGGCGAGGTCGGCGTCCACGTTGATCGCCAGGCCGTGGTAGCTGCAGCCGTTCTTCACCCGCAGGCCAAGCGCGGCGATCTTGTCGCCGGCGATGTACACGCCGGGCGCGCCGTCCTTGCGCACGGCGGTGAGGCCGTAGTCGGCCAGGGTGTCGATGATCGCCTGCTCCATCAGGTGCACCAGCTCGCGCACCTTGAGCTTGCGCCGCGGCAGGTCGAGCAGCAGGTAGGCCACCAGTTGGCCGGGGCCGTGGTAGGTGATCTGCCCGCCGCGGTCGATGTGCACCAGCGGGATGTCGGCGGGGTTCTGCAGCAGGTGCTCGGGCTTGCCGGCCTGGCCCAGGGTGTAGACCGGCGGGTGCTGCAGCAGCCAGATCTCGTCGGGCGTGTCGTCGTCCCGCCCGGCGGTGAACACGCGCATCGCCTCGAGCGCCGGCGCGTACTCCACCAGGCCGAGGCGCTTGACGATCACAGCACCACCTTGACCATCGGGTGCGAGGTCAGCTCGCGGTACAGGGCATCGACCTGCGCCTGCGACAGCGCGCGGAAGGTGCAGGTCACCGCCAGGTAGTTGCCCTTGCTCGACGGCCGCATCTCGGCGCCGGCGGGCTCGAAGTCGGGCGCGTGGCGCAGCACGACCTCGATCACCGCCTGGGCAAAGCCATCGACGCGGGCGCCCATGATCTTGATCGGGAAGTCGCAGGGATATTCGATCAGGGTCTGGCGCGTCGGCGCGCCTTGCTGCTCAGCCATTGCGCATCACCGTGTTCTTGAAGTCCTGGTACCAGGCGTACATCTGGCGCCCCATCGGTCCGGGCTTGCCGTCGCCCACCGCGCGGCCATCGAGCGACGTGATCGGCAGCACTTCCTTGGTGGACGAGGTCATCCACAGCTCGTCGGCGCTGCGCACCTCGGCTTCCAGCACCTCGCGCACCTCGTGCTTCATGCCGTGGCTGCGGGCAAGCTCGAGCACCACGTCGTAGGTGACGCCGGGCAGCATCAGGTGGCTCTTGGGCGGCACCAGCAGCACGCCGTCCTTGCACACGAAGATGCTGGAGGCGGCGCCTTCGGTGAGGAAGCTGTCACGGAACAGCACGGTTTCCATGCAGCCGTGGTCGATCGCGTGCTGGCGCAGCAGGCAGTTGGCGAGCATCGACACCGTCTTGAGGTCGCAGCGCAGCCAGCGGATGTCGGCGGCGCTGACCGCGGCGATGCCGCTGGCGAGCTGCTCGGCGCTCGGCGTCACCAGCGGCTCGCTCATCAGGAACACCGTGGGCTTGACCTCGGGCCCGGGGAAGGCGTGGTTGCGCTTGGTGTCGGCGCCGCGGGTGACCTGCAGGTACACCGACTGGTCGTCCCACGGGTTGCGGGCGACGATCTCGAGGATGATCGCCTTCCATTCGTCCGCGCCGTGCGGATTGGCCAGGCGCATCGCCGCCAGCGTGTTGCCCAGCCGCGCGACGTGCTCGTCGAGGCGGAAGGCGCGGCGCGAATACACCGGGATGACCTCGTAGGCGCCGTCGCCGAACAGGAAACCGCGGTCCATCGGCGACACGCGCGCCTCCGCGAGCGGCAGGAAGGCACCATCGACATAGGCAGTGATCACGTCGTCCTCCCGGGAAGGATCAAAGGCTCTTGAAGAACATCACGATGGCGTCCCACAGGCGGCCGAAGAAGCCCGCCACCGGCACGTCCTGCAGCGCAAGCACCGGATACTGGCCGTAGGGCTTGCCGTCCACGGTGAGGGCCAGCGTGCCGACTTCCTGGCCCTTCTCGATCGGGGCGACCAGCGGCTGGCGGCTCTCGAGCGTGACCTGGATCTTGTCGGCCGACTCCTTGGGCAGCGACATCACGAAGTCGCGCGTGAAGCCGACGGGCAATTCGTTGATCTGGCCCTTCCACACCCGGAACTGCGCCAGCGCCTGGTCGGCCGCATACAGCTTCACCGTCTCGTAGAACTGGAAGCCGAAATTGAGCAGCTTGAGCGACTCCTGCGCACGCACGGTGTCGGACGCGGCGCCGAGCACCACCGAGATCAGGCGGCGCTCGCCACGCTGGGCGGTCGACACCAGGCAATAGCCGGCGCTGCTGGTGTGGCCGGTCTTCATGCCGTCGACCGTCGGGTCCATGTACAGCAGGCGGTTGCGGTTGGGCTGCTTGATGTTGTTGTAGGTGAATTCCTTGAGCGAATACAGGCTGTAGTACTCGGGGAAGTCGCGCACGATCGCCGCGGCCAGGCGCGCGAGATCGTTGGCGGAGGTGTAGAGCTGCGGGTCGGGCAGGCCGGTGGAGTTGGTGAAGTTGGTGTTGACCATGCCCAGGCGCTGGGCCTCGCGGTTCATCAGCGCAGCGAAGGCTTCCTCGCTGCCGGCGATGGTCTCGGCGAGCGCGACGCAGGCGTCGTTGCCGGACTGCACGATGACGCCACGGATCAGCTCGTCGACGGTGACCGGCTTGTTCGGCTCGATGAACATGCGCGAGCCTTCCATGCGCCACGCCTTGGTCGACACCGGCACCACCTGGTCGGGCGTGATCGTGCCGGCCTTGAGCGCAGCGAAGGTCAGATAAGCCGTCATCAGCTTGGTCAGCGAGGCCGGCTCGATGCGGGCATCGGGATCCTTGCCGGCCAGCACCTGGCCGGTGGCGTGGTCGACCAGCACCCAGGCGTTGGCGGCGAGCGCCGGCGCGGGCACCGACTGCGCCAGCGCGCTCAGGGAAAACAGCGAAACGAGTACGGCAATCAGAAAACGCATTGGAAAAACCTGGGGAGAATTGAAGAAAAGCGGGAGTGCCCGATTATAGGCGGCACCCCCGGATGGGCCAAAAGTCGAAAGCCTTTGTTTCAACCCGACGCCGGCGGCAAGCGCATCAGCGCACGATCACCAGCGGCTTGAGCTTGAGCAGCGTGCCCATGCGATCGGCCGCATTGCGCGCGGCATCCATGGACTCGTAGGGACCGGCGTGGAGGCGGAAACGTTCGCCGTCGGCGAACAGCTCGAAGCGCTTGGCCAGCGTCCCGGCCCGGCCCTGCACCGTGTCGCGGAAGCCCTCGGCGTTGGCGTAGGACGAGAACGCGCCCAGTTGCAGGAAGATGCCGCCGCTGGCCGACGCGATCGGCGGGGCAAGGCCTTCGGCGGCGCCGCAGGCGGGGGATGGGCCGCATTCGGCGGGCGCGGGCGCGGCGCTCACCACCGGGGCCGTCGCCGAGGTCGCTACTGAGGCCGGCGCCGCAGCTACCGCCGAGGCCGTCGTCACCGGCGCAGCCGCGGCCTGCGCAGCGGCAGGCGCGGCCTGGGCGAGCGGCGCCAGCGTCCGCGCTTCCGGCCGCGGGGTATCGGCCGCCACCACGCCTTCGTTGGCGCGTGCGCGCAGCGGCGGCACCTTGCGCGTGGCCGCCATCAGCGGCGCCTCGCTCGGCAGGATCTGCTCGACCTCGACCTGCGCGCTGCCGGCGTTGATGTAGCCGAGCTTGTGCGCGGCGGCATACGACAGGTCGATGACCCGCCCGCGCAGGAAGGGGCCGCGATCATTCACCCGCACCACCACCGAGCGCCCGTTGCCCAGATGGGTGACGCGCGCATAGCTCGGGATCGGCAGCGTCGGATGGGCGGCGGTCATCGCGTACATGTCGTAGGGCTCGCCGCTCGAGGTCGGGTTGCCGTGGAAGCGGCGTCCGTACCAGCTCGCATGGCCGCGCTGGCGGAAGGGGCGCAGTTCGGTGGCGGGCACGAAGCTCTGCCCCATGACGTGGTAGGGGCGGTTGGCGAAGCGGTGCAGCGGCTCGTCGCGCGGCTCGGCATCGGGGATCGCGTCGAGGTTGTCGGGGACCTCGTCGTCCGGGCCGTCGTCCTTGTAGTAGCCACCGCCGCTGCGGCGCGTGGCCGCCGACGCGGTGGTCTCGGGGGCGGGTGTCGTCGCCTCGTCGGCATCGCGCCTGGGCGTCGAGCCGCAGGCCGACAGCAGCACGGCGGCGCAGGCCAGGCCAAGGGCAAGCGCCGTGCGGCGCAGCACGGCAGGGGACCGGTCGGGGAATGGACGCACGCCCGCGCGTACGGCCGGCAATGGGGAGCGCTCGGAGTTCATGATGTTCTCTGGCCTTCAGTTCTTGTCGGCAAAACGACTGCGCTGGATGCTCATCAGGATGCCGATACCCAGACACAGGGTGACGAGCGCGGTTCCACCGTAGCTGATGAACGGCAATGGCACGCCCACCACGGGCAGGATGCCGCTCACCATGCCCATGTTCACGAAGGCATAGGTGAAGAAGATCATCGTGATCGCGCCGGCGAGCAGGCGCGAGGCGTGGGTGGGCGCATTGGCGGCGATGTGGAAGCCGCGCAGCAGCAGCATGACGTAGGTGGCGAGCAGCACCAGCGCGCCGACCAGGCCGAACTCTTCGGCGAGCACGGCGAAGATGAAGTCGGTGTGGCGCTCGGGCAGGAAGGCGAGGTGGGTCTGCGTGCCGTCCATCCAGCCCTTGCCCATCACGCCGCCGGAGCCGATCGCGATCGTGGACTGGATGATGTGGAAGCCCTTGCCGAGCGGGTCGCGGGTGGGGTCGAGCAGGGTGCACACGCGCTGCTTCTGGTATTCGCGCAGCACCTGCCAGTCGACCTCGGGCTGGCACAGGGTGTCGCCGAAGGCGACGATCGAGCCCAGCCCGATCACGACCACCAGCACCAGCGGGATGATCAGCTTCCACGACAGGCCGGCGAAGTAGATCACGTAGATGCCCGATGCCGCCACCAGCAGGCTGGTGCCGAGGTCGGGCTGGATCAGGATCAGCCCCACCGGCGCCAGCAACAGCACGCCGGCGAAGATGAAGTCGAGAAAGCGCGTCTGCCCCTCGCGCAACTGGAAGAACCACGCCAGCATCAAGGGCATCGCGATCTTCATCAGTTCGGAGGGCTGGATGCGCGCCACGCCGAGGTCGAGCCAGCGCTGCGCGCCCTTGGACACCTCGCCGAAGAGCTCGACTGCGACCAGCAGCAGCACGCCGAGCAGGTACAGCGGCACGGCGAACGACAGCAGGCGCTGCGGCTTGAGCCAGGCCAGCACCCACATGCCGGCGAGCGCGATACCGATGTGGGTGATCTGCGTGTCGAGCCGTTCGGGCGAGGCGCTCTGCATCAGCACGTGGGCGTAGCCGAGCAGCACCCCGAGCACCAGCATCAACGCCGGGTCGATCGGGCGCAGGAAGCCGCGCACCAGCGCGAGCGGATTGAAGCGGCTCTCGTTCATCGGCCACTCCTCGCGGGCGGGGCGGGCGGCTGGGCAGGGACTGCCGGTTGCGAGCGCGGGGCGGGTTGCGGGGTGGGCTGGGGGCCGTTGCCCGGGGCCGCGGTCGTGTCACGGCCCTCCTCGACGGCGATGCCCGCGGCCGCAGGATCGGGCTGCGCCCCGAACTCGTCGTCGCCGCTCTCCGCCGCCTCTTCGTCTTCCACCGCCGGCGCGGCCACCGGCTGATTGAGCAGGTAGTAGTCGATCACCTGGCGCGCGATCGGTGCGGCGGACTGGGCGCCGAAGCCGCCGTTCTCGACCAGCACCGCGAGCGCGATTTTGGGGTTTTCTGCCGGGGCGTAGGCGACGAACCAGGAATGGTCGCGCAGGCGCTCGCGCACCCGGCCCGCGATATAGCGCTGGCCGCGCAGCGAATACACCTGTGCGGTGCCGGTCTTGCCGCCGACGCTGTAGGGCGCGCCCTTGAAGGCGCGCTTGCCGGTGCCGCTCTTGTTGACCTCCACCATCGCGTCGAGCACGGCCTTGAGGTTGGCATCGCGCAGCGGGATCTCGCGCAGCGGCTCGGGCTCGACCGCGCGCCGCTCGCCGGTGCGCGAATCGACCACGTACTTGACCACGTGCGGGCGGAACAGCTTGCCGTCGTTGACCAGCGCCGCCAGCGCATTGGCGAGCTGCAGCGGGGTGTAGGCGTTGTAGCCCTGGCCGATGCCCACCGAGATCGTCTCGCCGGCATACCAGCGCTGCTGCTCGGGCTTCTTGAAGCGCTGGCGCTTCCACTCCGGCGACGGCAGCACGCCGGTGGCCTCGCCGGGCAGGTCGATGCCGGTGCGCTCGCCGAAGCCGAAGGGCGCGAAGAAGCCGGCGATGCCCTCGATGCCGAGATCGTTGGCGAGCTGGTAGTAATAGGTGTTGCACGACACCACGATCGACTTGTGCAGATCCACCATGCCGTGGCCGCCGATCTTGTCGTCCATGAAGCGGTGGCCGCCGAAGTTGAAGTAGCCGACGTCGTGGATCGCCTGCTTCGCGGTGCGCTTGCCGGTCTCCAGCCCGGCGAGCGCCATGAAGGGCTTGAACGTGGAGCCGGGCGGATAGGTGGAGTAGATCGCGCGGTGCAGCATCGGGTGGTCAGGCGAGTCGCTGAGCGCCTTCCAGTCCTGGGTCGAGATGCCGTCGACGAAGAGGTTGGGGTCGTAGGTCGGCATCGACGCCAGCGCGAGCACGCCGCCGGTCGACGGCTCGATCGCCACCAGCGCGCCGCGGCGATCGCCGAAGGCCTTCTCGGCGACCTTCTGCAGCTCGATGTCGAGCGTGAGCTCGAGGTCGTTGCCCGAGGTGGCCGGCGTGTGCGACAGGGCGCGCACCGCGCGCCCGCCGGCGTTGACCTCGACCTGCTCGACGCCGGTCGTACCGTGCAGCTCGTTCTCGTACGACTGCTCGAGCCCGGCCTTGCCCATGTGCAAGGTGCCGCGGTAGTTGGCAGTGTTGCCGGCCTCCTCGATGCGCTCGACGTCGCGCTCGGTGATGCGGCCGATGTAGCCGATCACGTGCGAAGCGGTGGTGCCCTGCGGATAGTCGCGCAGCAGCCGCGCCTTCACGTCCACGCCGGGCAGGCGATAGCGCTGCGACACCACGCGCGCGACCTCCTCGTCGGTGAGCCGGCTGCGCAGCGGCACGCTCTCGAAGTTGCGGCTCTCCTCGAAGAGCTTGCGGAAGCGGCGCCGGTCGCGGCCGTCGATCGCGACCAGGGTGGCGAGCTCGTCGAGCGTGGCGTCGAGGTCGCGCACCTGCGAGGGGGTGATCTCGATGGTGTAGGTGGCGTAGTTGCGCGCCAGCACCACGCCCTTGCGGTCGACGATGGTGCCGCGGTGCGGCACGACCGGCAGCAGGGCGATGCGGTTGTCCTCGGCGCGGGTCAGGAAGTAGTCGTGACGCTGCACCTGCAGGAAGTGGAAGCGCGCCGCGAGCAGGCCGAGGCAGACGAGCACGAACACCACCGCCACCACCACGCGAAGGCGGAAGCGGGCCAGTTCGACCGCGGGCGCGCGAAACTCGGTCATCGCCCGCCGCGCTCAGATCGGGCGGTTGTCATCGCGCTCCACCGGCTGCAGTTGCGGCAGCAGCAGCAGCAGGGACAACGGCATCCACAACAGCGCGCTGCTGAAGCTCGACAGGAAATACGCCCAGCCGGGGAATTCCGCACCGGCGAGCAGGCGCACCAGCACCATCAACACCTGCGACAGCAGCAGCAGCGGCAGCACATGCAGCGCCTGCTGCCAGGCCGGGAACCACAACACCCGGCGCGCGAGGCTGTTGGCGAGATAGGCGAGCACGACGTAGGCGAGCGCATGCTGACCCATCGCGGCCCCCAGGCCGACGTCCATCAGCAGCCCGAACACGAAGCCCACGCCCATGCCGATCGCCAGCGGCTCGCGCACGCACCAGAACGCCAGCACCAGCGCCACCCAGTCGGGCAGCCCGGGCGTGCGCCCGGACGGGATGTACTCGAGGCCGAGCGCCGCGAACAGCGTGAGGTACACGAACCACAGCTTGACCGGCAGCAGGATGCGGCTCGAACGATTGGTCGGTTGCATGCGTCAGCGTCCTCCATCGGCTTCGGGCGGCGGTGGCGGCGGCGGATACGCCGCGCGCCCGACCACCAGCACCTGCACGCTGCGCTCGATCGCGGCCAGCGGTTCGCAATCGATGCGGGCGAAGGCATCGGCGTCGCGATTCACGCGCGTCACCGTCGCCACCGGCAGGCCGGGCACGAAGACGCCGTCCAGGCCGGAGGTGACGAGCTGGTCGCCGGGCCGGATGTCGACGTCGGCCAGCACATGGCGCATCTCGAGCATGCCGCGGCCCACGCCGTAGAGCACGCCGCGCACGCCGTTGCGCACCACGCTGACCGGGATCGACTGGTTGCGATCGGTCAGCAGCGTGACCTCGGCCTGGATCGGATGCACGCGGGTGACCTGGCCGATCACCCCATTCGCGTCGACCACCGCCAGGCCCGGCTCCACGCCCTGCTGTGCGCCGCGGTCGAGGATGACCTTGCGCGCGAAGGGGTCGGGCGCGTTGTACAGGATGTCGGCGGCGATGCTGCGGGTCTCGACCCGGCGCGACATCTGCAGCAGCTCGCGCAGGTGGGCGTTCTCCTGCTCCAGGTGCTCGAAACGCAGCAGGCGCTCACCGGCGCCGAGCTGGTGGCGACGCAGGTCGGCGTTCTCGAGCTGGACGTCGATCAGGGTGCCGAAATAGCGCGACGCGTTGCGCACCACGTCGGCGGGCGTGGATGCCGCCATCTGCAGCGGATAAGTGACGACCGACAGCGCGTTGCGCATCACTTCCAGGTAACGGAAGCGCAGGTCGGCCACGAGCAGCGCCAGACAGACGGCCACGAACACGAACAGGCGCGCGAGCGGCGCCGGTCCACGCTTGAAGATCGGAGGAGGCTGATGGCCGACGAAAGACATCCGGAAAACCAGGGGCCGTCAGGTGAAAGGCAGCGCGCCCCGGCAGCGAAGCCGGGGCAGCCCGTCACTCGGAGGTGAAGATGGAGGCGAGCTTGTCCATCTTGTCGAGCGCCATGCCGCAGCCGCGCGCGACGCAGGTCAGCGGCTCCTCGGCCACCACCACCGGCAGGCCGGTCTCTTCCATCAGCAGGCGATCGAGGTCGCGCACCAGCGCGCCGCCACCGGTCAGCATCATGCCGCGATCGGCGATGTCGGCACCGAGCTCGGGCGGGGTCTGCTCGAGGCCGATCTTGACCGCGGACACGATCTGGTTGAGCGGCTCGGTGAGCGCCTCGAGGATCTCGTTGGACGAGATCGTGAAGCTGCGCGGGATGCCCTCGGCCAGGTTGCGGCCCTTGACCTCCATCTCGCGCACCTCGGAGCCGGGGAAGGCGGAGCCGATTTCCTTCTTGATCTTCTCGGCGGTGGTCTCGCCGATCAGCATGCCGTAGTTGCGGCGGATGTAATTGACGATGGCTTCGTCGAACTTGTCGCCGCCGACGCGGATGCTGCCCGAATAGACGATGCCGCCGAGCGAGATCACGCCCACTTCGGTGGTGCCGCCGCCGATGTCGACCACCATCGAGCCGGTCGCGTCCGACACCGGCAGGCCGGCGCCGATCGCGGCGGCCATGGGTTCTTCGATCAGGAACACCTGCGAGGCACCGGCCGCCAGCGCCGCGTCGCGGATCGCACGGCGCTCGACCTGGGTCGAGCCGCAGGGCACGCAGATGATGATGCGCGGCGAGGGCGACAGCAGGCGCGAGTCGTGCACCTTCTTGATGAACTGCTTGATCATCTGCTCGGTGACGACGAAGTCGGCGATCACGCCGTCCTTCATCGGCCGGATGGCGGTGATGTTGCCGGGCGTCTTGCCGAGCATCTGCTTGGCCTGGTGGCCGACCGCCTGGATCGAGCGCTTGGCGTTGGGGCCGCCTTCGGTGCGGATCGCCACCACCGAGGGCTCGTCGAGCACGATGCCCTTGCCGCGCACATAGATCAGCGTGTTGGCCGTACCGAGGTCGATCGCGAGATCGTTGGAAAAATAGGAGCGCAGAAAACCGAACATGAAAGCTTCCGAAACCGGTGGAGTAGTCGAGCCGCGTGCCGCCGCGCCTGAGTCCCGCACGGCAACGCGAATACCCCGCCCGTTACCGCCATGCGGCGTAGCCCCGGGCGGGGCAAAGACAGTTATGATAACCTACAAACCTTTGTGGATTCAGCAGGTTTTGTTACGCCATGTCGCTCTCCAATGACCAGGTCGGGCACATCGCCCGCCTCGCGCGCATCGCGCTTTCCGACACCGAACTGGACGCCACCCGCGCCAAGCTCAACGGCATCTTCGAGCTCATCGAGCAGATGCAGGCGGTCGACACCACCGGCGTCGAGCCGATGAGCCACCCGCAGGAGGTCCCCACCCGCCTGCGCGCCGACCGCGTCACCGAGACCGACCGCCGCGACGCCTTCCAGAAGGTCGCGCCGCAGACCGAAGCCGGCCTCTACCTGGTGCCGAAAGTCATCGAATGATCCGCTGCTCGGCCGCCTTCTCCGTCGCTGCGTCCCCTCGCAGCGACCGCTCGCGTGCCGCGACGCCAACCTGCCCGACCGAAAAATGATCCACGCCTCCCTCCCGGAACTGCGCCGCGCGCTCGACGCCCGGCAGATCTCCGCCGTCGAACTCGCGACCCTGTTCCTCGACCGCATCGACGCGCTCAACCCCGAGCTCAACGCCTTCATCACCGTGGACCGCGAGGGCGCGCTCGCCGCCGCGCGCGCCGCAGACGACCGCATCGCCGCCGGCCAGGCGGGCCCGCTCACCGGCATCCCGCTCGCGCACAAGGACGTGTTCTGCACCGAGGGCGTGCTGACCACCTGCGGCTCGAAGATGCTGGCCAACTTCGTCAGCCCCTACGACGCCCACGTCGTGAGCCTGCTCAAGGCCGCCGGCGTGGTGAGCCTGGGCAAGGCCAACATGGACGAGTTCGCGATGGGCTCGTCGAACGAGAGCTCGCACTACGGCGCGGTGAAGAACCCGTGGAAGCTCGACCGCATCCCCGGCGGCTCGTCCGGCGGCTCGGCGGCCGCGGTGGCCGCGCGCCTGGCGCCGATCGCCACCGGCACCGACACCGGCGGCTCGGTGCGCCAGCCGGCGTCCTATTGCGGCATCACCGGCATCAAGCCCACCTACGGGCTGGTCAGCCGCTGGGGCATGATCGCCTACGCCTCCTCGCTCGACCAGGGCGGCGCCTTCGGCGCCAGCGCCGAGGACTGCGCGCTGCTGCTGTCGGCGATGATCGGCTTCGACGAGCGCGACTCGACCAGCCTGGAGCGACCGACCGAGGACTACGCCGCCGCGCTCGCCGCCTCATCCGCAGCCACCCCTGCCGCCCGCCCGCTCGAAGGCCTGCGCATCGGCCTGCCGCGCGAGTTCTTCGCCGAGGGCATGGCCGACGACGTGCGTGCCACCATCGACGCCGCGATCGCGCAGTACCGCGCACTTGGCGCCACCACGGTCGAGGTCTCGCTGCCCAACGCGAAGCTGGCGATTCCGGCCTACTACGTGATCGCGCCGGCCGAGTGCTCGAGCAACCTCAGTCGCTTCGACGGCGTGCGCTACGGCCACCGCGCCGCCGACTACGGCGACCTCGCCGACATGTACGCGAAGAGCCGCGCCGAGGGCTTCGGCGCCGAGGTCAAGCGCCGCATCATGGTCGGCACCTACGTGCTGTCGCATGGCTACTACGACGCCTACTACCTGCAGGCCCAGCGCCTGCGCCGCCTGATCGCGCAGGACTTCCAGGGCGCGCTGCAGCACTGCGACCTGATCGCCGGCCCGACCACGCCGACCACCGCCTGGGCGCTCGGCGAGAAGGCCGACGATCCGGTGCAGATGTACCTGTCCGACATCTACACCATCGCAGTGAACCTCGCCGGCCTGCCCGGCCTGTCGCACCCGGCCGGCTTCGGTGCCGACGGGCTGCCGGTGGGTCTGCAGTTGATCGGCGACTACTTCGCCGAGTCCCGCCTGCTCAACGCCGCGCACCGCTTCCAGCAGGCCACCGACTGGCACGCCCGCCGGCCGGCATGCGCCGCGTGAGTCGCATGCGCTTAGATAAGGCAGGCCGGACGCAGTCCCTTGCGGGCAGGCTCGGCGCGCTCGCCGCCGCGGCGCTGCTGTCCGCCTGCGCCCTGCCGGTGCTGCCGCCCTCCGACGCCCCGGTCAGCGACGAGGTGCTCGCCAGCCCGAGCTCGGCCGGCAAGCGCCTGCGCCCGATGCCCTGGCGGCCGCTCGACGTGCGCACCGACTGCCGCTTCCGCGACGAGGCCGGCTACACCACGCGCATCACGCTCGACGTGGTGCAGTCGAAGGTGAAGGCCTTCAACGCCGACGTCGACATCCCGCGCCGCGGCAGCTGCAGCTTCCACGGCCCGTTCACGCAGACGCGCGAGAAGCCGAGCGTGCAGTTGCGCGCGCCCGACGGCTGCACGGTGGACATCTTCGAGCAGGGCAAGGCGGTCACCGTCGGCTTCGCCAACTGCGCCAGCCGCTGCACCCGCGGCGCCTCCGATTACCTGTGGCCGATCATCGTCGATCGGACCAACGGCCAGTGCCACTGAGCGCACGGCCACACGCGACACGAGAACACACCATGAGCCGATCCGATTGGGAAGTCGTCATCGGGCTGGAAGTCCACGCCCAGCTCAACACCGCCAGCAAGATCTTCTCCGGCGCCAGCACCGCCTTCGGTGCCGAGCCCAACCGCCAGGCGAGCGCGGTGGACATCGCGCTGCCCGGCGTGCTGCCGGTGCTCAACCGCGGCGCCGTCGAGCGCGCCGTCCGCTTCGGCCTGGCGATCGGCGCCCATGTGGCCGAAAAGAGCGTGTTCGCGCGCAAGAACTACTTCTACCCCGACCTCCCCAAGGGCTACCAGATCAGCCAGATGGACCTGCCGGTGGTGGTCGGCGGCGAGATCACGATCCGCGTCGGCGAGGGCGAGTCGGCGTATGAGAAGACCGTGCGCCTGACCCGCGCCCACCTCGAGGAAGACGCCGGCAAGAGCCTGCACGAGGACTTCCACGGCATGACCGGCATCGACCTCAACCGCGCCGGGACGCCGCTGCTCGAGATCGTCTCCGAGCCCGACATGCGCTCGTCCGCCGAGGCCGTGGCCTACGCCCGCACGCTGCACGCGCTGGTGCGCTGGATCGACATCTGCGACGGCAACATGCAGGAGGGCTCGTTCCGCTGCGACGCCAACGTGTCGGTGCGCAAGAAGGGCGCGACCGAGTTCGGCACCCGGCGCGAGATCAAGAACCTCAACTCCTTCCGCTTCCTGCAGCAGGCGATCGATTACGAGGTGCAGTGGCAGATCGACACCCTGGAAGACGGCGGGCGCGTGCAGCAGGCCACCGTGCTGTTCGACCCCGACACGGGCGAGACGCGCATGATGCGCAGCAAGGAAGACGCCCACGACTACCGCTACTTCCCCGACCCCGACCTGCTGCCGCTGATGATTTCCGAAGAGTGGAAGGCGCGCGTGCAGGCCGGGATGCCCGAGCTGCCGGGGGCGATGAAGGCGCGCTTCATGGACGCCTGGGGCCTGTCGGCCTACGACGCCACCACGCTCACCGCGTCCAAGGAGGTCGCCGACTTCTACCAGGCCACGGTGTCGGCCGCCGGTGCCGCGCAGGCGACTCAGTTGCCAAAACTCTGCGCCAACTGGGTCATGGGCGACCTCGCCGCGCGCCTCAACAAGGCCGAGCTCGACGTCGCCGCCTCGCCGGTGTCGCCCGCTCAGCTCGCCGGGCTGGTCGCGCGCATCGCCGACAACACGATCTCCAACGCCATCGGCAAGAAGGTGTTCGAGGCGCTGTGGAACGGCGAAGGCCAGAGCGCCGACGAGGTCATCGACAGCCAGGGTCTCAAGCAGGTCACCGACACCGGCGCGATCGAGGCCATGATCGACGAGGTGCTCGCCGCCAACCAGAAGTCGGTGGAGGAGTTCCGCGCCGGCAAGGAGAAGGCCTTCAACGCCCTGGTCGGCCAGGTCATGAAGGCGAGCAAGGGCAAGGCCAGCCCGGCGCAGGTCAACGAGCTGCTGAAGAAAAAGCTCGGCGCCTGAGTCGTTGCCGGGGACAAGCCCGGCGCGCGGGACCGTAAGCACGGGCGTCGCCGCCCCCGAGCCGGGTCGCCGTGAGAACGTGCGCGCCCGCACATGCGCCTACCGGAGGCACGCGGCTCGCGGGCGAGCCTCCCACGAGGACCTGCGACGGCCTCAGCGCCCGTGGGAGCGGCCTTGGCCGCGAAAGGGGCGCTTGATCTGGCGACATTCGCGGGCAAGCCCACAGACAGTTGCTCCCACAACCTCGATCCTCAACGCCTCGTTCTCCTTTTGTAGTTGGTCACATTCTTATATTGTTGAATGATGACCAGACCGGACGCACGTCCGGGCACAGGAGGAGCGCGTGGAGACGATCGCCCAATTCGTCGAATGGCTGGGAGAAGACCGCGGCCTTGCGCTGGGCGGACTGCTGATCGGTGCCGCCTTCGGCTTCTTCGCCCAGCGCTCGCAGTTCTGCCTGCGCGCCGCGGTGGTCGAGGTGGCGCGCGCGCAGTTCGGCCCCAAGCTCGCGGTGTGGCTGCTCGCCTTCTCCGCCGCCATCATCCTCACCCAGTCGCTGATGCTCGCCGGCCAGTTCGACACCGGCAACGTGCGCCAGCTTGCCAGCCAGGGCAGCCTGTCCGGCGCCGCCATCGGCGGGCTGCTGTTCGGCATCGGCATGGTGCTGGCGCGCGGCTGTTCGAGCCGGCTGCTGGTGCTGGCGGCCAATGGCAACCTGCGCGCGCTGCTGTCCGGGCTGATCTTCGCCGTCACCGCGCAGGCCTCGATGAACGGCATTCTGTCGCCGTGGCGCGAGACGCTCGCCGGACTGTGGACCATCGACGGCGGCAACGCGCGCGACCTGCTCGCCCTCACCGGCATGGGGCGCAGCAGCGGGCTGCTGTTCGGCCTGGCCTGGCTCGGCGCCGGCATCTGGTTCGCCCGCCGCCACCAGGTGAAGGCCTGGGGCTGGATCGGCGGCATCGGCGCCGGGCTGATGGTCGGCGTGGCGTGGTGGTTCACCTGGCGGCTGGCAGGGCTGCTGTTCGAACCGACGCCGGTGCAGAGCCTGTCGTTCACCGGTCCGTCAGCCGACGTGCTGATGTTGGTGCTGTCGCCCCCGGGCCAGCAACTGAACTTCGACCTCGGCATGGTCCCGGGCGTGTTCCTCGGCTCCTTCATCGCGGCGTGGTTTGCCCGCGAACTCAAGCTCGAGGGCTTCCAGGGCGGGCACGCGATGCGGCGCTACATCATCGGCGCGGTGTTGATGGGCTTCGGCGGCATGCTCGCCGGCGGCTGTGCGGTGGGCGCCGGGGTGTCGGGCGCGTCGGTGTTCGCGGTCACCGCCTGGGTCACGCTCACCGGCATGTGGGTGGGCGCGAGCTTCACCGACTGGCTGGTCGATCGCCAGGGCGCAGCGAGCTTTCGCAACCTGGCCGCACCGAGCGCGCCGTGATGCATTCCCGGATCTGGGCGGGCGCCGGCACGGCAAGCCCGCCTGCCTCGCTATACTGATCGCCCCTACCGCCGCACGGAGTGCGCCACCATGTGTCAGTTGCTGGGCATGAATGCCAACGTGCCGACCGACATCTGCTTTTCCTTCACCGGTTTTCGTGCCCGCGGCGGCCTCACCGACCATCATCGCGACGGCTGGGGCATCGCGTTCTTCGAAGGCAAGGGCGCGCGCGTGTTCCTCGACCCCGCGCCGAGCGCGCACTCGCCGGTGGCCGAGCTGGTCAAGCACTACCCGATCCGCTCGCTCAACGTCATCGCCCACATCCGCAAGGCGACGCAGGGCGAGGTGCGGCTCGAGAACACGCATCCTTTCCAGCGCGAGCTGTGGGGGCGCTACTGGATCTTCGCCCACAACGGCAACCTCAAGCACTTCGCCCCGCCGCTGTCCGGGCGCTTCCTGCCGGTCGGCACCACCGACTCGGAGCGCGCGTTCTGCTACATCCTCGACACCCTGGCCGCGCGCTTCCCGCTGGGCACGCCCACAGCGGCCGAGCTGCACGCCACGCTGCGCGCGCTGGCGCTCGAGATCGGCAGCCTGGGCGAGTTCAACTTCCTGCTCTCGGATGGCGACTGGCTGTTCGCGCACTGCTCCTCGCGCCTGTCCTACATCATCCGCCAGGCGCCCTTCCCGATCGCCCACCTGTCGGACGAGGACCTGGCGCTCGACTTCAACCGCGTGACCCAGCCGAGCGATCGGGTCGCGATCATCGCCACCACCGCGCTGACCGACAACGAGCGCTGGATCGCCATCCCGCCCGGCAACCTGCTCGCCTTCAAGGACGGCGCGCCGGTCGCGGTCGGCGAGACGCAGACGGTGGCCCAGGACTTTCCGCGCGCGGCCTCCGGTGCGTAAGAGTTCCTCGCAATGCGCGCGCGGAAGGGGCTAGATTGGACTGCCAATTCCACGCTTGCTGAAGATCGAGACCGAACATGGACTGTCCGCTGTGTGCGCTGCCCCCCGAACACGTCATCTGGGAAGACGATCGCTGCCGGGTCATCCGCGTCGATGACCCCGCTCACCCGGGCTTCTGCCGCGTGGTGTGGGGCGAACACGTCGCCGAGATGACCGACCTGTCGCGCGCCGACCGCGCCCACCTGTTCGAGGTCGTGATGGCCACCGAGGCCGCGCTGCGCACGCTGCTGCATCCGGCCAAGATCAACCTCGCCAGCTTCGGCAACATGGTGCCGCACCTGCACTGGCACGTGATCCCGCGCTACCACGACGACCGTCATTTTCCCGAATCCGTCTGGGGCGCCGCACAGCGCGAGGGCCGGGCGCACGCCGCCGCCGACCCGGTTGCGCTGGCGCGCGCCATCGACAGCGCGCTGAACCCCGGCGCTCCGGATTGAACATAGAGCACCCAATGGACTACACCCAGCCCGCGGCCTGCCTCGATGCCTTGCGCAAACTGCACCCGATCGATTTCCGGGCAACCCACGACACGCTGTCGCGCATCGTGCGCGGCCTGCTCGGCGCGCGGCCGGCGCCGAATCAGCACCTCGAGGTGCTCGAGGCCGCACGCGACACGCTGAACTTCGCGCAGGGCGAGATGGCCCGCAGCTACACCACCCGCCCGCTGCCACCGAGCCGGGACGCGGAGCGCACGCTCGACCACGTCGTGGGCCTGTGGCAGGCGATGGCGCGCTCGTATGCGGCGATCGCCGAGGCCGACGCGCGCGAAGGCACGCTCGAGGACCAGCGCGCACTGCTGGCGCAGCGTCGCGTCTGCTACGAAGGCATGGCGCTCGTAGAGTACTTCCGCGCCCATCGGGAATTGCCCGCCGGCATGTGGCAAGCGGTGCACGCGAGCTACCAGCACGCGGTTCGCGAGGGACTCGCCCGCGTGCGCGTCGCCGACGCGCTCAACGAAGTCTGGCGCGCGCAGAGCCCGCACGAGGCCTATGTCGCCGTCCTCCTGATCGACCTCGCAAACCCCTACGGCCGCAGCGAACGCGAGCTCAACTGGGTCATTCGCTGGGCGCAGCGCTTCGCGCCGTATTGCGCCCTGGACGACAAGGTCGACACCCAGAAGCCGAGCGCGTACGGCGTGGATACGGCCGGCGACGGCAGCTTGCGGCCGCTCGGGCTGCTGCCGCGTACGCCGACGCTGCTGCGCTTCGATGGCAGCAACCTTGCGATCCAGATCCAGGCCGTGCTCGCGCAGTTCAAGCGCGGGGTGAAGCCCGCCTCGCTCGGCCTCGGCGACGACTGCCCGACCAGCGTCAGCGCGCGGCTGCTGCTTTCGCTCTACCGCCCCTGGGGCCTGGCCTCTTCGGGGCGCCGCTTTCCCCGCCGAGCGAAGGCCGGGCAGGTCGAACTCACCGGAGACTGGCTGGCGATCGGCTTCGCCCTCAACGGCGAACTCTTCCAGCAACCCCGCGCCACCGGGGCCGTCCGCCGCCAGTTGAACGACGACATCTCGCTGCTCACCTTCGGCGAGCGCGCGCAGCACGTCGTGGAGACTGCGTCGCCAGAGCGTGGGAAAGCCTCGCAGGCGGATTTCGAATCCGAGCACTGGCAGGTGCTGGACCAGTCGGTGGGCGGCTTCCGCCTGCAGCACCCGGGGGACGGCGTTCGCCTCGAACATCACCAACTGGTCGGTATCCGTCCGCTCGATTCCGAACAGTTGCTGATCGCAGACCTGAGCTGGCTGATGTATCGCAGCGCAGGCATGCTCGAGGTCGGGGTCAATGTCCTGCCCGGCATACCGCGCGTCATCTCGGTCCGTCCGCAGCTCGCCCCCGGTCGGCGCGAACCCTTCCACCAGGCCTTCCTGCTGCCACCGTCACCGGCGCTGAAATCGGCTGGCTCGCTGGTTCTGCCGCCGATGTGGTTCCAGACCAACCGCATCATCGAGGTGCGCGAAGGCGAGACCTCGCGCCATGTCAGCCTGCGCAAGCTGCTGCTGCGCGGGACCAATTTCGATCAGTGCAGCTTCGACACCGACACCGTGCTCAATCCGGCCTGACGCGTGCGGGCGGAAAGCGCATCGCAAAGCGACTGCCCTTGCCCAGCTCGCTGGTGACGGTCAGTTCGCCCTGGTGGCGGGTGAGGATGTGCTTGACGATCGCCAGCCCGAGCCCGGTGCCGCCGGTTTCGCGCGAACGCCCGCGGTCCACACGGTAGAAGCGCTCGGTCAGGCGTGGAATGTGCACCGGGTCGATGCCGATGCCGTCGTCGCGCACCCAGAACTCGCCACCCCCGCCCTCTTCGCTGGTACGCCAGCCGATCTCGATATGGCCGCCCGCCGGGGTGTAGCGCACGGCGTTGCTGGCCAGATTGGAGAAGGCGCTGTGCAGCTCCTTGCGACTGCCGAGCAGCGCGCCACCGCCCTCGAGCACCAGGCGGAGCTCGTGCCGCCCGGCGGACAGCAGGTCGGTCTCGTGCGCGACTTCCTTGACGAGCTGGACGGCATCGATCTCCTCGTCGATCTGGGCGGGCGCACCGGTTTCGAGGGCGGACAGGGTGAGCAGCTCCTCGATCAGGCGCTGCATGCGCGACGACTGCTCGCTCGCCAGCTTGAGGTAATGAATGACGTCCTCGCGCGAGAAGTCGTCCATGCCGTCGATCAGGGTCTCCAGGAAACCGCCGACCACGGTGAGCGGGGTGCGCAGCTCGTGCGACACGTTGGCGACGAAATCCCGCCGCATGTTCTCCAGGCGCTCGAGCTGGGAGACATCGCGCGACAGCACCATGCGCCGGTTGCCGGCAAAGGCGATGATCTGCACCTGCAGGGTGCGGTCGCGGCGGCGCAGCGAGCGCATCACCAGCGGCTCGGCGTAGTTGCGACCTGCCAGATAGGTGACGAACTCGGGCTGGCGGATCAGGTTGGGCAGGGGCGTGCGCACGTCCTTGCGGCGGTCGAGGTCGAAATGCTGCTCGGCCATCGGGTTCATCCACTCGATGACGTCGTCCTCGCCCAGGTAGATCACGCCGTCGGGCATCGCGAGCGCGGCCTGCTGGAAGCGGCCGAGCTCGGCGGACAGGCGCTCCTTGACCTCGCATTCGCGCTGGAAACGATGGCCGATGTCGGCGTAGATGTCGCCCCACAGCCCTTCGCCCTGGGGCACCGGCGTGCCGATCGGCTGCCGCGCCCACGCAACCAGCGTGTGCAGGTTGCGGGCGAGCATGATCGCGGCGCCGATGAGGCCCACCGCGATGAGCGCCAGCGCCGCGTCGCTGCCTCGATAGACCCCGGCGAGCGCGGCAAGGGCGAGCATGGCGATCGCCGGGACGGCCACCCCGAGGGTCACATAGGAAAGCGGTCTGGCGATCACGCCCGATCCTGGAAGGACATGCTGGCGCTCAGGATGCGACCGGCGCCTGGTGAGCGTGCACCGAGAAGCGATAGCCACTGCCGCGCACGGTCTGGATCAGCGCATCGTGTTGCGTCGGTTCGAGCGCCGAGCGCAGGCGGCGAATGTGGACATCGACCGTACGCTCCTCGACGAAGACGTGATCGCCCCACACCTGGTCGAGCAACTGCGCGCGCGAGTGCACGCGTTCGGGGTGCGTCATGAGGAAATGCAGCAGGCGGAACTCGGTGGGGCCGAGCGCCAGCGCGGTGTCGCCGGCACTCACCCGGTGCGTGGCCGGATCGAGGCGCAGACCACCGAGCTCTACTGCGTCATCGGTCACCTGCGGCGCACGGCGGCGCAACACCGCCTTGATGCGCGCCACCAGCTCGCGCGGGCTGAAGGGCTTGGTCACGTAATCATCGGCGCCGATCTCCAGCCCGGTCACCTTGTCCTGCTCCTCGCCGCGCGCGGTGAGCATGATGATCGGGATCTCGCGGGTACGCTCGTCCGCACGCAGGCGACGAGCAAACTCGATGCCGGAGGCGCCGGGCAGCATCCAGTCGAGCAGCACCAGGTCGGGCAGCGCCTCGCGCACGATGCGCTGGGCGGTCTCCGCATCCGAGGCGCGCACGACGTGATGCCCTGCGCGCGCGAGGTTGGCTGCGATCAACTCCTGGATCGCAGGTTCGTCTTCCACAAGCAAGATGTTCGCTGGCATGCCTGGACTCCCTATTAGCATTGCCCGGAGTGTATTGCAGCTCCTTGAACCTTTGATGACACGTCATCGAAGCGCAACAAGGCCCGACGGACGTTCGCGCGCCAGCGCTGCGGAACGCCGATCCGGCGATTCGGGTATGATTGTGGCCCTTTCAGCGGGACTGATGTCATGGCCGGACTCGACGAAAACACCCCGATCCCCACCGAAATCACCTTGCATCGCGGCTCGAGGCGCCTCGAGCTCGCCTTCGACGACGGCAGCCGCTTCGATCTGCCCTTCGAATTCCTGCGCGTGTACTCCCCATCGGCCGAAGTGCGTGGCCACGGCCCCGGCCAGGAGACGCTGCAGCAGGGCAAGCGCGACGTCGACATCGTCGACATTGCGCCCGTGGGCAACTACGCGATCAAGCCCACGTTCTCGGACGGGCACGACAGCGGCCTGTACTCCTGGGACTACCTCTACGCGCTCGGCCGCGACCACGACACGCTGTGGCACGACTATCTCGAGGCCCTCGAGCGCACGGGCGGCACCCGCGACCCCGCCAAGGTCCCGCCCCCTGCACCCAAGGGCGGCTGCGGCCATCACCACTGAGCACATCATGAGCGACAAGACGACCCACTTCGGCTTCCAGACGGTAGACGAGGAACTCAAGCAGAAGAAGGTGGCCGAGGTGTTCTCCTCGGTGGCCCAGAAGTACGACGTGATGAACGACATCATGTCCTTCGGCCTGCACCGCGTGTGGAAGCACTTCACCATCCAGGTATCGGACGTGCGCGAGGGTGACCGCGTGCTCGACGTGGCCGGTGGCACCGCCGACCTGTCGCTGGCCTTTGCGCGCAAGGTCGGCCGCAGCGGCCAGGTGTGGCTCACCGACATCAACCACGCCATGCTGTCGCGCGGTCGCGATCGCATGATCGACAAGGGCTTCGCGATGCCGGTCGCCCAGTGCGACGCCGAGAAGCTGCCCTTTCCCGACGACTGGTTCGACTGCGTCACGGTCGCGTTCGGCCTGCGCAACATGACGCACAAGGACGTCGCCATCGCCGAGATGCGGCGCGTGCTGCGCCCGGGTGGGCGGCTGCTGGTGCTTGAGTTCTCCAAGGTGTGGAAGCCCCTGTCGCCGATCTACGACCTGTATTCCTTCAAGCTGCTGCCGTGGATGGGCTCGAAGGTCGCCAACGACGCCGACAGCTACCGTTACCTCGCGGAGTCGATCCGGATGCACCCCGGCCAGGAAGAATTGAAGGCGATGATGGAACAAGCCGGACTTGGCCGGGTCGACTACTTTAACCTGAGTGCGGGCGTCGTTGCGCTGCACCGTGGCTACAAGATCTGAACCAGGAGACCCCAACACAATGAAAAGCTTTCTTCTTTCCCTGATCGTCGCCGTGATGTCCTTCGGCTTCGTCGCCTCCGAGGCCGAGGCCAAGCGCCTGGGCGGCGGCAGCAGCTTTGGCATGAATCGCCAGGCGACCCCGCCCGCCCAGCCGCGCCAGCCCGCGGCCACGCAGCAACAAGCGCCGGCCGCGGGTGCGGCCACCGCAGCCGCCCAGCCCAAGCGCTCGTGGATGGGGCCGGTCGCCGGCCTCGCCGCCGGTCTCGGTCTGGCGGCGCTGTTCTCGCACCTCGGCCTGGGCGAAGGCTTCGCCAACTTCTTCATGATCCTGCTGCTGGCAGCGGCTGCGTTCTTCGTCTTCCGCCTGCTGTTCCGCCGTGGCAGCAATGCGGCCAGCCAGCCGAACCGGGGACTGCAGTACGCCGGCGCCCCTGCCGGTAGCGCCCAAGCATCCAGGACCGCGTTCGAGGCCAGCCAGCCCGTGAACGCCACGGCAGCACCGGCCAGCGGGCTCGACCAGGCGGTGGCATCCGGCTTCGACACCGATGGCTTCGCCCGTCAGGCCAAGCTCAACTTCATCCGCCTGCAGGCTGCCAACGACGCCGGCAACCTCGACGATCTGCGTGAATTCACCACGCCTGAAGTGTTCGCCGAGATCTGCATGCAGCTCAACGAGCGCCGCGGCAGCGAACAGCGCACCGACGTGGTCGAACTCAACGCCGACGTGATCGACGTGGCCGAAGAGGACAACCGCTACATCGTCAGCGTCCGCTTCACCGGACTGCTGCGCGAGGAAGCCGATGCGGCTCCCGCGCCTTTCGACGAGATCTGGCACCTGACCAAGCCGCGCAGCGGCAGCGGCGGCTGGCTGATCGCCGGCATCCAGCAAGCGCAGTAAGCGTCAGCGCCACAAACGCGGGCCTGCCTGCACCTCCTTCGCCCACGGGCGAATCGAGGCTGCGGCAGGCCCTTTTCACGTCGTCTCATCAGGCAAACGCCAACGGGAGCATCATCATGCTGTCCAGCCTCTTCCTGTCCGCCACCAACCACCTGCTCGCGCAGGCGGGCTGGGCGCGCCAACGCCTGCAGGGCCACGCCGGACGCACCGCGCGCCTCGAGCTGGCCCCGGTCGCCGAGATCGACTTCTCGATCTCGGCAGAAGGTCAGTTGGCCGAATGGAGCGGCGAGGACGCGCCCGAGGTATGCCTGCGGCTTGCAGTGGCGGAGCTGCCACAGTTGCTTGCGGGCGGGATGGAGTCGGCGATGCGGCACGTACGCATCGAAGGCAATGCCGAGTTTGCCGAAGCGCTCGGCTTCGTCTTCCGCCACCTGCGCTGGGACGCGGAGGAGGATTTGTCGCGCGTGGTCGGTGACATCGCGGCACATCGCCTGGTCGATGGCGGACGACGGATCGCCACCGAGGGTCGCCGCTCGCTCGAGCGTGCCGGCGGCAGCGTCGCCGAATACCTGACCGAGGAGTCGCCCGTGCTCGTGCCACGTGCGGCGCTACCCGCATTCGCTCAGGAGGTGGTTGCACTGCGCGATGCGGTTGCGCGCCTGGACAAGCGCGTCGCGCGGCTCGAAAAGCGCTGAGTGCGCTGCCCGCCGTACGTCGAACCGCCATATCGCGGCGGCGGAGCGGGATAGGGTCGAAAAAAAAGCAGCTCGTCGAGCTGCTTTTTTGTTGTACGGCCCGCGAACGAGCCGCGTCGATCAGTGACCGCGCTTGCGCAGGCGCTGGATGGCGGCGAGCTGTGCCACCGCTTCCATGAGTTCGGCCTGGGCCTTGGCGTAGTCCAGACGGGCGCTCTGGTTGGCCATCGCCTCTTCGGCTTTCTTCTTGGCTTCGAGCGCCTTTGCTTCGTCCAGATCGTGACCACGGATCGCCGTATCGGCGAGCACCGTCACCAGACCCGGCTGAACCTCGAGCAAACCACCGGCAACGAACACAAGCTCTTCTTCCGCCTGATTCGGAACCTTGACCCGCACCGCACCCGGTTTGATCCGGGTCATCAGCGGCATGTGGCCGGGCAGAATGCCGAGTTCACCCGCCTCGCCAGGCAGCGCGACGAATTCGGCCAGCCCGGAGAAGATCTGCTCTTCCGCGCTGACGATGTCGACATGAACCGTCATAGCCATAGTGTTTCCTTTTCAAATCTGCGCGGCACCGAAGCGCCGCGCAGGCGGACGAATTACTGCAGCTTCTTCGCCTTCTCGATGGCCTCGTCGATGTTGCCGACCATGTAGAAGGCCTGTTCGGGCAGGCTGTCCAGCTCACCGCTGACGATCATCTTGAAGCCGGCGATGGTGTCCTTCAGCGTGACGTACTTGCCGGGCGAACCGGTGAAGACCTCGGCCACGTGGAAGGGCTGCGACAGGAAGCGCTGGATCTTGCGTGCGCGGGCAACGGCGAGCTTGTCGTCGGGCGACAGTTCGTCCATACCCAGAATCGCGATGATGTCGCGCAGTTCCTTGTACTTCTGCAGCGTCATCTGAACCTGACGCGCCACGTTGTAGTGCTCTTCGCCCACGACCAGCGGATCGAGCTGGCGCGAGGTGGAGTCGAGCGGATCGACGGCCGGGTAGATACCCAGCGCGGCGATGTCACGCGACAGCACGACGGTGGAGTCGAGGTGCAGGAAGGTGGTGGCAGGCGACGGGTCGGTCAAGTCGTCCGCAGGCACATACACGGCCTGGATCGAGGTGATCGAGCCCACCTTGGTGGAGGTGATGCGCTCCTGCAGGCGGCCCATTTCTTCGGCCAGCGTCGGCTGGTAGCCCACCGCGGAAGGCATACGGCCCAGCAGCGCGGACACTTCGGTACCGGCCAGGGTGTAGCGGTAGATGTTATCCACGAAGAACAGGATGTCGCGGCCTTCGTCACGGAAGCGCTCGGCCATGGTCAGACCGGTCAGCGCCACGCGCAGACGGTTGCCCGGGGGTTCGTTCATCTGACCGAACACCATCGCGACCTTGTCGAGAACGTTGGAGTCCTTCATCTCGTGGTAGAAGTCGTTGCCCTCACGGGTACGCTCACCCACGCCAGCGAACACCGACAGACCGGAGTGCTGCTTCGCGATGTTGTTGATCAGCTCCATCATGTTCACGGTCTTGCCGACGCCGGCGCCACCGAACAGACCCACCTTGCCGCCCTTGGCGAACGGGCAGATCAGGTCGATCACCTTGATGCCGGTTTCGAGCAGTTCCACAGACGGGGACAGCTCATCGAACTTGGGCGCCTTCTGGTGAATGGCGCGCAGCTCGTCGGTCTCGATCGGGCCGGCGTCGTCGATCGGGCGACCCAGCACGTCCATGATGCGGCCCAGCGTACCCATGCCGACCGGCACGGAGATCTGCTTGCCGGTGTTTGCAACTTTCATCCCGCGGCGCAGGCCGTCGGAAGAACCCATCGCAATCGTACGCACCACGCCATCACCGAGCTGCTGCTGAACCTCGAAGGTCAGATTTGCTTCGGCGAAGGAGTCGGCCACGTCCTCGAGCTTCAGGGCGTCATACACCTTGGGCATCGATTCACGCGGGAACTGAATGTCCACCACGGCGCCGATGCACTGAACGATCGTACCTTGACTCATCGTCATATCCTTAAATCAATAATCCGTTACACCGCGGCGGCGCCGCCGACGATTTCCGACAGCTCTTTGGTGATCGCTGCCTGGCGGGTCTTGTTGTAGACCAGCTGCAGGTCGCCAATCACGGTCTTGGCATTGTCGGAAGCGGCCTTCATCGCCACCATGCGCGCGCTCTGTTCGGATGCCATGTTCTCGGCCACCGCCTGATAGACCAGCGCCTCGACGTAGCGCACCAGCAGTTCGTCGATGACGACCTGCGGATCGGGCTCGTAGAGGTAGTCCCAGGAGCTGTCGGGCGTACCCAGCTTGTCGCCGGTGAGCGGCAGCAACTGCTCGAGCACCGGTTCCTGCTTCATCGTGTTGATGAAGCGGGTGTAAGCCACGTACACCGCGTCGAGCTCGTCGTTCTGGAACGCGTCGAGCATGACCTTGACCGGACCGATCAACTTTTCCAGGTGCGGCGTGTCACCCAACTGGGTGACGTTCGACACCACCTTGGCGCCCATGCGCTGCATGAAGCCCAGACCCTTGTTGCCGATGGCGCAGGCACGGATCTCGGTCACGCCCGAGGACTCCCAGTCCTTCATCGCGTTGAGCGCGACACGCTGGACGTTGGTGTTGAGGCCACCGCACAAACCCTTGTCGGTGGTCACCAGGATCAAGCCCACCCGCTTGACCTGGTCCTTGCGGACCAGGAACGGGTGCTTGTAGTCGGTCACATTGGCCTGGGACAGGTTCGCGGCGAGTCGGCGGATCTTCTCGGCAAAGGGGCGGGCAGCACGCATCCGGTCCTGCGCCTTGCGCATCTTGGACGCGGCCACCATCTCCATGGCCTTCGTGATCTTGCGCGTGTTTTGCACGCTCTTGATCTTGGTACGGATTTCCTTACCGCTAGCCATATTCCGTCTCCCTCGCCGGCCTTAGGCCCAGCTCTTCTTGAACTCGGCGATCGTCGCAGCCAGGGTCTTTTCGCCGTCGGCGTCCAGTTCCTTCTTGCTCAGGATCGAGGAGACCAGATCGGCCTGCTTGGTCTTGACGTATTGCAGCATCGCGGCTTCGAACGGCAGCACGCGCGCGACATCGATGTCATCGAAGTAGCCGTTGTTCACCGCGTACAGCACGACGGCCATGTCGGCGATCGACATCGGCGAGT
Organism: Thauera sp.; assembly: GCA_017997795.1. Classification (GTDB taxonomy): domain Bacteria; phylum Pseudomonadota; class Gammaproteobacteria; order Burkholderiales; family Rhodocyclaceae; genus Thauera. Next base: position 10,555 of record JAGOEI010000004.1, on the reverse strand, counting down.
ACTGGGCCTGCTTCATCAGCTCGGTCACGCGGCGACCGCGCTCGAGCTGCTTGCGGGTCGCATCGTCCAGGTCGGAAGCGAACTGGGCGAACGCAGCGAGTTCGCGATACTGCGCGAGGTCGGTACGGATACCGCCGGACAGCTTCTTGATGACCTTGGTCTGCGCAGCACCACCCACACGCGACACCGAGATACCGGCGTTGATCGCGGGACGGATACCGGCGTTGAAGAGGTCGGTCTCGAGGAAGATCTGGCCGTCGGTAATCGAGATGACGTTGGTCGGAACGAACGCGGAGACGTCGCCGGCCTGGGTCTCGATGACCGGCAGTGCGGTCAGCGAACCGGTCTTGCCCTTGACTTCGCCGTTGGTGAACTTCTCGACGTAGTCGGCGTTCACGCGCGCCGCGCGCTCGAGCAGGCGGGAGTGCAGGTAGAACACGTCGCCCGGGTAGGCTTCACGGCCCGGCGGACGGCGCAGCAGCAGCGAAACCTGACGGTAGGCCCAGGCCTGCTTGGTCAGGTCGTCATAGACGATCAGCGCGTCCATGCCGCGATCGCGGAAGTACTCGCCCATGGTGCAGCCGGCGTAGGCAGCCAGGTACTGCATGGCAGCGGACTCGGACGCGGTGGCGGCGACGACGATGGTGTATTCCATCGCGCCGTTTTCTTCGAGCTTGCGCACGACGTTGGCGACGGTCGAGGCCTTCTGGCCGATGGCCACGTACACGCAGTACATGTCCTGGCCTTTCTGGTTGATGATCGCGTCGACCGCGACCGCGGTCTTGCCGGTCTGGCGGTCGCCGATGATCAGCTCGCGCTGGCCACGGCCGATCGGCACCATCGAGTCGACCGACTTCAGGCCGGTCTGCACCGGCTGCGAAACGGACTGACGGGCGATGACGCCCGGCGCGACCTTTTCGATCTTGTCGGTGAGCTTGGCGTTGATCGGGCCCTTGCCGTCGATCGGCTGACCCAGGGCATTGACGACGCGGCCGATCAGCTCGGGGCCGACGGGCACTTCGAGAATGCGGCCGGTGGCCTTGACGGTGTCGCCTTCGGTGATGTGCTCGTATTCGCCGAGCACAACGGCGCCGACGGAATCACGCTCGAGGTTGAGCGCCATGCCGAAGGTGTTGCCGGGGAATTCCAGCATTTCGCCCTGCATCACGTCGGTCAGGCCGTGGACACGGGTGATGCCGTCGGTGACGGAAACCACCGTACCCTCGTTGCGCGACGTGGCGGCGAGCTGCAGGTTCTGGATCCGGCTCTTAATCAGATCACTGATTTCAGAGGGGTTGAGTTGCATAGACATTTATGCTCCTAGTTCTTTAGCGCAGCGGCCATGTTCGCGAGCTTGCCGCGGACCGAGGCGTCGATGACTTCGTCGCCGACGGCGATGCGGACCCCACCGATGAGTTCGGGGGCGAGAGTGACCGTAACGTTGATGGCGGCCTTGAAGCGAGCTTCGAGGTCGGCCTTCAACGAGGCCAGCGTGGCATCGTCGAGCGGGAAGGCAGAGGCGATTTCCGCCTCAAGGACACCTTCGTGTTCGTTCTTGAGAGCAACGAACAGGTCACGGATCTCCGGAAGCACCTGCAGACGTTCGTTTTCCACGAGGACGCGGATGAAGTTCTGCTGTTCGGCGGTCAGATCACCCCCCACATCCAGCATCAGCTTGTTGAGCTGATCGGCGGACAGGTTGGGATCAGTGAAGCACGCCTTCATGCTGGGATCGGCTGCCACGACGGCAAACCGATCCAGCGCTTCCGACCAAGGCCCCAGCGCACCTGCCCCGCGAGCCAGCTCGAAGGCGGCATCGGCATAGGGGCGCGCGATGGTGACGTTCTCGGCCATGACTTAGTGCAGTTCCTGTTTCAGGTTGGCAAGCAGTTCGGCATGCACCTGGGCGTTGATCTCGCGGCGCAGGATCTTCTCTGCACCGGCAACAGCCAGGTGGGCGACCTGGTCGCGCAGGGCTTCCTTGGCTCGCTGCGTGGCCGCGCCGGCTTCGGCTTCGGCCGCTTCGCGCGCGGCGGCAATGATGCGGGAAGCTTCGGCACGGGCTTCGTCGATCAGGTGGCTCGCCTGCTTTTCAGCAGAGGAACGCACATCACCCGCGGATTCGCGGGCCTTGCGCAGTTCCTCGACGACCTTCTTCTCGGCGAGTGCCAGATCGGCCTTGGCCTTGTCCGCAGCTGCCAGCCCGTCTGCGATCTTGTTCGCACGCTCGTCCAGTGCCTTCACGATGGGCGGCCACACGAATTTCATCGTGAACCACGCCAGAATGAAGAACACAACGAGCTGGGCTATCAGGGTTGCGTTCAAATTCACGGTTCTTGGCCCTCAGGTTGGTTCAAAAAAGGATGAACTCGAACCGATCAGAGCTGGAACGGGTTGGCGAAGGCGAACATCATGGCGATACCGACACCGATCAGGAACGCAGCGTCGATCAGACCGGCCAGCAGGAACATCTTGGTCTGCAGCGCGTTCATCAGCTCGGGCTGACGGGCGGAAGCTTCGAGGTACTTGGAACCCATGATGCCGATACCGATACAAGCGCCGATGGCACCCAGACCGATGATCAGACCAGCAGCCAGAGCAACAAAACCCAGAACGTTTTCCATGACAACTCCTTAGTGGGGAAGGTGAGTTTAAAACCAGGTACAGCTTTGAAGGTGAAACCGAAACTTAGTGGCTCTCGTGCGCCTGACCGACATACACCAGGGTCAGCATCATGAAGATGAAGGCCTGCAGGGTGATGATCAGGATGTGGAAGATCGCCCAGATGGTGCCTGCAACAACATGACCGACGAAGCCGAACACGGTGGCGGTGCCGCCGAGCAGGGCGATCAGGATGAACACGAGCTCACCCGCATACATGTTGCCGAACAGTCGCATGCCGTGAGACACGGTCTTGGCGACGAATTCGATGATCTGCATTGCGAAGTTGACCGGATACAGCAGCGGATGGCTGCCGAACGGCGCGGTGAAGAGTTCGTGCACCCAGCCGCTCACGCCCTTGATCTTGACGTTGTAGTAGAGGCAGAGCAGGAGCACGCCAATGGACAGGCCCAACGCAGCGGAGAGGTCGGCCGTGGCGACGACGCGCATGTAGGCATGAGCCGGATCGCCGCCGCCTGCGGCATAGACGCCCTCCCAGATTCGCGGCAGCAGATCGACCGGCAGCAGGTCCATCGCGTTCATCAGGAAGATCCAGACGAACACGGTGAGTGCGAGCGGGGCGACGAACTTGCGCGACTCGGCGCTATGCACGATGCCCTTGGCCTGGTCGGCGACCATTTCGACGAGCAGCTCGACGATAGCCTGGAAGCGGCCCGGCACACCCGAGGTGGCCTTGCGTGCGGCGAGCCAGAGCAGGAAGACGGTCAGCAGACCGAGCGAGATCGAATAGAACATCGAATCGATGTTGATCACGCTCCAGTCCACGATGTTCTCTTGCGCGTGGCCGGTGTTGTTGAGGTGCGTCAGGTGATGAACGACGTACTCGGATGCGGTGGGGGCGTGCCCTTCTGTAGCCATGGTCAGGTCTTTACCAAAAATGCAAACAAATTCGCCTTAAGCGCCAGGATGAGACCGATCAGCATGCCTCCCCAATGGAGGTCAGGATAAACGGCCCACACCAGCACCAACAATCCCACAATCGAGGCGATCTTGATGAACTCGCCTGCGACGAAAGCGGTCACACTCGCCGTGCCGGTCCGTCGCGCCATCGCCGACAGGCGCATGGCAAACAACCAACTCGGCAGCGCACATGCCACACCTGCCCCTGCGGCAGAGATCGCTCCGGGTACACCGAACAGTGCGCCCGCGAGCAGCACTGCGATGAGTGTAGCAACCACCTGCAGTATGACAGCTTTAAGCATCGGGTTTATCGCACATGCGTGTCGAGACGCTGGCGACCGCCTAAAATCCCGCGGATAGTAGGGGTTAACCGCAGCAAAGTCAAACCTTGGTTGCATCGCAGCATGGGTTTTCGCAAAAGTCCCATATCTTATAGAAGATGTAACATCCACGAGCCGAAAACTTGACGCTCGAAAGGCGGACCCGTTGCCCCTGTCGCGGACGAATCGCAAGCCATGATCGAGACCCGCAAGGCGCGCCGGCGCGAAATCTTCGGCTGGTGCATGTTCGATTTCGCCAACCAGGCTTACACGCTGCTGATCATCACGGTGATCTTCGGCGACCTGTACACCCGCATCGTGGTCGGCGACGCCCCGGACTACCGCCTGGGCAACCTGCTGTGGAGCCTCGCCCTGTGCCTGAGCTACCTGCTGGTGGTGCTCAGCGCCCCGCTACTGGGCGCCATCATGGACCAGGCGCGCGCAAAAAAGCGCGTTTTGTTCGCCAGTTACCTGCTCACGGTCGCGAGCACGGCGCTGCTCTACTACGTCGCGCCCGGCCAGGTGTGGCTGGGATTCGCACTCATCGTGGTGTCGAACACCGCCTACTCGGCGGGCGAATCCTTCATCGCGAGCTTCCTGCCCTTCCTCGGCGAGCGTCACGAACTCGGGCGCATTTCCGGCCTCGGCTGGGCGCTCGGCTATGCGGGCGGACTGCTTTCTGCGGGCTTCGTGCTGGTGTTCCTGGGTGAGGCGAGCGCGGAGAATTTCGAGCGCATGCGCTGGGTCGGCCCCTTTGCTGCGGCTTTTTTCCTGGTTGCGGCGATTCCGACCTTCATCTGGCTGCGCGAACCGGCGATCGGCGAACGCCAGCGCCTGCGGATGGATGTCGTGCGCATCGCCTACCGGCGCCTGGTGCACACGGTGCGCTCGGTGGCCGACTTTCCGGATCTGGCCTGGCTGTTCATGTCGATCCTGTTCGCGATGGCGGGCGTGTACGTGATCGTCGCCTTCTCCTTCATCTACGGCGCGCAGGTGATCGGGTGGACGGAGTCGACGCGCAACCTGATGTTCATCGTCGTGCAGATCACCGCCCTGCTCGGCGCCGTGCTGTTCGGCGCGCTGCAGGGCCGGCTCGGCGGACGCCTCACCTATGCGCTGACCCTGCTGCTGTGGATTGCGGCGATCCTGGCGATCTACTTCGTCGAGCCGATGACGGCGAACTTGAACGCCCGGCTGGGCCTGGCCCTGCGCGCGGAGCAGGTCTTCCTCTTTGCCGGCCTGTTGTCCGGGCTCAGCCTGGGCTCGAGCCAATCGGTCGGGCGCGCGCTGGTAGGGATGTTCGCGCCCGAAAGTCGCGCCGCCGAGCTGTTCGGCTTCTGGGGCCTGTTCAGCAAGCTGGCGGCGATCTTCGGCATCTTCGGCGTGGGGCTGCTGCAGTGGCTGCTCGGGTTGCAGGGCGCGGTGCTGTTCTGCATCCTGCTGTTCGCGCTCGCATTGCTGCCGCTGCTCGCGATCGACGAGGCGCGCGGCGTGGCGACTGCCCGCCGCGCCGACGAGGGCGCACGCGCAGGCGTCTAGCGCAGACGGCCGAGCACGCCGTCCAACTGGTCGAGGCTGCCGAAGCGGATCGTGAGCTCGCCGGCGCCCTTCTTGTTGGCCTTGATCTTCACCGTGGCGCCGATCGCATCGGCGATCTCCTCCTCGAGCCGCAGCAGGTCGCGGTCGGGCTGGAGCACCGGCTTCTTCTGGCGCGGGTTGAGGATCTGCTGCACCAGACGCTCGGTGTCGCGCACCGACAACTGGCGCGCGGCGACCTGGTTGGCGAGCTGGATCTGGCTGGCGCCGTCGAGCGGCAGCAGCGCACGCGCATGGCCCATGTCGATGTCGCCCGCCATCAGCAGCTCCTGCACCGGGCGAGCAAGGTTGAGCAGGCGCAGCAGGTTCGACGCCGCCGGGCGCGAGCGGCCGACCGCATCGGCGGCCTGCTGGTGAGTCATGTCGAACTCGTCGATCAGGCGCTGGATGCCGCCGGCTTCCTCGAGCGGATTGAGGTCCTCGCGCTGGATGTTCTCGATCAGCGACATCGCCAGCGCGGCCTCGTCGGGGATCTCGCGCACCAGGCAGGGCACCTCGGACAGCCCGGCGATCTGCGACGCCCGCCAGCGCCGTTCGCCGGCGATGATCTCGTAGCCATCCTCGCCGACCGGACGCACCATGATCGGCTGCATCACGCCCTGGGCCTTGATCGACGCCGCCAGCTCCTCGAGCGAGCCCGGGTCCATGCGCGTGCGCGGCTGGTACTTGCCCGGTTGCAGCGCGATGGTGGGCAGGGACTGCAGTTCGCCCTTGTCGGTCTCTTCCTCGTGGTTGGCCGCGAGCAGCGCGTCGAGCCCGCGGCCGAGGCCCTTGAGTCTGGGTTTGTTCATGTCGGCTCCGGAATTCAGAAGGTCTTCGCGCGTTCGATCATCTCGTGCGCGAAGGCCATGTAGGCCTGGGCACCCTTGGCCGCCTTGTCGAACACCACCCCCGGCATGCCGTGGCTGGGCGCCTCGGCCAGGCGCACGTTGCGCGGCACGATGGCGCGGAACACCTTGTCGCCAAAGTGCCCTTCGAGCTGATTCGACACCTGCTGCTGCAGCGTGACGCGCGGGTCGAACATCACCCGCAGCAGGCCGATGATCTTGAGGTCGCGGTTGAGGTTGGCGTGCACCTTCTTGATCGTATTGACCAGGTCGGACAGCCCCTCGAGCGCGTAGTACTCGCACTGCATCGGGATGATCACCCCGGTCGCGCAGCACAAGCCATTGAGGGTGAGCATCGACAGCGAGGGCGGACAGTCGATGAGGACGAAGTCGTAGTCGTCCTTGAAGGCGGCGAGCGCATTGCGCAGGCGCTTCTCGCGCTGGTCGAGGTTGACCAGCTCGACCTCGGCACCGGCGAGGTCGCGGTTGGCGGGCAGCACGTCGTAGCCACCGGTCGGCGAAGTCACCCGCACGCCGGCGAGATCGACCAGGCCGACCAGCAGGTGATACACGGAGTGCTGCAGGCCGCGCTTGTCGATGCCGCTACCCATGGTGGCGTTGCCCTGCGGGTCGAGGTCGATCAGCAGCACGCGCTGCCCGGCGTGGTGCAGGGCGGCGGCGAGGTTGACGCAGGTGGTGGTCTTGCCCACCCCGCCTTTCTGGTTGGCGACGCAGAAAATCTTGGCCATGTCGGTTCAGGCTATTCCGTTTGCAGGGGTTACGCGCAAGGCGCACGACCCGGAGTGTACTTCAATGCGGCAGTGCAGCAGGCGCCGCGCAGATTCAAGCGGACCACCGCACGAGCCCTTGTGCGCCGGTCCAGGCGGCCGCTAACAGCAAAAACTCGCGACTTGCGTCGCTCCCACCCTTCCGGCCGACGCCGCGCGGCAAGACCCTGTAGGAGCGGCGCCAGCCGCGAGGTCCTGAACGCGATTCAGCGCCAGGACCCCGCGAGACCATAACGCGCCGCCCGATCGCCCGGCCGGTACAGTACGCAGTATCACGCGCGGCGGATGACCAGCAGGTGACGCTCCGCGTCCAGGCCGGGTACGACGAGCGGATGGGTCGCGGTCACCGCCCAGCCGGCGGGCAAGGCGGCGATCTCATCGACCGGATTCACCCCCTTCATCGCGTACAGCGCGCCGCCCTCGGCGACCAGATGCCCGGAGAGCGTGACGAAGTCCGACAGGCTGGAGAAGGCGCGCGAGATCACGCCCTCCGGCGCGCCGCCGGGCAGCGCATCCGGCTGCACCTGTTCGACGCGCTTGTTCAGCACCGTGAAATTGCCCAGCCCGAGTTCGATCTTCGCCTGCTGCTGGAAGCTCGCCTTCTTGCCGACGGTCTCGATCGACGACACCACCAGCCCCGGGCGCACGATCGCCAGCACCACGCCCGGCAGCCCGCCGCCGGAGCCGATGTCGGCCAGACGATTCACTGCTGCCAGATGCGGCAGCACCGCGAGCGAGTCGAGCAGGTGATGGGTGATCAGCTCCTGCGGGCTGCGGATCGCGGTGAGGTTGTAGACCTTGTTCCACTTCAGCAGCAGTTCGCCGAAAGCGAGCAGGCGGTCGACGGTCTCCTGCGGCAGGACGAGGCCGAGCGCGGCGATGCCGTCGGCGAGCTGGGTGGCGTAGGGCTGCAGGCGTCCGCTCACTGCGCGTCCCTCCCGTCGCTGTACACGCTCTTCCCAAGGGGATGTGTGCGCCTGCCTTCCATCCGCGATGCGAGCGCGCTCATGCTGCCGGCCTCCGCGCCACGTCGTCGGCCGCGTTCACCGGCGCCGCAGCCTCGGGCGCCGCAGCGCCCGCGCGCGCCGCCAGGTCGCGGCGCTTGAGCCACACCAGCAGCAGCGAGATCGCCGCCGGGGTCACGCCCTGGATGCGGCGGGCCTGGCCGATGGTCTCGGGCTTGTGCTGGTTGAGCTTCTGCTGCACTTCCTTGGACAGGCCGCGCACCTGCGCATAGTCGAGCGCCACCGGCAGACGGGTCGCCTCGGCCTGAGCCTGCTTGGCGACCTCTTCCTGCTGACGGTCGATGTAGCCCTGGTACTTGGCGGCGATCTCGATCTGCTCGATCACCTGCGGGTCGGTCTCGCGCTCGTCCGGCGCGCCGGGCAGGCTCATCAGCGATGCGTAGCTGGTCTCGGGCCGGCGCAGCAGCTCGAAGTAGCGCTGCTCGCGCTCCAACGCCTTGCCCAGCACGCGCTGCTGGTCATCGGCAGGAATCGCCTCCGGCCGCGCCCACGCCGCTTTGAGCTGCGCCGTACCGCGCTCGATCGCCTCGCGCTTGGCGCAGAAGGCGGCCCAGCGTGCGCCGTCGACCAGGCCGAGCTCGCGGCCCTTCTCGGTGAGGCGCAGGTCGGCGTTGTCCTCGCGCAGACTCAGGCGGTACTCGGCGCGCGAGGTGAACATGCGGTAGGGCTCGGACACCCCGCGCGTGATGAGGTCGTCCACCAGCACGCCGAGGTAGGCCTCGTCGCGGCGCGGACACCAGGGCTCGCGGCCCTGCACCTGCAGCGCGGCGTTGGCGCCGGCGAGCAGGCCTTGCGCGGCGGCCTCCTCGTAGCCGGTGGTGCCGTTGATCTGGCCGGCGAAGAAGAGCCCGCCGATCGACTTCGTCTCCAGCGAGGACTTGAGGTTGCGCGGGTCGAAGTAGTCGTACTCGATGGCGTAGCCCGGGCGCAGGATGTGGGCGTTCTCCAGGCCGCGGATGCTGCGCACGATCTGCAGCTGCACGTCGAAGGGCAGCGAGGTCGAGATCCCGTTCGGGTAGATCTCGTGCGTCTCCAGGCCCTCGGGCTCGAGGAAGATGTTGTGGCTGTCCTTGTCGGCGAAGCGATGGATCTTGTCCTCGATCGACGGGCAGTAACGCGGGCCCACGCCCTCGATCACGCCGGAATACATCGGCGAGCGGTCGAGATTCGCGCGGATCACGTCGTGCGTGCGCGCGTTGGTCTGCGTCATCCAGCACGGCAACTGGCGCGGATGCTGGGCGGCATGGCCGAGGAAGCTGAACACCGGCACCGGGTCGTCGCCCGGCTGCACCGTCATCACCGAAAAGTCGATCGTGCGCGCGTCCAGCCGCGGCGGCGTGCCGGTCTTGAGCCGCCCCTGCGGCAAGGCCAGCTCCTTGAGCCGCTGGCCGAGCGAGATCGCCGGCGGATCCCCCGCGCGCCCGGCGGAATAGTTCTGCATCCCGACGTGCACCAGGCCGTTGAGGAAGGTGCCCGCGGTCAGCACCACCGCCCGCGCCTCGAAGCGCAGGCCGATCTGGGTGACCACGCCGGTGACGCGGTCGCCGACCACGGTGAGGTCGTCCACCGCCTGCTGGAACAGCCACAGGTTCGGCTGGTTCTCCAGCCGCCGCCGGATCGCCGCCTTGTACAGCACGCGGTCGGCCTGCGCGCGGGTGGCGCGCACCGCCGGCCCCTTGGAGGCGTTGAGGATGCGGAACTGGATGCCGCCCTCGTCGGTGGCCGCCGCCATCGCGCCGCCGAGCGCATCGACCTCCTTCACCAGGTGCCCCTTGCCGATGCCGCCGATCGAGGGGTTGCAGCTCATCGCGCCGAGCGTCTCGATGTTGTGGGTGAGCAGCAGCGTGGCCGCGCCCATGCGCGCCGCGGCGAGCGCGGCCTCGGTCCCGGCGTGACCGCCGCCGACCACGATGACATCGAAACGGGTGGGGTAGAGCATGGTGCGCTCCGTGCTGCAATGCGTGAACAAGGGGCAGGATTCTACGCCTTCAGCGTCCGAACGGCCAGGTTCCGCGCTGATGTTTCACGGAATTTTTCAATTCAAACATCGGCTTATTGATCAAGCTTGCGATCGTCCCTGCCCTCGCCATCACGCCCCCCGAAGCGCCACCACGGCAGCACCCGGCTCATCGACAGCACCTCGCCGCTCTGCATCGGCGCGTAGCCGGGCAGGCCGGCGAGACGCTCCTGCCACGCGGCGGTTCGCAGCAGCGCGAGCAGGGCGCGGGTGGCGGGCTGGTCGAGGGTGGACTTGAGACAGGCGAGGAAATAGGCCTCCTCGACCAGCGGCACGAAATCCAGCCCGCGGCTGCGCGCGCTGGCCTCGATGCCGAAGCCGACATCGGCCTGGCCGCTCGCCACCGCCTGCGCCACCGCGGCGTGCGAGGGTTCGTCCGCACCGTAGCCGTGGATGGCCG
>JAGOEI010000202.1 GCA_017997795.1 Thauera sp. | reverse complement strand
TGCGCCTGATAGAAGGGCGCGAACACCTGCTCGAGCTCGTCCTCGGCGATGCCGATGCCGGTGTCGGCGACAGCGATGGAGACATCGTGCGAGTCCTGCGTCAGGCTCAGCGTGATCTGCCCCGTGTTCGTAAACTTGACCGCGTTCGACAGCAGGTTCTCGATGAGCTGCCGGATCCGCACCGCATCGCCGTAGACCACGCAGGCGTGGGTGGGCAGCTCGGTGACCAGGGCGACGCCCTTGGCGCCGGCATTGACCTTGTGCAGCTTGGCCACGGATTCGAGCAGCGGACCGAGTTCGAAGTACTTCGGCGCCAGCGTGAGCCGGTTGGCCTCGACCTTGGCGAGATCGAGCAGGTCGTTCAACACGGCGAGCAGATGCTGGCTGCTGTGGTGGATGGTTTCGGCGCAGGCGCGCTGCTCTGGGTTCTGCAGTTCGAGGCTGAGCAGTTCGGCAAAGCCGATGATGCCGTTGAGCGGCGTGCGCAGCTCGTGCGACATGTTGGCGAGGAACTCGCTCTTGACGCGGTTGGCCTGCTCGGCGGTGAGGCGCGCCTCTTCGAGGCTCTGGATGGAGCCCTGCACGGCGTCGGCCATGCGGTTGAACGAGCGCGCGAGTTCGCCCATCTCGTCCCCGCTGTCGGCGGCGAGGCGATGATCGAGGTCGCCTTGCTGGAAGCGGTGGATGCCGTCGACCGTGGTGGTGATGCGCCGCGACAGCAGGTTGGCCATCCAGATCGCGATCAGGATGACGGCGACCACCATGAGCAGGGTCGACAGGGCGAGCCCGCTGGCGGTTTCCTTCAGGTTCTCGTCGATGCTGGCGACCAGGTTGTCGCGTTCGTTCTGGTTGAAGGCGTCGGTGACCTGGATCATCTCGCTGATGCGACGGCCCGACTCGGTGGCGGCGCGGTGGAATTCGTCGATGTTGGCGCCGATCGTCACGTAACCGAAGCCGCGCTCGCTGCGCCCGTATTGCCCCGTGTAATAGGGGATGGTCGCCACCGTGGTGAGCTTGTTGAGACCGCTGAAGTGGATCGCGAACGAGCCCGAGCCGCCGTGCTCGGTGACGTCGTGCCAGCCCTGGCACTGGGGCGAGAAGTTGAGGTAGCGGCAGTCGAGCCCGACCAGCCCCGAGTCGGTCGATGCCGGGTGAGGCGTGCGGCTGAGCCGCTGGTCCTCGTAGGGGTGGAGCCCCGCTGCGAAAGCCTGCCAGCTCAGCCCGCTATCGCGCCATCGGTCGTAGAGCTCGGTGTCGAGCCAGGGCGTGGCGGGCTCGCCGGTTTCGGGGTCGTAACCGTGGATGAAGTAGTCGCGGGCGTGGGAGATGTTGCGCCCGAGGTCGTCCCAGATGAAGGCGTAGTTGCCCGAGGCCGGGTCGGCGATCGGCGCGTGACGTTCTGCGGTCGGGCGCAGCGTGTCGGTGAAGGCCATCAGGTGGGCGTGGTCGAGGGCCAGCGTGACGTAGCCGATGATCTCGCCGTCGCGCACCACCGGTGACGCCCACCGCACCAGGCCCTGGAAGCGCTTGCCGACGGGGTTCTCCAGCCCGGCGTAGCCCGAGTCCTGGGGGCGAAAGTCGCGACCCATCTGGCGTGCGCGGGCGGGGGTGTAGTCGCCGATCCAGTGCGTGCGGACCTGGGCGCCGATCACGCGCGAGACGTGGATCTCGCCCGGGCGCAAGGCCTGCAGCGCGGGCCAGTAGTCTTCGGCGCGGACGAAGGTGTTCTCGCGCCGGGTGATGTCGCGCAGGCCCGGCTCGAGCAGGTTGCGCCCCGTCTCGCTCAGCACCTTGACGCGCTCGCGCCCGTCGCGGCCGACGAAGGTCATCTCGAGGAACAGCGGGCGCAGGGCGAGGCGGGCGCGGACGTCGGGGGCGCGGTAGTGAAAGTTGGCGGCGTTGTCCGGATGGGGTGCGCGCACGAGGTCGAGGTTGCGCGCGGTGGGCGCCTGTTCGATCCAGCGCTCGCCGTCGGCGTCCGGCACGTAGGGGCCGTGATCTTCGAGCAGGCGCTGATGGGTGGCGAGGAAGTTGGCGTAGGCGCGCTCGTCGGGGGGCAGCGTTGCCGCCTGCAGCAGGTCCTGGTCGCGATCGTACAGAAAGGCCGCGATCTCGCGCGCGGCGCCGGTGGTGAGGGTCTCGATGGCTTCGCGCGAGCGGTCGTCGAGGGCCTCGATCGCGTCGGTGATGGCCGTCTGCCCGGTGCGAAGCTGGGTGTCGCGCATCACGTCCGACAAGGTGACGACGCGCGCGGTGACGAGCTGCCCGAGCTCGGATGCGGCCTGCCAGGCGAACGCCGCGAGCAGCACCAGCGGCACCACCTTGATCGCGATGAAGATCGCGATGAGCTTCGCACGCAGGCTCAACTGGCGCAGGGCGAGGGGCGTGCGCATTGGTCGGGAGGGGCGCTCAGCCCGCGCTGCGCTGGCGCCGACGTTGTGCGATCAGGGCCTGGACGTAGCCGTGCAGCTCCTGAAACGGGATCGGCTTGCGATACACCGTGACGTCTGGCGGCAGCCCGCCGGCGGCGGCGATCTCCTTGGCGCTCAGGGCCGAGACGACCACGATGGCGACGTCGCTGGAGAGCGCGTTCTCGCGCAGGCGGCGGATCATCTCGAAGCCGTCGATGCCGGGGATGCGCAAGTCGGCAATCAGCAGGTCGGGCGGCTCGCGGCCGACCTCGACCAGCGCATCGAGGCCGTGGCCGATGATCCGCACGTCGAGCGGCGCGTCCCAGGCGGCAAAGGTCTCGCGGTAGATGCCCTGCAGCAGGCGGTCGTCTTCGACTACCAGCACGCGCACCTTGCTGTTGGCGCTGCCTGCTCGCGGCTGCAGGCCGGGCGAGCGCGCCCTGGCGAGCAGCGCATCCACCGAGTCCTGACGAATCCGCCGGTGCCCGCCGGCCGTCTTCCAGCCCGCCAGGGTCCCGCATTCGACCATCTGCTGGACGGCCCCGAGCGACAGGCCGAGTTGCTTTGCAGCTTGTGCCGTGCTGATGAATTCACGGGGAGATTCGGCTTTGTCGGACATGAAGGTGTGATTCGACGGAAAGACATGAAATTAGCAGAAACAATGCGCTTGCGGTGCACAGCAGCATGACGGCAGGCGTGTCTGCATGGCGCCTGATGGCAGGGCCGTGGTGCGCGCCAGCGACACGGGAATGCATTTCGCGGGGGCGGTCGAGGGCGCCGTTCGAGCGCGATCGTGGCGCTACAATGCAAGGCCGCAAGGGCAGCGGGCGCCAGCAGCAGCCACGGCGCCGCGCCCGTTGATCATCGACACCTCGAACAGGACACGTGGGCATGAATGGATCGAAGAACGTGCTGGGCGGCGCGCTGCTTGCCTGCAGCTACTCACCACTGACCGGCTTCTACCGCAGCGGTTGCTGCGAGACGGGGCCGGACGATCTCGGCCGCCACATCATCTGCGTGCGGGTCACCGAGTCCTTCCTCGAGTTCTCGCGCACGGTGGGCAACGACCTGTCCACGCCACGGCCCGAGTACCGCTTTGCCGGTCTCAAGGCGGGCGACCGCTGGTGCCTGTGCGTGCTGCGCTGGAAGGAGGCGCTCAAGGCCGGCGTGGCGCCGCCGGTGGTCCTCGAGGCCACCCACGAAGCGGCGCTGCGCATCGTCGATCTCGACACGCTGAAGGCCCACGCCTACGGCGCGACGCACGGTCCGCGCGCCTGATCTCGGGGTGTCCGATGGATCGCGCCCGCCTGGCCCGCCTGCTTGAAGTGCTCGAATCCGGCCTGGTCGAGCGCCGCCAGGTCTTGCGCCTGAGCTTGCTCGGTGCGCTCGCGGGCGAGCACACGCTGCTCATCGGCCCGCCCGGCACGGCCAAGAGCGCGCTGGCGCGTCGCATCCACCTGGCGTTTCGCGACGCGCGCTACTTCGAGCGCCTGCTCACCCGCTTCACGGTGCCCGAAGAGCTGTTCGGCCCGCTTTCGATCCGGGCGCTCGAGGAGGATCGCTACGAGCGCCACGTCGCGGGCTTCCTGCCCGACGCCGAGGTCGCCTTCATCGATGAAGTCTTCAAGGCCAACAGCGCCATCCTCAACGCCTTGCTCACCCTGCTCAACGAGCGCGAGTTCGACAACGGCGCCGGCCGGCTGCGCTGCCCGCTGATCAGCGTGATCGGCGCCACCAACCAGGTGCCGGAAGACGAGGTGGCGGAGGCCTTCTTCGACCGCTTCCTGCTGCGGCTGGTGGTGGGGCCGGTGAGCGCGGACGGGTTTCGCGCGCTGCTTGGGCTTGAGGGGTGGGCTGTAGCTGAGGGCTTGGAGGCCTGCGGGCGTTCGGTGCGACCGGGCGCGCCATCTGCAGCGGGAGATGGCCGCGATGCACGGCAAGCGCCGCTGGCCGATGGACTGCAACTCGGCGC
>JAGOEI010000201.1 GCA_017997795.1 Thauera sp. | reverse complement strand
GTGGTCGCTGGCTTCGGCGGAGATCCGCCCGTGGCGGCCATCGGGCAGGGTGACGACGTTCGCACTGGCCGAGGAGGCAATCAGGTTGCCGTCGGGTTCGATGATGAAGGCGACGCCGTTGGGCGACACGTCGAGCCGGCTGACGAAATCGTTGAGGGCCTTGAGCGAGACGTCGGTCGCGACCACGCCGGCGAACCCGCCACCGGGCTCGAGTACCCGGCGCGCCCGCGTGGCCACGAGTTGCAGGGTGCCGAAGTCGATATAGACCGAGGTCCAGGTGTGGCCCTTGGCATTGCGGCCGTCCGCATACCAGGGGCGCTGGCGAGGATCGAACAGGTTGCCTTCACGGCGGACGAAGTTGAGCGCGCCGTCGAGTCCGGTCACCTGGTAGATGGCACGGTGTTCGTCGGCCTTGAACTTCATGCGCAACTCGACCTCGTCGTCGGAGCGGCGGAACAGGCCCAGGCCCTGGCCGGCTTCGTTACCGTAATAGACGTAGTTGTTGGGGTCGGTGTGGATGGCGGTCGCCACCCAGAAGCGGCTGCGCAGTTCGTGGAAGTCGTCTTCGATGTTCTTCGGCGCCGGCATGCCTTCCGGGAAGGCGCTCTCGAGCACGGCACTGGAGCCGACGACGTGGCGGTCGACGGCCTGCGAGATTCGCCCCACCACCTCGAGCAGCAACTGCGACGAGACCGTCGACACCGCGTTGCTGCCCGCGCTGTAAGAGAGCACGCCGAGCGCCAGCGCCAGGCCCACGACCAGGATGACGTAGGGGACGATGAGCACGAGCCGCAAGGGCAGCTTCTGGGAGCGTAAGAACGACATGCCGGAGACCTGGTCGGGTGGGCGTGCGGGGGAGAGAGGCCCGATTCTCTCCCGGGGCTCGATGCGCTGCAACATGAAATCGTGATATGTGGACGACGGCGACGAGGCGTGGGCTGTACGGCCCGTCGTAGCCCTAGTCGAGCGGGTATCATTGCGCCCTCGAAGTTCGGGCCGGGTGTCCGACATCCTTGACTGAGGGCTTGTCTTGAAGATCTTTTCGGCGCTTTACGAGCGGACGATGCGCTGGTCGCGACATCCGCGCGCACCGTGGTTTCTGGGTGGGCTCAGCTTCGCCGAGTCGTCCTTTTTTCCGATTCCGCCAGACGTGATGCTCGCGCCGATGAGCCTGGCCAATCCGCGCCGCGCGTGGTGGTTCGCGCTGATCACCACGCTGGCTTCGGTGGCGGGCGGGCTGTTCGGTTACCTGATCGGTTATTTTGCTTTTGACCTGATCGAGGGCTGGTTGCGCGCCAGTCGATATTGGGGAGCGTACGAGCAGGCGGTCGCGTGGTTCGATGTTTGGGGCTTCTGGGCGATCTTCGTGGCGGGGTTCTCGCCGATTCCGTACAAGGTGTTCACGATCGCCGCCGGCGTCGCAAACATGGCGTTGCTGCCGTTTACGCTGGCCTCGCTGGTCGGCCGCGGTGGGCGCTTCTTCCTCGTCGCCGGGCTGATGGCCTGGGGCGGTCCGCGCATGGAGGCGGTGCTGCACAAGTACGTCGATCGCCTGGGGTGGGCGACCGTGGCTGCGGTGGTGGTCGGGGTGCTGATCTACCGCGCATGAGCCGGGTGTGCCCGGCCTGGGCGCGCCACCTGGGCGTGGCTCCTACTGGCCGCGCATGAAGAAGCGGTCGAGGTCGGCCATGCTGAGCTGGGTCCACGTGGGGCGGCCGTGGTTGCACTGGTCGGCGCGCTCGGTGGCCTCCATGTCGCGCAGCAGCGCGTTCATCTCCGGAATCGTGAGCTGGCGGTTGGCGCGCACCGCGCCGTGGCAGGCCATGGTGGCCAGCAGCTCGTTGCGGCGGGCGGTGACGACCTCGGTGGCGGGGAACTCGCGCAGCTCCTGCAGTAACTGGCGCATCAGTTCGGCCACCGGCGCGCTCGCCAGCAGGGCGGGCACGCTGCGCACGGCAAGCTCCTGCGGGCCGGCGACGCCGACCTCGAAACCCATGCCGGCGAGTACCTCGGTGCAGTCCTCGGCCGCGGCCATGTCCTTGGCGCTCACCGAGAACACCGCTGGAATCAGCAGGCGCTGCACCGCCGGACGGCCGTCGAGCACGGTCTTGAGCTTCTCGTAGAGGATGCGTTCGTGCGCGGCGTGCATGTCCACCAGCACGAGGCCGGCGGCGTTCTGCGCCAGGATGTACACGCCATGCAGTTGCGCGAGCGCAAAGCCGAGCGGCGGCGCGCCGTCGCCGGCGCGGTGGTCTTGCGCGAGGAAGGCTGCCGGGCGCGGCAAGGCGCCCTGTACCTGCGCGCCGAAGGTGGCCCCGGCCTCGTCGCCCGCGTGTGCGGGGCGCGCACTGGCGGCAAAGTCGAAGTACGAGCGGCTCGCCGATTCCATCGCCAGCCGGCCTTGCTGGGGGGGCGCCGGTGGCCAGGCGCGGTTGCCGCCGTGAGCGGGGTCGGCGGCCGGCCAGCGCGAGACGCCTGCCGACGGCGGCGCGCCCGGCGGCGCCTCGGCGGTCGTGGGCGGCACCTGGGTGCCGTGTTCGCCCCGCGTCGCGCCGCTCTCGGCGAGCACGCGCTTGAGTGCGTGATAGACGAACTGATGCACCGCGCGTGCTTCGCGAAAGCGCACCTCGATCTTTGCCGGGTGCACGTTGACGTCCACGCCGGCGGGGTCGAGTTCGAGGAACAGCACATAGGCCGGATGGCGGCTGCCGTGCAGGATGTCGGCGTAGGCTTCGCGTACGGCGTGGGTGAGCAGCTTGTCGCGCACGAAGCGCCCGTTCACGAAGAAGAACTGCGCGTCGCGGCTGGCACGGGAGTAGGCGGGCAGGGAGGCGAAGCCGGCGAGCCGCAGCACGCCGGCATCGGCCTGGACTTCGCGGGCGTGCTGCACGAAATCGTCGCCCATCAGCGCCGCGACCCGCGCCACCGCGGGACCCGGCGGCAGGCGGTGGATGACGCGACCGTTGTGGGTGAGCTGCAGGCCGATGTCCGGCCGGGCAAGCGCGACGCGGCGGAACATGTCGTCGCAGTGCGCGTATTCGGTGCCCTCGGTCTTGAGGAATTTGCGCCGCGCCGGGGTGTTGTAATAGAGGTCGGCGACGTCGACCACGGTGCCCTGGTTGAGCGCGGCGGGCGCCGGCTCGCTGCCGGCCTCGATGCGCCAGGCGTGGCTCGCGTCCTGTGCACGGCTGGTGATGCTGGTGCGCGCCACGGCGGCGATCGCGGCCAGCGCCTCGCCGCGAAAGCCCATCGTGCCCACGCGCTCGAGGTCGTCGAGGGTGGCGATCTTGCTGGTGGCGTGGCGCTCGAGGGCGAGCGCGAGCTCGTCGCGCGCGATGCCGCAGCCGTCGTCCACCACCCGGATGCGGCGCACGCCGCCTTGTTCGAGTTGCACTTCGATCGCCTGCGCGCCGGCGTCGACCGCGTTCTCGAGCACTTCCTTGAGCACCGAGGCGGGACGCTCGACGACCTCGCCGGCAGCGATCTGGTTGACCAGCAGGTCGGGCAGGCGATGGATGTGGGGCATGGGGCGGTGCTCGGCAAAGCCGGCATTATACAAAGGCCTGCGGGCAGGGCCGGAAAGTGTGGCCAGGGCAAGGGTGCTTGTGGCAGGGGCCGGCGGCGTGCCTTGGCGGTGTGCCCAGGAAGTGCCGGGAAGGCGTTCGCGCTCGGTTATGATCGAAGCCGATGTGAACGAACCGAACGCGGGGAGGACGACGCATGGTGGAGGCTTCAGCCCCGGGGCGGCCGGCGCGGCGCGATGGCAGGGGCCCGCTGGTCACCGCCCTGATGGTCGCCGCGTGTGTGTTGCTGTCGGCGTGCTCGGCGCCGGGGACCGCGCCCGGCGCGCGCGCCAAGGGCGGGTTCGACCTCGGCCAACTGGTCAAGACCGACATCAACCGCGTCGCCGAAACCCACCAGCAGCACGTGTTCGCCAGCCTGCGGCGGCTGGCCGACAAGCTCTACCGGCGCAACCCCGCCGAATGGCGCAAGGGCGGCGCGCCCAGCGCCGAAGCGGCGGTCTCGCGCATCTTCGACGAGAAGCATCGCTGGCGTTTCGCGTCGCTTGGTCACCGCCGCGACCTGGAGGCGATGCGCATCGCGCTGCATCCGGAATTTCGCGGCGATCGCGTGCAGGCGCTGATCGTCGGACTGGCGAGCATGGTGCAGTCGGCCCTGGGCGACCGCGAAGTTTTTTACATGCTGGATGATCTGGCGCCCCAGCACATCTACAATGCGGCCCGCAACGTCGAGATCGTGGCCTGGAAGCTGTCGAGCACGCGTGACGCCGCGGGCGGGCTGCTGTTGCTCTCCAACGAGATCGGCGAGGTCAGCAACCTGAGCTTCGAGCGCGAGTTCGGCCGCGTCATCGGGCTGCTCGATGCGCT
>JAGOEI010000003.1:34671-41484 GCA_017997795.1 Thauera sp. | reverse complement strand
ATCGACGCCGCCTACGAGGCCAACGAGGAGCGCGACGACGTCTCGCTGATGATCACCAAGCACTGCCTGCGCTACAGCTTCAACCTGTGCCCCAAGGAAGTGAAGGGCATCCGCCCCGACCCGATGCAGCTCGTCAACGGCGACGAGACGCTGACGCTCAAGTTCGACTGCAAGCGCTGCGAGATGCACGTGATCGGCGCGCTGCGCCCGCACGTGGCGAAGATGCGCGACACGGTGGTGGCACACAAGGTGAGCTTCGTGCCGCGCGCCACCGCCGGCCACTGAGCGCGAACCCTGCCGGGCGCGAGGCGGGCTACCACTTGCCTGCACGCGTGACCGGCATCACAAGCAGACGCTGATATACCCCGCCGCTGCCTCAACGAAGGCGTACGTTGTCCGTCAACAGGAACAGGAACCCGATTCCCGTTTCGGGGCAGCTCCCGCAGCAGAGGCAGATCATGAACACGCAATCGCTCATCGTCGTCAATGGACAGCGTCCGTGCTCCACGGCGCACCATTACCACGGCACGGTCGAGCAATCGATCCACCGCGCCATCGACGCCGGCTACCGCATCGGCCGCCACGTGCGCCTGGGGCGCGTGCCGGGCAGCGTGATCGGCTATAACATCTCGAACTTTGGCCGCTTCAGCGGCGCCTCCTACCCGCTGCTGGTCGAGACCGAATACGGCGTCACCAAGTGCAGCATGCGGGAAGTCAGTCCGGCCTGATCCTCGCCCCGAGTCGGGGGAGGCGGGCCGGCGCGACCGAGGCGCGGCTGCAAGCGCCCGCCGTCCCGCAGGCCGCTCAATGCACGATTCGCCCCCCTTGCTGACCCCCGTCGCCGCCCTCCCCGGCCATCCTCGCCTGGCCACCTCGCCCCTCGTCGTGCTGGCGCTGTGTGCCGACTGGTGCGGCACCTGCCGCGATTTCCAGCAGATGCTCGATCGCCTTGCCCGGGCGCGGCCGGAGATCGTGTTCGCGTGGGCCGACATCGAGGATGACGCCGAGCTCGTGGGCGACATCGACGTGGAGAGCTTTCCGACGCTCGCGGTCTTCCGCGCCGGCCAGGCGCTGCACTACGGCGTCAGCCTGCCGCAGGAAGGGCTGGTGGCGCGCACGATCGACACCCTCGCCGCCCGCCCGCCGCAGCCGGCAAGGGACATGCCGGACGCCGTGGCAGCGCTCGCGCACTGGATCGCCGGCGGCCCGGGACGCTGACCGCGAGGCCGTATCGCCCCTGCATCGCGCGCAGGATCAGGGCTGATGGGTGAGGCGCTCGTAGAGCTTGACCGCGGTGTCGACGTGACGCAGCAGACGCCCGCCCTTGGCCACCACCAGGCGCAGGTGCTGGCTGCGGCGCAGTCGTTGCGCACTCGGCGCCATCGCCGTCTTCAGCCGCCCCCACTGCTGCGCGACTTCTTCGAGCTGGGCGACCAGTTGCGGCAAGGAGCCGGCGCTGTGCCGCAGCTCGTCGAGGTTGGCATCGAAGGCCGCCGCCGACACGTCGATCTGTGCCTGTGCGGCCTCGGCGCAGTCTGCGAGATCCTGGAACAGGAAGAGCTTGACGATGCGCTGCGACAGCATGCGGTTGCGCCCGGCCACATTGACGTAGTGCACCCGCTCGCTGCCTGCATGGTGCTCTGCGAGCGTGGTGAGCTTGTCGGCCGCATCCAGGATGTCCTCGCTGGCGCTCGAGACGCGCTTCGCGTCCCCGTCCGGCTCGTGTGCAAAGAGCACATCCCGGTAGGCGACCCAGTTGGTGCCTACGAGCGCCAGCGCCGCCGCGAGCGCGGGGTCGAGCTTGGCTTTCTCCAGCCTGGCGAGCGTGCGCTCGAACTCGGCGACGCGCTGACGCAACTGGACGGCAGCCTCGGCCGGCGCAATGCCATGCGCGGCCATTGCCCAGGCGATCGCCTGGCGCTGCGTCAGTAGCCGCAAGCGTCCGCAAAGGTTCACCAGCTCACCCGCCGGCATGGCTTGCGCCTCGCCGCCGCGCGGGGTCCGGAGCTTGCGCGAGAAGCTCACGCGCTGGGGCGACGCGCCCGCGCGGGTCTCGAGCACGGCTGCGTTCTGGATGTGGATGCGGTTCTTGTCGACGACGATCACGCCCTTGTCGGCCAGCTCGCGCAGGCTGCGCGAGAAGGCCTCGGGCGTGATGCCGATGCGCGCGGCGAGGATCTTCTTCTTCGCCTGCAGCTCGACCGTGGTTTCGCCGGCGAGCGGGAGTTCGCCGCCGGCCAGTTCGATCAGGTAGTCGAGGATGCGCTGCGCGCCCGTCAGCCCCGAATGGTGGCCGGTGACGTCGAACTCGATCGCGCACTGGCGCTGCGCGAGCGCCTCGATCACCGCGGCGCTGAGCGCGATGTCCTCGCGCACCAGCTTGCGCAGCACGCGCGCGTCGAGCGCGATCAGGATGCTGGCGGAC
This sequence comes from Thauera sp., assembly GCA_017997795.1. Taxonomy (GTDB): domain Bacteria; phylum Pseudomonadota; class Gammaproteobacteria; order Burkholderiales; family Rhodocyclaceae; genus Thauera. Next base: position 39,059 of record JAGOEI010000003.1, on the reverse strand, counting down.
ACGGCCTCGCAGGCCGACTCGTAGCGCTGCGCGCCGAACACCTCGCCGAGCGCCAGCACCTGCGGTGACTGCACGAGCTCGACGAGCTTGCGCGCGTCGCCGGCGAGCAGGCGGTAGCGCAGGACGCTGCCGTCGCACAGCACGAACACCTCGCGCACCGGATCGCCGGCCTGGAAGAGCGCGGCCTTCGCGGGCAGCTCGAGCAGCCGGCCGGCGGCGCACAGTTGGTCGAGTTGCGCCGGGGCAAGCGCAGAAAAAAGCGAGCAGCGCGACAGGAAGTCGCGCTGCACCTGGCGGCGGTTGAACGGTCGGACGTGCAAAAAGGAAACCTCGCGCCCACCTCAACCGCCAAACACGGCGCGGCGGGAGGAGCCTCCACCCGCTGCGCCGCGTGACGGCGTCAGTAGACGTCGTGCTGCGTGTTGTAGACGTTGAACTTGCCGGTCGGGGTGATCAGCTTCGGGTCGCGGATGACGGCCTTGAGCTTGCGGGTCTTGTCATCGACCACCACGATGGCCGATTCCTGGTCCGCACCGTTCCAGACCGAGAACCATACCTCATCCCCGGCCTTGTTGTACTCCGGCTGCACGACGCGCTTCGGCCCTTCCTTGATGCCCGACCACTCGCCGATCGGGATCAGCTCGTAGCCCTTGTCGATGTTATCGATGTCCCACACCGCCACCGACTGGCTGACGCCCTCCTCGGGGTTGAGTGTGGTGTCGACCCACAGGTTCTTCGACTTCGGATGCGTCTTCAGGAACAGCGAGCCACCGCCCAGGCCCTTGAGCGTGCGCACCACCTTCCAGGCGTTGTCGGGGTGCTTCTCGGGATCGGTGCCGATCAGGGTGATCGTCTCGTCGCCGAGGTGGCCGGTAGCCCACACCGGGCCGAACTGCGGATCGACGAAGTTGGCGCCGCGACCCGGGTGCGGCACCTTGCCCACGCTGACCAGCTTCTCGAGCTTGCCTTCCTTGGTGTCGATGACCGCGATCTTGTCCGAGGCGTTGGCCGCGTCCATGAAGTAGCGGTGCTTCGACTCGAAGCCGCCGTCGTGCAGGAAGGGTGCGGCCTCGATCATCTTCAGCTTGAGGTTCTCGAGGTCGCGATAGTCCACCGAATACACCATCCCGGTCTCCTTCACGTTCACGAAGAACTCCGGGTTGAAGTGCGAGGACACGATCGCGGCCACGCGCGGCTCGGGGTGGTAGTCCTGCGTGCCCACGACCATGCCGCGGGTGGAGACGATCTTGCGCGGCTTGAGCGTGTCGCCGTCCATGATCACGAACTGCGGCGGCCAGTAGGTGCCGGCGATGGCGTACTTGTCTTCCCAGCCCTCGGCCTTGGAGCTCTCGACCGAGCGCGCCTCGAGGCCGACCTTGATCTCGGCGACGGTGTCGGGCTTCTCCATCCACAGGTCGACCAGGTTGATCTTGGCGTCGCGCCCGATCACGAACAGGTAACGCCCGGAGGCCGACATGCGCGAGATGTGCACCGCGTAGCCGGTCTCGAGGATGCGGACGATCTGCTTGCTGTCGCCGTCGATGAGCGCGATCTTGCCGTCGTCGCGCAGCGTCACCGAGAACAGGTTCTCGAGATCGAGGTCGTTCATCTTCTTCGTCGGCCGCTGCTCGACCGGGATGAGGACCTTCCACGAGGCTTCCATTTCCTTCAGGCCGTACTCGGGCGGCGCCGGCGGCGTCTGCTGGATGTAGCGCGCCATCAGGTCCACCTCGTCGTCGTTGAGCACGCCCGAGGTGCCCCAGTTGGGCATGCCGCCGGGCGAGCCGTACTTGATGAAGACCTTGAGGTATTCCAGGCCCTTCTCGAGGGTGATGTCCGGCGTCAGCGCCTTGCCGGTCGCGCCTTTGCGCAGCACGCCGTGGCAGCCGGCGCAGCGCTCGAAGAAGATGCGCTTGGCCTTTTCGAACTCGGGTTCGGACATCCGCGGCGCGGCCGGGTTGATGTCGTGGTGCATGGGCACATCGGCCATCGGCGAACCGCCGGCCTGGTACTCCTTCATCGCCTCGTCGCCGTGCCCCTTGGGCGCCTCGGCAAAAGCGGCCTGCATGGCCACCGCCAGTACGGGAATCGCGGCCAGACGAACCCGCTTCATGAACGTCGCTGAAATCATTTTGTACCCACCCTCGTGTTTGAACAGGTGGCGCACTCTGGCAAGCCGTTCAGGAACTGATTTGACCGAAGTCAACCCAATTCCAATGGCTTGTTTTCAATGGCTTTTGTCATTAACAATGCTTGATCGCAATCAAGCACCATCAGTCATGCTGCAGCGGGCGCGGCCAACCCACCCGGAATGGGCAGCGCACGCGGGCGCAGCGCACGGTCAGCGCAGCGGGATGGGAACCGAGGCCGGCACCGGCACCGCGGTCACGTTGTTCTGCGGGCTGCCCTCGATCAGCTTGTCGCTGTAGACCAGGTAGACCAGCGTGTTGCGCCTGGCGTCGACCATGCGCACGATGCGCACCTTCTTGAACAGGATCGATGCGCTCTGCGAGAACACCTCCTCCTGCTCGCGCAGCGGCCCCTCGAAGGCGATCTCGCCGACCTGGCGGCAGGCCACCGAGGCGTCGGCGGTGTCTTCGGCGAGTCCGAGCGTGCCCTTGATGCCACCGGTGCGGGCGCGCGAGACGTAGCACGCCACGCCCTTGACGCGCGGGTCGTCGAAGGCCTCGACCACCACCTGGTGGTTGCGGCCGATGAACTTGAACGCGGTGTCGACGTGGCCGACCGTCTCTGCCTGAACGAGCGCGGGCAAGGCGAGCGTCAGCGCCAGCAGCAGACGGGAAGAAATCCTGGACATGGTGGCCTCCTGAACACGGGGCGGGGATTATCGCACCGCACACCGGCCTTCGGGCAGTCATTCCTGAGCAGAATCAAGGCACATCGCGCGCGCGACGCGCAGCATTCGAGGCATTCCAGACTCAGCGCGGGTCGAAAACCGCCCCGCCCGCCCATCGTGTCCATCGCCGTGCCCCTCCCGCCATCCCTTGCATTGCCGCCCTCGCCGCCGGCCGCCCACCCCGCCGCCCGCGGGCGCATTCCGGGCAGCAAGGCGATGTGGGTGGGCATCTTCTGCGAGATCACCGAGTTCGCGCTGCTGTTCGCGGTCTTCTTCGTGGCGCGCGCGCACAACCCCGAGGCCTTCCAGGCCGGCCCGGAGCGGCTCTCCCTGCTCGCCGGCACCGGCTACACGCTGATGCTGCTCACCAGCGGCTGGTGCGTGGCGCGGGCGCTGCACGCCATGCGCGCCGGCCAGCGCAGCGCCTGCGTGCGCTGGATGGTGGCGGGCTTCGTGTTCGGGCTGGGCTACCCGGCGATCAAGATCTTCGAGCTGCAGCGCAACTTCGCCCAAGGGCTGGACGGCGATGCGGGCGTGTTCATCGTCAGCTACTACTACCTGACCTTCACCCACCTGGTGCACGTGTTCTGGGGCCTGCTCGGCATGCTGTGGGTGATCACCCGCACCGGCTTCGGCGCCTACACGCAGGAAGAACACAGCGGCCTGGAGGCCTTCGCGTGCTACTGGCACGTCACCGACATGATCTGGCTGATGATCTTCCCGATGTTCTACATCCTCGGCTGACGGAGGCCCGCATGAACACACAACGCAAGCTCGACCTGGCCTGGCTGATGCTGGTGGTGCTGAGCGTGGGCGGCGCCGGCATCGGCAGCACCGACCGCAGCGGGCTGGCCGTGGCGGTGATCGTGGCGCTGGTGATGGCCGTCAAGCTGCGCCTGGTCTCCACCTACTTCCTGGAACTGCACGAGGCGCATCCGCGCATCCGCACCGCGGTTCAGCTCTTCTGCTATGGAATGCCGATCCTGGTGATCCTGACCACGGCGTTCGGCGCCTCGCTCGCCCGCCTGACCGGCGCGCTGATCTGATCCTGCACGGGTGCGTGCGCTCGCGCGTGCTCGGTTGCGTACCCTCCTGCACGCTCACCAGTGGGGCGGAATCTCGTCCTCCGGCCGCAGCGGGTTGGCGGGCTGGATGGTCTTCACCTGCTGCGCCAGCTGGCGCACCTGCTCGCGCAGCAGATCGAGCTCCTGCTGCTGCCGCCACACCGTGCGGTTGAGTTCGTCGAGCAGATCCTCGGCGGCCATCATCTTGGTTTCGAGGGTGACGATGCGGTCGTCCATGTGCGGGATTCCAGTCGAGTTGCCGGCAGTTTCAACCGGATGGGCGGCGGATTCTAGCTTGCGCCGGCGCGCTGGCGTTCCAGCGCCCACGCCACGTGCTCGCGCACCAGCGCACTTTCGTGGTCGGCACGCGCCGTCAGGGCGGCGCGCACGGCGGGTGAAGCCGGCGCATTGCCCAGCGCCACCGCGATGTTGCGCAGCCAGCGCTCGAAGCCGATGCGATGGATCGG
>JAGOEI010000003.1:33080-34571 GCA_017997795.1 Thauera sp. | reverse complement strand
GGCGCCGCCTGCGGCCAGTAATCCATGCGCACGCTGATCACGCGCAGCGTGCCGGGCACGAGCTCGTCGGCGCGGGCACGCTTCATGCCGTGGCGCGCCATATAATCCATGTCCCCGTGAAACCCGGCTTCGAGCCACGCGGCCAGCCCCGGTTCGGCGTCGGCGAGGTCGACGCCGCCCACGCCCACGGCATCGAAACCCAGCTCGCGCGCCCACTGTCTGATCCGCGCAACAAGGCCTTCGCCATCGGCGAGCGGCCCGGCGCCACCGTCCGCTGCGACATTTTCCCGCTCTGATGCCATCCCCGAGAGGTTCCCATGATCGAGTTGATTCAAGCCGCCGATGATAGCGGCGCCCGCCTGCAGGCGCACTTGGCGGACGAAAAGGACACCGAAACGCTCGGCAGCGCGCTCGCCGCCGCGCTGTCGCCGGGGCTGCAGATCTGGCTCGAAGGCAACCTCGGCATGGGCAAGACCACACTGACCCGCGGGGTGCTGCGCGGCCTCGGTCACGAGGGCAAGGTCAAGAGCCCCACTTACACCTTGATTGAACCTTACGTCGTTTCTAGATTAGACTTATATCACTTTGATTTTTATCGCTTCAATTCGCCCGACGAATACCTGGATGCAGGGCTGGACGAATACTTCGCAGGTGAAGGCGTGTGCATGGTGGAGTGGCCCGACAAGGCGCTGCCCTACCTGCCTTCACCCGACGTCGAGATTCGCCTCGAAGCCAGGGAAAACGGGCGGTTTGTGGAGATCAGCGGAAACACGGAAGCGGGGCGGACATGCGTGATCGGACTGGTGAAAGCATTACAGGGCGCGGACCCGGCGCCCAAGGCGATCTGACTCCCCTCGACGGTGCGCACGCGCCGGCAGGCGCACCGCGGCTCGATCGACGCCGCCTGCTCAAGTTCGCCGGCGCATCGCTGGCGCTGCTGGTGAGCCCGGTCGGGCATGCGGCCTCCACCAGCCTCGTCGCGGTGCGCGTGTGGCCCTCGCCGGAATACACCCGCATCACCCTCGAAGGCGCCGCGCAACTGCGCTTCAGCCACATGCTGGTGCAGGGTCCCGACCGCCTCGTGGTCGACCTCGAAGGCGTCGAGCTCAACAGCGTGCTCGAGTCGCTGCCCTCGAAGGTGCTCGACAACGACCCCTACATCCGCGTCATCCGCGCCGGGCAGAACCGCCCGGGCGTGGTGCGCGTGGTGGTGGAACTCAAGGCGGCGATCAATCCGCAGGTGTTCACGCTTGCCCCCGTCGGCGACTACGGCCATCGCCTGGTGCTCGACCTGCATCCGACCGAAGAGCACGACCCGCTGATGGCGCTGATCATGAAGGACTCGCCGATGGACGCCGCGATGGGCGACACCGGCAAGGACACCACCACCGTCGCCCGCAGCGAGCCCGCCCAGCCCGCACGCCGCGGCAGTCGCAGCGAACCGGCGGTGAACCGTCTGCACACGGTGGTGCTGGACGCCGGCCACGGCGG
>JAGOEI010000003.1:0-32980 GCA_017997795.1 Thauera sp. | reverse complement strand
GCGACACCGGCAAGGACACCACCACCGTCGCCCGCAGCGAGCCCGCCCAGCCCGCACGCCGCGGCAGTCGCAGCGAACCGGCGGTGAACCGTCTGCACACGGTGGTGCTGGACGCCGGCCACGGCGGTGAGGACCCGGGCGCGATCGGCCGCGGCGGCAGCTACGAGAAGAACGTCACCCTGTCGATCGCCCGTCGGCTCAAGCGCAAGATCGACGCCGAACCCGGCATGCGCGCGGTGCTCACCCGCGACGGCGACTATTTCGTGCCGCTGCACCAGCGCGTCACCCGCGCGCGCCGCGTGCGCGCCGACCTGTTCGTGTCGATCCACGCCGACGCCTTCGTGCGCCCCGAGGCCAACGGCAGCTCGGTCTACGTGCTGTCCGAGCGCGGCGCATCCAGCTCCGCCGCACGCTGGCTGGCGCAGAAGGAAAACGACGCCGACCTCGTCGGTGGCGTCAACCTCGCCCGCCAGGACGGGCACATCGCCCGCACCCTGCTCGATCTGTCGCAGACCGCGACCATCAACGACAGCTTCAAGCTCGGCCGCGCCATGCTGGGCGAACTCGGCACGGTCAACCGCCTGCACAAGCCGGAAGTCGAGCAGGCTGGCTTTGCGGTGCTGCGCGCGCCGGACATTCCCTCGGTACTGGTCGAGACCGCCTTCATCAGCAACCCGCAGGAAGAGCGGCGCCTGAACGACGAGGCCTACCAGGAGCAGATGGCCAACGCACTGATGCGCGGCATCAAGCGCTACTTCGAGGTCAACGCCCCCGCCGCCCCCACCCGCGTCGCCCGCCTGGACTGATTTCCGACCGCCGGAATGCGCTGCGCCCCCGGCGCCGGCTTGACGGCGAGTCCTCCCGAGCGCACGACCGCTCTTGCGCGAGGGCCCACCACCGGGGCAACCGAGCACGACCCGCAAAGCCCGCAGATGCGGGCTTTGTCGCTATAATTGCGGCTTTTTCAGGCGCTTATGCAGGTTCACCGCGGGATTCCCGAGCACGCCGACACGGCTGCGGTGCTCACCATCGGCAACTTCGATGGCGTGCATCTCGGCCACCAGGCCTTGCTTACGCTGCTGACCGGAAAGGCCCGCGAACTCGGCCTGCCGGCGGTCGTGCTCACCTTCGAGCCCCATCCGCGCGAGTTCTTCAGCCCTGCCGACGCCCCTGCCCGCCTGGCCTCATTGCGTGAAAAACTGCTGCTGCTCGACAGCGCAGGCGTCGACCGCACCTACATCTGCCGCTTCAACGCCGCACGTGCCGCGCAAAGCGCCGAGAGCTTCATCCGCGACACCCTGGTGCGCGGCCTGGGCGTACGCCACCTGTTCGTCGGTGACGACTTCTGCTTCGGCGCGCGCCGCCAGGGCAACTTCGCCATGTTGCGCGAAGCCGGTATCGCCCAGGGCTTCGGCGTCGAATCCATGCCGACGCTCGACGTCGATGGCGAGCGTGTCTCCAGTTCCGCCGTGCGCAACGCCTTGCTCGAGGCCGAGCTCGGTCACGCCGCGCGCCTGCTCGGGCGCCCGTACAGCATCGCCGGGCGGGTCAGCCACGGCGACAAGATCGGGCGCCAGTTGGGCTTTCCGACCGCCAACATCCAGATGAAGCACCGTCGCCCGGCGCTCACCGGCGTCTATGCGGTCAGCGTCGAAGGCCTGGGCGCGAAACGCATCGCGGGCGCGGCCAACGTCGGCGTGCGCCCGACCGCCACTTCACGTGGCCGCGCCCGCCTCGAAGTGCATCTCTTCGACTGGACGCAAAACTGCTACGGTGCGCACATCCGCGTGAATTTCCTGCACAAGCTGCGCGACGAGCACAAGTTCGAATCGCTCGATGCGCTGCGCGCACAGATCGCGCTCGACGCGCAGACCGCGCGTGACTGGTTCGTGGCTCACCCCAAGTCGCTACTCGAATCTGCCTGATCCTGCGCACGCCCGCCCACCCGAATCGTACCGACTCAACCGACATCCGCTTCCGCCATGGCCGACTACCGCAAGACGCTCAACCTGCCCGACACCCCCTTCCCGATGCGCGGCGACCTGCCCAAGCGCGAGCCGAACTGGATCGCCGACTGGCAGCAGAAGAAGCTCTACCAGCGCATCCGCAAAGTCAGCGCCGGCCGGCCCAAGTTCGTGCTCCACGACGGCCCGCCCTACGCCAACGGCAGCCTGCACATCGGCCACGCGCTGAACAAGATCCTCAAGGACATCATCGTGCGCTCGAAGACGCTCGCCGGCTTCGACGCGCCCTACGTGCCGGGCTGGGACTGCCACGGCCTGCCGATCGAGCACAAGGTCGAGGTCACCCACGGCAAGAACCTGCCCGCCGACAAGGTGCGCGAGCTGTGCCGCGCCTACGCCGCCGAGCAGATCGAGATCCAGAAGGCCGATTTCATCCGCCTCGGCGTGCTCGGCGACTGGGACAACCCCTACCGCACGATGGACTTCGCCAACGAGGCCAACGAGATCCGCGCGCTCGCCGAGATGACGAAGAACGGCTACGTCTTCAAGGGCCTGAAGCCGGTGAACTGGTGCTTCGACTGCGGCTCGGCGCTCGCCGAGGCCGAGGTCGAGTACGCCGACAAGCCGTCGCCGACGATCGACGTCGCGTTTCCCGTCTCTTCCGAGCACGCAGACAAGCTCGCTGCCGCCTTCGGCCTGGCGAAGCTCGACAAGCCCGCCGCCGCGGTGATCTGGACCACCACCCCGTGGACCATCCCCGCCAACCAGGCGCTCAACGCCCACCCCGAGTTCGACTACGCGCTGGTGGACGTTGGCGATCGCCTGCTGGTGCTCGCGAAGGAGCTGGTCGAATCGGCCCTGCAGCGCTTCCAGCGCGAGGGCTCGGTCGTCGCCACCGCCAAGGGTGCGGCGCTCGACCGCATCGAATTCCGCCACCCCTTCTTCGATCGCGTCTCGCCGGTGTATCTGGCCGATTACGTCGGCATCGACGCCGGCACCGGCATCGTGCACTCGTCGCCAGCGCACGGCGTGGACGACTTCAACTCGTGGCGCGCCTACGGCCGCAGCAACGAGGAGATCCTGTCGCTGGTCATGGGCGGCGGCGAATACGTGCCCGACCTGCCCTTCTTCGGCGGCATGAACATCTGGAAGGCCAATGCCGCCATCGTCGCCAAGCTCGCCGAGGTCGGCGCGCTGCTGTCGAACGGCAAGATCACCCACAGCTACATGCACTGCTGGCGCCACAAGACGCCGCTGGTGTATCGCGCCACCGCGCAGTGGTTCGTCGGCATGGACAGGACCGCCGCCGACGGTTCGACGCTGCGCGAACGCGCGCTGCGGGCGGTGGAAGCGACCAAGTTCTACCCCGGGTGGGGCCAGGCACGCCTGCACGCGATGATCGCCAACCGCCCCGACTGGTGCATCTCGCGCCAGCGCAACTGGGGCGTGCCGATCCCCTTCTTCCTGCACAAGGAGACCGGCGAGCTGCATCCGCGCACCGTCGAGTTGATGGAAGCGGTGGCGCTGCGCGTGGAGAAGGAAGGCATCGAGGCCTGGTTCAAGCTCGACGCTGCCGATCTGCTCGGCGCCGAGGCCGCGCATTTTGAAAAGATCAGCGACACGCTCGACGTCTGGTTCGACTCCGGCACCACGCACAAGCACGTGCTGCGCGGCTCGCACAACGACGGCCACCCCGAAGGCCCGCGCGCCGACATGTACCTGGAAGGCTCGGACCAGCACCGCGGCTGGTTCCATTCCTCGCTGCTCACCGGTTGCGCGATCGACGGCCACGCGCCCTACCGCAGCCTGCTCACCCACGGCTTCGCGGTGGACGGCGCCGGGCGCAAGATGAGCAAGTCGCTCGGCAATGTGGTGGTGCCGCAGGAAGTCACCGGCAAGCTCGGCGCCGAGATCCTGCGCCTGTGGGTGGCGTCCACCGACTATTCGGGCGAGCTTTCGATCTCCAAGGAGATCCTGGACCGCGTGGTCGAGGTCTATCGCCGCGTGCGCAACACCCTGCGCTTCCTGCTCGCCAACACCGCCGACTTCGACATCGCCAAGGATGCCGTGCCACTCGAGCAGTGGATGGACATCGACCGCTACGCGCTCGCCTTCACCCGCCAGCTCGCGCAGCAGGCCGAGGCCGACTACGCGAAGATGGAGTTCCACCGCATCGTGCAGGCGCTGCAGGTGTTCTGCGCGGAGGATCTGGGCGCCTTCTACCTCGACATCCTCAAGGACCGCCTGTACACCATCGCCGAAGGCAGCCTGCCGCGCCGCGCCGCGCAGACCGCGCTGTGGCACATCACGCAGACGCTGTTGAAGCTGATGGCGCCGATCCTGTCCTTCACCGCCGAGGAGGCCTGGGCCATCCTCAACCCGGCCAAGGCCGGCGAGGAGCCCGACAGCGTGATGCTGCACACCTTCCACGCCCTGCCGGCGCAGGAGGGCGAGGCCGGCCTGATCGCGCGCTGGGAGACGATCCGCGCCGTGCGCGCCGAGGGCCTGAAGGTGATCGAGGCGCTGCGCACCGAAGGCAAGGTCGGCGCCTCGCTGCAGGCCGAGCTCGAGCTCGCGCTCACCGCCGACAAGTTCGCCGCCATGGCGAGCCTGGGCGAGGACCTGCGCTTCGTCACCATGACCTCGGCAGCCACGCTGTCCGAGGTCGCCCGCGCCGAGGACGAGCGCATCGTCGCCAGCCCGAGCGCGGCACAGAAGTGCGAGCGCTGCTGGCACTACGTCGAGACGGTCGGCAGCAAAGCCGAGCATCCCACGCTGTGCGGACGCTGCGCGAGCAACCTGTTCGGCGACGGCGAAGCGCGCGCCCATGCCTGAGGCCGCCCGCACGATGACGACGCCCCGCCCGACACCCCACGCGCGCAGTGCGCTTGCGCTGATGCTGCCCTGGCTGATCCTCGCGGTGGTGGTCGGCGTGCTCGACCAGGTCACCAAGCAGCTCGTGCTGGCGAACCTGTACCGCGGCGAGGTGATCCCGGTGACGGGTTTCTTCGACCTGGTGCTGGTCTTCAACACCGGCGCGGCCTTCAGCTTTCTCGCCGAGCATGGCGGCTGGCAGCGCTGGTTCTTCACCGTGCTGGCGCTCGGGATCAGCGCCTGGCTGCTGGCGCTGATGCACCACCAACGCCACGAGAAGCTGCTGCCGGCGGCCTTCGCGCTGATCATCGGCGGCGCGCTCGGCAACGTCTATGACCGCCTCGTGCACGGCGCGGTGGTCGATTTCCTGCACTTCCACTACGCCGGCTGGAGCTGGCCGGCGTTCAACCTGGCCGACTCGGCCATCACCGTGGGCGTCGTGATGATGCTGTGGGGCCAGCTCTTCGGCCCCGCCGCCAGCGATCCGCCCCGACCGGGAGCACCATCTTGAGCGAAGCGATCCAGGCCAACAGCCTCGTCACCCTGCACTACCGCATCTCGCTGCCGAGCGGCCAGCCGCTGATCAGCACCTTCAACGCCACCCCCGCCACGCTGCAGCTCGGCGCGGGCGAGATGCTGCCCGCCATGGAGCGCCTGCTGATCGGCCTGATGCCGGGCACCCATCACATCTTCGAGCTCGCCGCCGACGAGGCCTTCGGTCCCTATCGCGACGAACTCGTCGAGCGCGTGAAGCGCGAACACATGCCCGAAGAAGAGATCGAAGCCATGAGCATCATGGAGTTCACCGCCCCCGACGGTTCGCGCTATTCGGGTCTGGTGCGCGAGATTGATGACAGATCGGCACTGATCGATTTCAACCATCCGCTTGCAGGCAAGTCGATCCATTTCGAGGTGCAGGTCATCGGCATCTCCTGAACGCACCGGCCCCACAGAGACAAAAGAATGAACGACAAGGAAATCCTGCTCGCCAACCCGCGCGGCTTTTGCGCGGGCGTCGAACGCGCGATCGAGATCGTCGAGCGTGCACTGCAGCGCTTCGGAGCACCGATTTATGTGCGCCACGAGGTCGTGCACAACAAGTTCGTCGTGGGCGACCTGCGCAGCAAGGGTGCCGTCTTCGTCGACGAGCTCGATGAAGTGCCTGCCGGCAACACGGTGATCTTCTCCGCCCACGGCGTGTCGCTTGCGGTACGGGAGGAAGCCGAGCGGCGCGGCCTGCGCGTTTTTGACGCGACCTGCCCGTTGGTCACAAAGGTGCACATCGAAGTGGCACGCATGCGCGAGCAGGGCAAGGAGATCGTCATGATCGGGCACAAGGGGCACCCCGAGGTCGAGGGCACCATGGGCCAGGCGCAGGGCGGGATCCATCTGGTCGAGAAACCGGAGGATGTGGCGGGCCTCGAGGTCGCGGATCCCGACCAGTTGGCCTACGTCACCCAGACCACCCTGTCGGTGGACGACGCGGCAGCCATTGTCAGCGCGCTGCGTGCGCGGTTTCCGAGCATCGTCGGCCCGAAGAAGGACGACATCTGCTATGCCACCCAGAACCGCCAGGATGCGGTCAAGTTCATGACCCCATACGCGGACGTGGTCTTCGTCGTCGGCTCGAAGAACAGCTCCAACTCCAATCGCCTGCGTGAAGTGGCAGAGCTGCGGGGCGTGCCGGCCCATCTGGTCGACAACGCTGCGGGGATCGACCCCGCATGGGTGGCCGGCAGACGTCGCATCGGTGTCACTGCGGGCGCATCCGCACCGGAAGTGCTGGTCGATGAGGTGATCGCACGCCTGAAGGAACTCAGCGGTGCTTCGGTGCAGAACCTGGACGGCGTTCCTGAACGGGTCACCTTCCCGCTCCCGAAGGAGCTGCAGGATCCGCACTGAACGGTGTCCAGATACCCGTAACCGCCACGCCGTTCACCTGCATCTCCAGTCCATTGGAGCGGCTCGGGTCGTGCCCCATCCGGGCCAAAGCGCTCGCTCAAAGGACCGCTGCGCACACAGAGGGATAAGCAGATTTTCTTGCAACCTTCGAGTAATTTATGCTGTTTTCATCGCGCCCGTGATTTATTTCTCACTGTGCATGCGGAGAGCATCAGTATTTGACACTTATCAAATCCGCACCTGACGCTTACGTGATCTGATCGCCCGCCATCAGGGCACAGCGACCATTGCGATGGCTAGCGTTGCCCTCCACGATTCGCCAAGCTGAAGGGGAACCCGGTCATGCAAGCAGTGGCAACGCGCAAGCGCGAACGCTTCGGGGATAAATACCGAGGCATCATCCTGGCGGTCGGGTTCTTTCTGGTGCTGGACCTCACCGCGCTGATCATGAATTTCTACGTGTCGTCCCGGATTGAGGGCGATGCGATGCTGATCAACATCTCCGGTCGCCAGCGAATGTTGTCGCAGCAGGTCGCAAAATCGCTGTTCATCGTCCGTGATGAACTGCAGACCGGTAGCGACCCGAAGCCCGCACTCGCAGAGCTGAAACAGGCCACGGAGTTGTTCGACGGGACCTTGCAGGCCTTTTCGACAGGCGGGAGCGTAATCGGCCCGATCGGTGAACTGGTTCGCGTCGATGCGCTTGAGCGCGAAGCAGAACGGAGCCTGCTTTCTGATTCGACGAGACTGTGGCACCCCTATCTCGCCGCAATCGCGGCAGCGCTGGGGCCCCAGGCAACGCTGACCGACATTGACAAAGCGGTCGAGTATGCGCGCACGAACAGCGCTACGCTGCTGGGGCTGATGAACAAGCTAACCGCGGAACTCGAAGGGAACGCGCAGCGCCAGGCGGCCATGCTGCGCTGGATACAGATCGCCGTGATCGTGCTCGCGCTCGGCAACTTCTTCTTCATCCTGCTCAATTTTGTCCGCAGCCTGCGTGCGAGCGATGCGGTTGCCGAGACCGCACGCGAGGAAACCGAACGCATCCTGGCGACGGTGAACGAAGGCCTTTTCCTGCTCGACAAGGATGGCCGGATCGGTTCCCAGATGTCTTCGGCACTGCCCGCGATCATGGGGCGGACGATCGAGCGCGGCGCAGAGTTCATGCCCCTGCTCGAGAAAATGGTTTCGCCGGAGGTCTTCGCCTCCGCCCGAGACTACATCGGGCTGCTGTTCGGGAAACGTGTGAAGGAGGAACTCGTACGGGAGTTGAATCCGCTGCAGCAGATTGAGGTCTTCACATCAGGTGCATCCAGAAGCCCCCGCTATCTCACGCTCGCCTTCAACCGCGTGAAGCGCGATAACGAAGTCGAAAACCTCCTGGTCACCGTGATCGACGTGACCGAGCAGGTGCGTCTGACGCGTGAACTCGAGGAGGCCAGACGTGGTGCACGAAGCGAGATTGCCTCACTCCTTGCAACCTTGTCGGCCGATCGGGATTCCCTCACGCGGTTCCTCGATGAAACGGAGCAGACGCTCAATAACGTCAATGCGATCCTGCAGCAATCTGCACAGAACGAGAAAGAGTTGCGCCGACAGGTTACGGCTGTGTTCCGAAGCATCCACGGAATCAAGGGCGATGCCGCCGCGCTGAGCTTGGGCTTGTTCGAGAATCTCGCACATGACTTTGAGGACACGCTCGCCGAACTGCGCGACAAGACGGGCATCGGGGGCGAGGATCTGCTCAGCCTTCCACCGCATCTTGACCTCATGCTGGAGCGGGTCGATACCGTCAAGCAACTGCTTGCTGCAGTTTCAGACCGCAGCGATGACCATGCGCCCACGAAGAAACCGGATGCAACACAGGGCTTGCGTCAGAGCATCGAGTCGCTCGCTGACCGTATCGCTGCCGAACAGAAGAAGAAGGTGCGAGTTCGCACTGACCTGGACGGAATCAGCTACCTGCCTGATCCCTTGTTCAGGCAGGTGCGCGAAATTGCACTGCAGTTGCTGCGCAATGCGATCGTGCACGGCATCGAGCCCGCACCCGAGCGTGAGCATGCGAACAAGCCGAGCGCCGGCGAGGTCTTCGTAGGGCTCCGCAAGGCTTCAGAAGGAGGTTACGAACTGGTGTTTCGCGACGACGGGCGTGGGATCGACCAAGAGAGGATCCGAGACGCGCTCCGCCGTTCGGGTGCCTGCAGCGAAGACGAAATCGCGCGGATGGACGAGCGCCAGCTTTACGGCAAGCTCTTCGAGCCAGGTTTTTCGACTGCCTCGACGGTCGATGAGCACGCGGGGCGCGGGGTCGGACTGGATCTGGTGGCCGAACGGGTGCGCGCACTGGGCGGGCGCCTGAAGCTGGTCTCCCGGCCGAAGCATTTCACCGAATTCAGTATCCGCTTTGCGGGTTCACCTAGCCCGGAGGGCGCTTAAATGAGACTGCTCATCGTGGATGACTCGAACGTGATCCGCTCCCGTATCGCCCGGGTGGTCGGCAGCGGCTCGCTGTCCAGTTGGCAGATTGTGGGCCTCGCCCGCAACGGCGCAGACGCGGTTCGCGTCTGCGAGGAACTTCGGCCCGACGTGGTGACCATGGATCTGACGATGCCCGAGATGGATGGAATCGAATGCATTCCTCGCATCCTGGGCGACAATCCCGACTTGATCATCCTTGTCGTCTCGGCGCTCTCCGATAAGGCCACTGCGATCGAAGCGCTGAAACGTGGCGCGCATGGCTTTCTGCACAAGCCGTTCACGGACGAGCAACTCATCAACGGGCTGACGCAAGTCGTTCAATAATCCTGCGAGACCTTCATGCCGAACATCAGCGAGAGCGAAATCAAGGTTTTTGTGGATGCGGTGACGCAGTACTTCCGCGCGCTCACAGGGGAAGCCGCGAGTGTTCGCGCATCCTATCTTTCCTCGGGAAAGGAAACGCTCCCCACCCTCGATTACACCGGACTCATCACGGTGTCCGGTGAATATCGCGGCGCAGTTTACTTCACGGCCGGTCACGCGCTCGTGCGCCAGTTGCTGAGCGCGATGCAGGAGCCCGACCACAGTGCATTGAACCTGCTCGATGCAGTAGGCGAAGTGGCCAACACCCTCGCTGGCAATGCCCGCAAGTTGCTCGGCGAGGCAATGGAAATTTCGGTGCCGGTAACCTTCCGCGGTAGCGTGGATACGCTACAGGTTCCGGTGCGAGCGCGCCCCTTCGTCATCGATATCGAGTGGAAGCGGCATACGGCCACCGTAGTGGTCGACGTCGAACGCTGCTGAGCGTGGGTGGGCCCCGGTGCGGCCGGGGCCCTGTTTGTCGGATCAGTCCTCGATCTGCGACCCCATGATCCGGCGGTAGAACTCGTGGAAGTGCTGCATACCGTCCTCGAACGGTGACTGGTAGGGACCGAACTCATTGCGCCCCGCCTTGTACAGGGCGAGCCGTCCGCGGTCCATGCGTTCGCCGATCTCGTCGTCCTCGACCGCCGTCTCCATGTAGGCCGCTTGTTCTGCCTCGACAAACTCGCGCTCGAACTCGACGATGTCTTCCGGGTAGTAGAACTCGACCACGTTCGTCGTCCTGTCCACATCGGTCGGAATCAAGGTGCTGACGACGAGTACGTGTGGATACCACTCCACCATGATGTTCGGGTAATAGGTAAGCCAGATCGCACCGTGCTCGGGCTTGTTCTCGCCGTAGTATTCCAGCACTGCCTTGTGCCATCTTGCGTAGGTTTCCGAACCAGGCCTCGCCAGCGATGTGATGCCCACCTGCTGGACGGAGTACCAGTCTCCGAACTGCCAGCTTAGGTCGTCGCAGGTCACGAAGTTGCCCAGGCCGGGGTGGAAGGGTACGACGTGGTAATCCTCCAGATAGACCTCGATGAAGGTCTTCCAGTTGTAGTTGCACCGGTGGATCTCGACCTTATCGAGCTTGTAGCCGGAAAAATCCAGCGCTCGCGCCACCTTCATTCCGGCAAGGTCGGTTGCGGGCGAGCGCGGTCCCTTGAACAGCAGGCCGTTCCAGCACTCGAGCTCGTCGCGCTTGAGACCCAGGCAGGGCTTCTCAGCGAAATGCGGCGCACCGATGAGTGCCCCATGCTGATCGTAGGTCCAGCGATGCACCGGGCAGACCACATGTTCGGTCGTACCACTGCCCTGCAACATGATCGCCTGGCGATGGCGGCAGACGTTGGACATCTGATGGACGCCCGCCTCGGTGCGGAACAGCAGCTTGGAATGGTCCAGCCACTCGAGCGAACGGTAGTTGCCGACCTCGGGAACCATCAGCTCATGGCCGACGTACCCCGGCCCGGCATCGAAGAGGAGCTTTTTCTCCAGTTCGAAAATCTTCTGGTCGAAGTACCACGAGACAGGCAGCTGGGAGGCAGCCTGGGCCAGTTGAGCCTTGGAAGCGATGTCGGACATCCCCGAACCTCCTCTTGCGGACAAGAAATCCGGAAAAATAAAGGGTTTAGTGTAAGGCAGCCCCTGTTTGACCGCCATACCCGCCTTCGGTTATTTTCCCGCTTTTGCCGCGCCAGATATTGATCCATGCCAAAGTCGGCATCCTCCCCCAAGTCGTTCGAAGCGGCGGTCTCCGAGCTCGAGGCCATCGTCCAGGAAATGGAATCCGGCAATCTACCGCTCGAGGATGCCCTCGCGCGCTACCAGCGCGGCGTCGGCCTGCTGCGCCACTGCCAGGCCACGCTCGGCGACGCCGAGCAGCGCGTGCGCATGCTCGAAGGCGACGGCCTCACCGATTTCCCGACCGATTCGAGCCGTGACGGCGACCAGGCAGGCGCATGAACGCAGACAGCAAGCTCCCCTCCTTCTCCGAATGGACGGCTCAGATCCAGCAGCGCACCGAGGTCGCGCTCGCCCGCGTGCTGCCCGACCCCGCGGTGGCTCCGCAGCGCCTGCACGAGGCGATGCGCTACGCGGTGCTCGGTGGCGGCAAGCGCGTGCGCCCGCTGCTCGCGCATGCGGCCGGCGCACTCGCCGGTGCCGCGGCCGAGGACCTCGACCGCATCGCCTGCGCGGTCGAGCTGATCCACGCCTATTCGCTGGTGCACGACGACCTTCCGTGCATGGACGATGACGTGCTGCGCCGCGGAAAACCCACCGTGCATGTCGAGTTCGACGAGGCCACCGCCCTGCTCGCGGGCGACGCGCTGCAGACGCTGGCCTTCCAGGTTCTCGCCGAGCGTCCGCTCGGCACCGGGCCGGCGAACCAGCTCGCGATGCTGAACCAGCTCGCCGTCGCCTCCGGCTCGCGCGGCATGGCCGGCGGCCAGGCGATCGACCTCGCTGCGGTGGGCAAGCGGCTGGGGCGCGAAGAGCTGGAGTTCATGCACATCCACAAGACCGGCGCGCTGATCCGCGCGGCGGTGCTGCTCGGCGCACGCGCCGGCGCGGCGCTGGATGCCGGCGAGCTCGAGCGCCTGGACCACTACGCCAAGGTCGTCGGCCTGCTCTTCCAGGTGGTCGACGACCTCCTCGACGCCGAGGCAGACACCGCGACGCTGGGCAAGACCGCCGGCAAGGACGCCGACAACGACAAGCCGACCTATGTGAGCCTGCTCGGCCTCGTCGACGCGCGCCGGCTCGCCGAGGAGATGCTCGATGACGCCCGCGCCAGCCTGCGCCCCTTCGGCGCGCGCGCGCTGCGCCTGGAGCAGCTGGCGGACTACATCGTGCACCGCGCCTTCTGATCACGCCCGACGACGGCCCCCAAGAACAACCCGAAAGCCGGATCCCCCCATGGCCCCCTACCCGAACCTGGAACGCATCGGCTGCCCCGCCGATGTGCGTGCACTCGATCGCCGCGAACTCGGCGCCCTCGCCACGGAATTGCGCGCCTTCCTGATCGAGTCGGTATCGAAGACCGGCGGCCACCTGTCCTCCAACCTCGGCACGGTAGAGCTGACGATCGCGCTGCACCACGTCTTCAACACCCCGTACGACCGCATCGTGTGGGACGTCGGCCACCAGACCTACGGCCACAAGGTGCTCACCGGCCGCCGCGAGGCGATGAGCGGACTGCGCCACTTCGGCGGCATCTCCGGTTTTCCGCGCCGCAGCGAGAGCGAGTACGACACCTTCGGCACCGCGCACTCCTCCACCTCGATCTCAGCGGCGCTCGGCATGGCGGTCGCGGCGCGCGCGCGTGCCGAGGACCGCCACGCGATCGCGGTGATCGGTGACGGCGCGATGTCCGCCGGCATGGCCTTCGAGGCGCTCAACAACGCCGGCGACATGGAGAACCTCAACCTGCTGGTGATCCTCAACGACAACGAGATGTCGATCTCGCCACCGGTCGGGGCGCTCACCAAGATCCTCGCCCGCATGATGTCGGGCTCGACCTACAACACCGCGCGCCGTGTCGGCGAGAAGGTGCTGGGCGTGGCGCCGCCAGTGGCCGAACTCGCGCGCAAGGTCGAGGAGTACGCCAAGGGCATGATCGGGCCAGGCACGCTGTTCGAGGAGTTCGGCTTTCATTACTACGGCCCGATCGACGGCCACGACCTCGACGCGCTCATCCCCACGCTGCAGAACCTCCGCAAGCTCAAGGGGCCGCAGTTCCTCCACGTGATCACCCGCAAGGGCCAGGGCTACAAGCTCGCCGAGGCCGACCCGGTGCTCTACCACGGCGTCTCCAAGTTCGATCACACCGCCGGCATCCAGGCCGGCAAGAGCGGTGGCAAGCTCACCTACACCCAGGTGTTCGGCGACTGGCTGTGCGACATGGCCAAGGCCGACCCACGCATCGTCGGCATCACCCCGGCAATGCGCGAGGGCTCCGGCCTGGTGCGCTTCGCGCAGGAGTTCCCCGAGCGTTACTTCGACGTCGGCATCGCCGAGCAGCACGCGGTGACCTTCGCCGCAGGCCTGGCCTGCGAAGGCTTCGTGCCGGTGGTGGCGATCTACTCGACCTTCCTGCAGCGCGCCTACGACCAGCTCATCCACGACGTCGCGCTGCAGAACCTTCCGGTCGTGTTCGCGATCGACCGCGGCGGCCTGGTGGGCGCCGACGGCGCGACCCACCACGGCGCCTTCGACCTCTCCTTCCTGGCCTGTGTCCCCAACCTGGTGGTGATGGCGCCCACCGACGAGGACGAGTGCCGCCAGATGCTCTACACCGCGGTGCAGCACCCCGGCCCGAGCGCGGTGCGCTACCCGCGCGGTGGTGGCAACGGTACCGTGCCGCAGGCGCAGATGCGCGCCCTGCCGATCGGCAAGGGGGAGGTCGTGCGCCACGGCCGCGGCATCGCCCTGCTCGCCTTCGGCAGCCTGCTTGGGGTGGCGCGCGAAGTCGCCGAGACGCTCGACGCCACCGTGGCCAACATGCGCTTCGTCAAGCCGCTCGACGCCGAGCTGGTCGCCGAGCTCGCCGCCAGCCACGAGCTCATCGTGACCCTGGAGGAAAGCGCGGTGATCGGCGGCGCCGGAGCCGAGGTCGCGCGCGTCCTCGACAGCCTCGCCGCGCGCCCGCGCGTGCTGCGCCTCGGCCTCCCCGACCACTTCATCGACCACGGCGACCAGGGGCAGCTGCTCGCCTCGGTCGGACTGGACCGGGCCGGCATCCTCGCCAGCATCGAGCGCGCAACCGGGGCTGCGCCTAAAGCTTGAGCATTTTTGTCGGGAAAGTTAAGATCGGCTGAAAAGTGCAACACAATTGCACTTCGCTGCCGGTTCCGGCGCGCCCATCCCCCGACCATCTGCAGGGAACCTGCCCATGAACGCCCCCACCGCAATCGCCATCCCCGACGTGCAGAGCAGCGCCGACAGCCGCCGGATCGCGATCGACAAGGTCGGCATCAAGTCGATCCGCCACCCGATCAAGGTCGCCGACAAGCGCGGCGGCGTGCAGCACACGGTGGCCAGCTTCAACATGTACGTCGGCCTACCCCACAACTTCAAGGGCACCCACATGTCGCGCTTCATCGAGATCCTCAACGGTCGCGAGCGCGAGATCTCGGTGGAGAACTTCGAGCCCATGCTGCGCACCATGGTCGAACGCCTGGAGGCCGAGACCGGCCACGTCGAGATGAGCTTCCCCTATTTCATCAACAAGACCGCCCCGGTATCCGGCGTGCAGAGCCTGATGGACTACGAGGTCTGCTTCATCGGCAGCATCCGCGAGGGCGGCGCGTACGAATTCACCATGAAGGTGGTCGTTCCGGTGACCAGCCTGTGCCCGTGCTCGAAGAAGATCTCCGAATACGGCGCGCACAATCAGCGCTCGCACGTCACCGTCACCGCGGTCCTCAACGATCACCTTTGGATCGAGGAGATGGTCCAGCTCGTCGAAGCCCAGGCCTCGTGCGAGGTCTTCGGCCTGCTCAAGCGCCCCGACGAAAAATGGGTCACCGAGCGCGCCTACGACAACCCCAAGTTCGTCGAGGACATGGTGCGCGACGTCGCCGGCCAGTTGAACCGCGAGCCACGCATCGACGCCTACGTGATCGAATCCGAGAACTTCGAGTCCATCCACAACCATTCGGCCTACGCGCTGATCGAGCGCGACAAGCGCACATCAGCCTGAGTCCCGGAATTCGACCGACCTATCCCATGATCAACGCACGCGATGGCAAGGCAAGGGCCGAGGGCGTAACATAAGCGTTTTCTTACATATGGAAGCGCCCACGATGTCCAAGTCATTTGTCCAGATCACCACCGACGTCTCCAAGGCCCTCGCCACGCTGCGCAAGGAGATTCCCGACACGATGCAGGGTTTCAGCGCCATGGCGAAGAGCTCCCTGCAGGACGCCGCGCTGTCCGAGCTCCACAAGGAACTGATCGCCCTCGCGATCGCGGTCTCGCAACGCTGCGACGCCTGCATCGGCTTTCACATCAAGGCCCTGATCCGCCTTGGCGCGACCCGCGAGCAGATCATGGAGACGCTCGGTGTGTGCACCTACATGGGTGGCGGACCGGCCCTGATGTACGCCGCCGAGGCCGTGCGCGCCTACGAGGAAATGCTGCCGAAAAGCGCCTGAGCCCTGTGAACATCCGGCCGCTGCCGTCTGCCGCGCAGGCAGGCGCAGCGGGCTGATGCCCGGCTCAAAAAAATCGTTCACTTTCCCGGCGGATTCACTATAATGCCGACCTTCGAGCGGAGAGGTGGCAGAGTGGTCGAATGTACCTGACTCGAAATCAGGCGTAGGTGCGAGCCTACCGTGGGTTCGAATCCCACCCTCTCCGCCAAGTAACACTTGAAGTTGCGGGCACAGCCGTTATAATCCCGCTCCTTCGCAGTGCAGCACAAAGCGCCCGTAGCTCATCTGGATAGAGTACCTGGCTACGAACCAGGGGGTAGGAGGTTCGAATCCTTCCGGGCGCGCCAGAATAGCCTTCCGATATCGGGCTCTAAACGAAATCGGCAACGCGCCCGTAGCTCATCTGGATAGAGTACCTGGCTACGAACCAGGGGGTAGGAGGTTCGAATCCTTCCGGGCGCGCCAGACATTGCGGAAAAGCCCGGTCTTCGGACCGGGCTTTTTTTGTTTTCGATGCCCGCAGCCGGCGAGCCTGCTCGGTTAAGCTCACGTTCTCAAGCGCTTCCGCGATACCGAAGATGTCCGATGCCCACGCACTGCTCGGGCTGCAGCCCGGCGCCACGACGCACCAGATCAAGCGCGCCTTTCGCAAGCTGGCGATGCAGTGGCACCCCGACCGCAATCCCGACCCGGCTGCGCTCGAGCACTTCAGGCGCCTGCGCCAGGCCCACGACCGCCTGCTCTCGACCCTGCTCGAAGACGCGGACGCTCCCGACACGAATGACGCCGACGCCGGCAAGGCGGACCCGGCGCCCGCCCGCGGCGCCGATCGCCTGCAGACGCTCGAGATCAGTTTCGAGGACGCCTTCCTCGGCGCCACCCGCTCGGTGTCCGTGCGTACCCCGCAGCCGTGCTCGCAATGCGGGGGCACCGGGCTCGAGAAGCTCAGCGTCAGCCGCCTGTGCGAACCCTGTCGCGGCTCGGGCCGAGTCCGCGGCGCAAACGGCCTGATTCGCTGCCTGGACTGCGACGGGCGCGGCTACCGCAACACCCAGGCTTGCAGCCACTGCGCCGGCAGCGGGGAAGAGGTCGGCGAACGCTGGCTGCAGGTGCAGATCCCGCCGGGACTGATCGACGATGACGAGCTCCGCCTGGCCGGCGAGGGCGAGGCCCATCCCGAGGCGGGCCATCCACCCGGCGACCTCCGTCTGCGCATCTGCCTGTCCCCTCACCCGCTTTTCCGCCGCGACGGACGGAACCTCGTCCTGCAACGGCCGGTCAGTGCGCTCAGGATGCTGATCGGCGGCCCCTTGCGTATCCCCCATCCTGCAGGCTTGCGCACGGTGGCGCTCGAACCCGGCGTCGCACACGCGCGCACGCTGCGCGTGACCGGAGCGGGTTTCCCCGGGCGCGGTCGGCGTGCTGCGGGCGATCTGGTGATCGAGCTCGAGCCGATGCTCCCGCAAGCGCCCGACAAGCAACTGCACGCGCTGATCGAGCAGCTCGACGTGGCGCTCGGAAAGAGCGCAACGCGCCATTTCCCCGAGCTCGCACGCTGGGAGTCGGACTGGCTCGACGAATGAGCGCCGAGCCGGCTCCTCTTCCAGCGGAAAGAGCGTGATCCGCGGCACTTGCTGAGGCGTGAGGCTGTAAAATAAGCGATTCCTGATAAACGAGCCGCAGTGCGGCTTCGAAGGCTTCCCATGCGCCGTCTCATTCCTGTGCTGATCCTGCTGCTGGCGGTGGTCGGGTTCGTCATCTTGCGCGCCACCCGCCCGCTCGTACCGCCTGTCGAAGTCCGAGAGCGCGTCTGGCGCGTCGAAGCGCACGAACTGACCAGCACGACTGCACAGCCCACGCTCGTGCTCTACGGCCGCATCGAAGCCCCGGACCGCATCCGCGCGGCGGCGCCGATCGGCGGGCGCATCATCGAGGTAAAGGTGCGCGACGGCGACCAGGTCGAGGCCGGCGCCGTGCTCGCGCGCATGGATCCGCGCGACCTCCAGCCGCGCATTGCGCAGGCGACGGCCGATGTCGAGCGCGAACGCATCCGCCACCGGCACGACCAGGAGGCGATCGCGCAGGAGCGCACCCTGCTGCAACTGGCCGAGGCGAAGCTGGCGCGGTTCGAGCGCCTCAAGAACGCTCGACTGGGTGCCGAGAGCGCCTTCGATCAGGCGCGCGAAGAAGTCGCCCGCGTCCGCCTGTCGCTGTCACAGCGCCAGCAGGCGATCACCGAGCACCCCTCGCGCCTCGCCCAGTTGCAGGCCAAGCTGGCGGAAGCCAGGCGCGACGCCGAGCGTGGCGAGATCACCGCGCCCTTTGCCGCACGCATCGGCAAGGTCGAGGTTGCCGCCGGCGACCAGGTGCAGCCGGGACAGGTCCTGCTCAGCCTGTACGCGTCCGATGCGCTCTACCTGCGTGCCCGCGTCCCCGCGATCTACGCCGAGGAACTGCGCACCGCGCTGGCGCGGGGCGAGGTCCTGCAGGCGCGCGCCGAGTTCGGCACGAGCACCCTGCTCACCCGTCTCGACCGCATCAGCGGCGAGGCCGACGCGCGCGGCGTTGACGTCCTGCTGCGCCTCGACGATGCGAGCCGGGTCCCGGTCGGCGCCTTCGTCAACGCCGTGCTCGAGCGCCCGACCGCGAGCGACGTGTTCGCCGTACCGCCCTCGGCGCTGCATGGCGGCGACCGCATCTATCTGATCGGCGACGACAACCGGCTGCGCGCCCTGCCCGTGCGCCGCGCCGGCGAGCGTCGCGATGGCGGGACGCTCACGCTACTCGTTCGCCCCGCCACGGCAACGGAGGCGCTGGCCCGCGGCACGCGCATCCTCGCCACCCACCTGCCGCATGCGATCGACGGGCTGGCGGTCGAGGTGGTCGGGGCCGCGCGATGAAGCACGTCAGCGTGCTCGAACGCCTGGCCGGCCACAAGGTGGCGGCCAACGTGCTGATGCTGCTCGCCTTCGTCCTCGGGGTGATCGGCCTCACGCGCATGAACGTGCAGTTCTTTCCCACCTTCGAACTCGACGTGATCTCGGTGCGCGTGGTGTGGAGCGGCGCCGCGGCCGAGGACGTCGAGAACGGCATCACCGTGCCCCTCGAGGAGCGCCTGAAGACCGTGGACGGCCTCAAGCGCATGAGCTCCACCTCGGCCCAGGGCGTGGCGAGCATCACCCTCGAACTGCATGAGGGCACCGACGCACTGCTCGCCCTCGACCAGGTGCGCCAGCGCGTGGATGAGTTCCGCAACCTGCCACGCGACGCCGAGACCCCCGAAGTCAGTCGCGTGTCGCGCTACGAGCCGATCGCCCGTCTGCTCGTGCGTGGCCGCAGCGTCGAGGAACTCCGGCCCTGGGTCCGACGCTTCGAGCAGGAACTGCTCGCCGCCGGCATCGATCGCGTCAGCATCACCGGCCTGCCCGAGGAACGCATCGCGATCGAGATCCCGTCGGCGGCGCTGGAAACGCTCGGCCTGTCGCTGGTGCAGGTCGGCGATCGTGTGGGCCAGGTCGCGCGCGACATCCCGGCGGGCATCGCCGGCGACGCCGACGGCGCGCGCGAGATCCGCGGCCTGGAACAGCGCCGCAGCGCAGACGCCTTCGCGCCGCTCGCGGTGCTGAGCGACGAGCGCGGCGTGGTACGCCTGGACGAGATCGCAACCATAACGCGCGAGCCGCGTGCCAACGAGCTCGCGCTCTTCGAGCGCGGCGACAGCGTGGTCGAACTGCAACTGCAGCGCAGCGAGAACGGACACTCGCTCAAGGCCGCGCGCATCCTCGACGGCTGGCTCGAAAAGACCCGCCCCACGCTGCCGCCAAGCATCGGCCTCGAGGTCTTCGACACGCAGTGGCAACTGATCAGCGATCGCATCGAACTGCTGATCGAGAACGGGCTCTCCGGCCTGCTGCTGGTGGTCGCCGTGCTGTACTTCTTCCTGCCGGCACGGGTGGCGCTGTGGGTCATGATCGGCATCCCGACCGCGTTTCTCGCCACTCTCGGGCTGATGTTCTTCTTCGGCGGCACGATCAACATGATGAGCCTGTTCGCTCTCATCATGGCGCTGGGCATCATCGTGGACGACGCCATCGTCGTCAGCGAGGACGCCGACACCCATCGCCACATGGGAGAGGGCCCCGCCCAGGCCGCGATCGGGGGCGCGCGCCGGATGCTCGGGCCGGTGCTGGCCTCGTCGCTGACCACGGTAGCCGCCTTCCTGCCGCTGATGATGGTGGGCGGCATCATCGGCAACATCCTCGGCGACATTCCGTTCGTGATGGTGGCGGTGATCGTCGCCTCCCTGCTCGAGTGCTTCCTGATCCTTCCGGCCCACCTGCGCGGCGCGCTCGCCGGCGAGGCGGCCCTGAAGCAGTCGGCATTGCGGGCGCGGCTCGACGCCGCATTCACCGGGTTTCGCGACGGCCCCTTCCGGCGCATGGTGGAGCGCGCACTGACCTGGCGCGGCGCGACCGTGTCCATTGCGGTCGCACTGATGGTGCTCGCGGTCGGGCTCATCGCGGGCGGGCGCATCGGCTTCGTGTTCTTTCCCACGCCCGAGGGCCAGGTGATCTACGCCAACGCCACCTTCGTCGCCGGCACGCCACGAGCCCGTACCGAGGCCTTCCTAGACGAACTCGAACGCGCCCTGTTCGCTGCCGAGGCGGAACTGGGCGGTGGCCTGATCCAGACCGCGGTGGCCCGGCTCGGCGGCACCATCAGCAGCGGCAGCGGATCGAGCGCGCGCGGCGACCAGCTCGCCGGCATCATGGTCGAGCTCACCCCGCCCGACCAGCGCGAGGTGCGCAACGAACGCTTCCTCGCCGTCTGGCGCGAGAAGCTGCCCGCGGCGGCCGGCATCGAACTGCTCACCTTCACCGCCCGCCAGTCGGGCCCACCGGGACGCGACCTCAACATCCGCCTGACCGCCGACAACGCCGACGCCCTCAAGGCCGCCGCGCTCGAGCTGGCGGAGACACTGACGAGCATTCCCGGCGTCAGCGAGCCCGAGGACGACATGCCCTACGGACGGGAGCAGCTCGTCTACCGCCTGACGCCCGCCGGCGAGGCGCTCGGACTCACTACCGAGAGCCTCGGCCGCCAGTTGCGCGCCGCCTTCGACGGCGCCCTCGCCCAGCTCGTGCAGGTGGGGCGGGACGAGCTCGAGGTGCGGGTGATGTTGCCGCGCGACGAGCGCAGCCGGCTCGACGTCTTCGAGCGCATCACCGTCAGCCTGCCCGACGGCCGCTTCGCCCCGCTCGCCACCGTGGCGAGCTGGGAATCGCGCCGCGGCTTCGAGGCCCTGCGCCATGCCCAGGGCCGGCTGGCGGTGGAGGTGTCGGCTGCCGTCGCCAGCGACGTCACCAATGCCAACGCGGTACAGGCCCTGCTCGAAGCCGACACCTTGCCCCAGCTCGCACAGAAGTACGGTTTCGAGTTCAGCTTCGAAGGCCGCTCCGCCGACCAGCGCGAGACCATGGCGGACATGCGCGCCGGCCTCATCCTCGGTCTGGCGCTGATCTACCTCATCCTGGTGTGGTCGTTCTCGTCATGGAGCTGGCCGCTGGTGGTGATGTCGGCCATCCCGCTCGGGCTGGCGGGCGCGATCTTCGGCCACTGGGTCCTCGACATCGACCTGACCATCCTGTCGATGTTCGGCCTCTTCGGCCTCGCCGGCATCGTGGTGAACAACTCGATCATCCTGGTGAGTCTGTTCAAGGAGCTGCAGAACAAGGGCGCGAGCGTGCACGATGCGCTGGTGGGTGCCGCCTGTGGCCGCCTGCGCGCGGTGCTGCTGACCTCGCTGACCACCATCGGCGGCCTCACGCCGCTGCTCTTCGAGCGCTCGCTGCAGGCCCAGTTCCTGATTCCGATGGCGACGTCGATCGCGTTCGGGCTCGGCTTCTCGGCGGTGCTGGTGCTGTTCTTCGTACCGGCGCTGCTGTCGCTGCTGGAGAGCCTGCGGCACTGGCGCACGGGCGCGGACGCACGGCCGGCGAGCACCTGAGCGGCACGTCCCCTCGCGTTGCCGCCGTCGCAGGATTGCCAGCGCGACGGCGTGCAGCGCAGAATCCGGTCGTCATGACTGGTCAAACTTCCGTGCGCCTCCTGTTGTCGGTCCTCGTTGCCCTTGCGCTCGCCGCCTGCTCGCCAGCCACCGCGCCGCCGCTTGCCGACTACCGCAAGCTCGGCGAGCTGCGGGTCGCAACCCGCCACGACGCAATCTCGTACCGCAAGGACGCGAATGGCGAAGTCGGCGGTTTCGAGCATGAACTGCTGCTCGCGCTCGGGGAGCGGCTCGGCGTCGCGGTTCGTTTCGACACCTACCCGGACGCCACCCGCGCGCTCGATGCGGTAATCCAGGGCCGGGCCCACATCGCAGCCGCCAGCCTCGGCCGCAACGACCGCCTGCCCCTGCGGTGGTCGGCTGCGCTGCGCGAGGTGGACTACGTCGTCGCCGCGCGCAGCGACAGCGCGCCGATCCGCCAGGAAAGCGAATTCGCCGGCCGCACGGTGACCGCGCGGCGTGGATCGCTGGCTGCGCAGCACGCCACCGACATCCGCGCACGCATTGCGGGCCTCAATGTCCATTTCCCGATCCATGACGGCGAGGAAACCCTGCTCGCCCGACTCGCCGCCGGCGAGCTCGACCTGGTCGCCACCGACCGCCTGCATTACGCCTTCGCGGCGAGGATCCATCCCGAGATCGAGATTGCCTGGGAACTGCCTACGCCGTCATCCATCTCGTGGGCCACATCCCTGCGCGATGCCGACATCGGTACGGAAGTCGATGCCTTCATCGCCGACGCGACCCGCAGCGGCGCGCTCGCCCGCATCGCCGATCGCCACTTCGGCCACATTCGCCGGCTGAAGGACGCCGACATCAAGGCCTTCCTCGAGCGGCTCAACGAGCGCCTGCCCCGCTACCGCCGCCACTTCGAGGACGCCGAAGCGCACAGCGGCATCGACTGGCGCTATCTCGCCGCCGTGGCCTATCAGGAATCGCAATGGGATCCGGCCGCCACCTCGTTCACCGGGGTGCGCGGCATGATGATGCTGACCTCCGACACCGCCGACCGCCTCGGCGTCGCCAACCGGCTCGATGCTCGCGAAAGCATCCTCGGCGGCGCCCGCTACCTGGCGATGCTCAAGGACGACCTGCCCGCCGAAGTGCCCGAACCGGACCGCTGGTGGATGACGGCGGCGGCCTACAACCTGGGCATGGGGCACTTCAACGGGGCGCGCGCCATCGCCCGCAGCCTGGGCAAGGACGAGCACGCCTGGTACGACATGAAAGCCGTGCTGCCGCTGCTGTCACGCCCCCAGTACGCGGCGCGGCTCAAATCCGGTCCGGCGCGTGGCGGCGAGGCGGTGGTGATGGCCGAGAACGTGCGCAGCTACCACGACATCCTGCTGCGCATGGAACCCGCACACGCCGCACCGCTGAGCACGCCCGGCCTGCGCCTGGGACAACGCGACTGAAGGCCCGCGCCGCACCAGGCGCGCGGTACCGGGCACGCCCGGTCAGAGCGGCGCTTCGAGCACCTCGACGCCGCCCATGTAGGACACCAGCGCCTTCGGGATCACGATCGAGCCATCGGCCTGCTGGTGGTTCTCCAGCACCGCGACCAGGGTCCGGCCGACTGCCAGGCCCGAGCCGTTGAGGGTGTGCACCAGCTCGTTCTTGCCCTGCGCGTTCTTGAAGCGCGCCTGCATGCGGCGCGCCTGGAAGGACTCGCAGTTCGAGCAGCTCGAGATCTCGCGGTAGGTGTTCTGCGCCGGCAGCCACACCTCGAGGTCGTAGGTCTTCGCCGCCGAGAAGCCCATGTCCCCGGTGCACAGCGTGATCACGCGGTACGGGAGCTCGAGCTTCTGCAGGATGGCCTCGGCGTGGCCGACCATCTGCTCGAGCGCCTCGTCGCTCTTGGCCGGTTCGACGATCTGCACCATCTCGACCTTGTCGAACTGGTGCTGACGGATCATGCCGCGCACGTCGCGCCCGCCGCTGCCGGCCTCGGAGCGGAAGCACGGGCTGTGCGCGGTCATGCGGATCGGCAGCGCGTCGAGCGCGAGCACGTCCTCGCGCACGCTATTGGTGAGGGTGATCTCGGCGGTCGGGATCAGGTATTGCTCCAGCCCCTCCTCGTCACCGCCGCGCAGCACCCAGAACAGGTCTTCCTTGAACTTGGGCAACTGGCCGGTGCCGTAGAGCGCCGAGCCATTGACGATGTAGGGCGTGTAGCACTCGGTGTAGCCGTGCTCGCGGGTGTGGGTGTCGAGCATGAACTGCGCCAGCGCGCGGTGCAGGCGTGCCACCGGACCGCGCAGGAAGGCGAAGCGCGAGCCCGAGAGCTTGGCGCCGGTCTCGAAGTCGAGCCCGAGCGGCGCACCGAGGTCTACATGGTCGCGGACCTCGAAGTCGTAGCTGCGCGGCGAGCCCCAGCGCCGGACCTCGACGTTGCCGGTCTCGTCCGCCCCCACCGGCACGCCCTCCTGCGGCAGGTTGGGGAGCGTGGCGAGGAATGCGTTCATGCGCTCGAGCAGCACCGGCAGCGCCTGCTCGCAGGCCTTGAGCTCGTCGCCGAGCTGGGCGACTTCGGCCATCACGCCAGAGGCGTCCTCGCCCTTGCCCTTCAACATGCCGATCTGCTTCGACAATGCATTGCGGCGGGCCTGCAGTTCCTGGGTGCGCGTCTGCAAGTGCTTGCGCTCGTCTTCCAGCGCCTGGAAGGCGGCGGTGTCGAGCTGCAGCCCGCGCGTGGCGAGGCGAGCGGCGACGGTGTCGATCTGGGTTCGAAGGAGCTGGATATCGAGCATCGGTGAATTTTCCTGGAACGTTCTGAATCAGTAACTTGTGACCGGAAGTTAAGACTTTGGGTGCGCCATGGACTGCAAGCACATCATTGTTCGTGGCTTTCTACAGGGCCCCTGACGGATGGCGCACTGCAAAAATTAACTTTTCCAATCAATAACTTGTTTAGTTGACGCTACGTAAATCGAACTTGCAAAAGGTCGCGTGTCAATTATCCTTAGATCAACCACGAAGCCGCGACAGACGGCTCACCACTGGAGGAGTTCGGCATGCTATCGATTCGTGACTGCCTAGACTACTGCGACCTGACCGAGGAGGAGGTATCGCTGATTGCCGAGCATGAAGACATCCCGGACGCGGCCGCCGCACAAGTGTGTTGCGGCCTGGTGCAGACGCCCGAAGGGGTGATGGTCCTGACCAACTTCATGCTCGACCTCATCGAGCGTGCGAACGCTTGCGGCGACACCCGAAAAGCAGAGCGGGCGGCGAGTTTGTGCGCGAGGTTCATGAAGGATCATCCCCTCCCGCATTGAGACTCTCCTCGCCCGGCGTGCTTTTTCTCGCCGGGTCTTCACGCGAGGCCGAGCCGCCTGACGGGCTTTGCCTCGCATTTTGTTGTGAGCTTTTCGGCTGCCCCCTTTCCCCCTCCCGGCTGCGCTGCGCGGCCTCGCGGTCCAGCGCGCGCAGATGGGCAAGTTTGTCGGCGATGCGCGACTCCATGCCGCGTGGTGTGGGTTGATACCAGCCAGGGGGACGCATGCCGTCGGGAAGATAGTTTTCGCCGGCGGCGTAGGCCTCGGGCTCGTCGTGCGCGTAGCGGTAGGCCTTGCCGTAATCGAGCGCCTTCATGAGCTTGGTCGGCGCGTTGCGCAGATGCAGCGGCACCGGGCGCGAGCCATCGCTGGCAACAAAGGCGCGTGCGGCGTTGTAGGCCATGTAGGCGGCGTTCGACTTGGCGGCACAGGCAAGGAAGATCGTCACCTGAGCGAGCGCGAGTTCGCCCTCGGGAGATCCCAGCCGCTCGTAGGTCGCGCAGGCGTTGAGCGCCATGTCGAGCGCGCGCGGATCGGCGAGGCCGATGTCTTCCACGGCCATGCGCACCAGGCGTCGCCCGAGGTAGAGCGGATCGGCGCCGCCGTCGAGCATGCGGCACAGCCAGTACAGCGAGGCATCCGGATCGGAGCCGCGCACCGACTTGTGCAGCGCGGAGATCTGGTCGAAAAACGCCTCGCCACCCTTGTCGAACCGGCGCAGGTTGCGCGACAGCGCCTGATCGACGAATGCCGCGCTGACCGGATTGACCTTCGCCGTCTCCGCCGCCACCTGCAACTGCTCGATGAGATTCATCAGGCGCCGCGCATCGCCATCGGCGAAACCGATCAGGCGCTCACGGGCATCGTCCTCGAAGCCGAGATCTGCACACGCAATCGCATGCGCGCGTTCGAAGAGCTGGGTCATCGCCGCCGTGTCGAGCGACTCCAGCACATAAACGGCCGCGCGCGACAACAGCGCCGAATTGACCTCGAAGGACGGGTTCTCGGTCGTTGCGCCGATGAAGGTCACCAGGCCCTGCTCGACGAAGGGCAGGAAGGCATCCTGCTGCGCCTTGTTGAAGCGATGAACCTCATCCACGAACAGGATCGTGTGCCGACCGCGCGCCTTCGCCGCCTGCGCCTGCTGGATCGCCTCGCGGATTTCCTTGACCCCGGAAAACACCGCCGACAGGGCCGTGAAATCGGCATCGAAACCGCGCGCCATCAAGCGCGCGAGCGTGGTCTTGCCCACGCCGGGCGGCCCCCAAAGGATCATCGAATGCGGCCGGCGCGATTCAAAAGCCAGCCGCAGAGGCTTGCCCGGACCGAGCAGATGAGCCTGACCCGCCACCTCGTCCAGAGTCTTGGGCCGCATGCGCTCTGCAAGTGGCACCTGCGGCGGGTCGAGCGCCTCGAAAAGGTCGGTCATGCGGGCGCAGGGTCAGCGTGCGGTGCCGGGCACGTCACCGATGATGTCGGCGCCAGCCGGCGGCGTGAAGCGGAAGCGATCGGCAGCGAGCGCCGGATTGGCCTGCAGCCGGGTGAAGCGGATCACCGTCGTCTGGCCGAAGTGATCACGCATTTCCATGCGCATGAGCCGGCCATCGGCGAGACCGATGCGTAGCGCCTCGAAGCCGCTCTCCGTCTGCCGCGGGCGCGCCTCGGCCCAGGCCAGGCCGTCGTGCTCGCCACCGTCGGCGAGTTCGAAATTGTCGTCCAGCGCGCCGCTGCCGAACAGGATGGCCGCCGGCGTGGCGCCGAGGGCGTCACCGATCTCGCGCACGGTGACCTGGTTGAGGTCCGGATCCCACGACCACAGCACCTTGCCGTCACCGATCAGCACCTGGCGATAGGGACGGTCGTATTCCCAGTGGAATCGACCGGGTCGCGCATAGGCAAAGCTGCCGGACGCCTCCTGCGGCCGGCGCCCCGACTGTGCGGTCACCACCTGCTCGAATTCGCCCTCGGCACTGCGCGCGCCATCGACGAAGGCGCGCAACTGCGCCACGCCGTCAGCCGCAACCGCCGTCAACGCGGCCGTCGCCAGCGCAAGCGCTGCCGCGCCACGCATCAGCAGGGGCGCCGCCTTGATCAGAAAACTCATTCGCTCTCCTTGGCCGGAACGATGACTTCACGGTTGCCGTTGCTGCCCATCGGCGACACCAGCCCCGCGCGCTCCATCTGCTCGATCAGGCGTGCAGCGCGGTTGTAGCCGATGCGCAGGTGACGCTGCACCAGCGAGATCGATGGCCGTCGGGTCTTGATGACGACTTCCACCGCCTGATCGTAGAGCGCGTCCGACTCGCCGTCGCCGCCCTCCCCGCCACCGCCGAGCGCGGCTTCCAGATCGTCCTCCGGCGCAGCCAGGATGCCCTCTATGTAGTCCGGCGGACCGATCTTCTTGAGGTGATCGACCACCTTGTGCACCTCGTCGTCAGCGACGAAGGCGCCATGCACCCGCACCGGCAGCCCGGTGCCCGGCGCGAGGTAGAGCATGTCGCCCATGCC
The DNA here is from genome assembly GCA_017997795.1 of Thauera sp. Lineage (GTDB taxonomy): Bacteria > Pseudomonadota > Gammaproteobacteria > Burkholderiales > Rhodocyclaceae > Thauera. Next base: position 5,379 of record JAGOEI010000003.1, on the reverse strand, counting down.
GAGCAGGGTCTCGGCGCCCATCTGGTCGAGGATGGTGCGCGAGTCGATCTTGCTCGACACCTGGAAGGCGATGCGCGTGGGCACGTTGGCCTTGATCAGGCCGGTGATCACGTCCACCGACGGGCGCTGGGTGGCGAGGATGAGGTGGATACCGGCGGCACGCGCCTTCTGCGCCAGGCGGGCGATCAGCTCTTCGACCTTCTTGCCCACCACCATCATCATGTCGGCGAGCTCGTCCACCACCACCACGATGTAGGGCAAGGGCTCGAGCGGCTCGGGGTTCTCCGGGCTGATCGAGAACGGATTGGTGAGCGGCGTCTCGGCCTTGCGCGCCTCCTGCACCGCCTTGTTGAAGCCGGCGAGGTTGCGCACGCCGACCGCGGCCATCAGCTTGTAGCGCTTGTCCATCTCGGTCACGCACCAGTTGAGCGCGTTGGCGGCGTGCTTCATGTCGGTGACGACCGGCGCCAGCAGGTGCGGGATGCCCTCGTAGATCGACAGCTCCAGCATCTTCGGGTCGACCATGATCAGCCGCACCCGATCGGGCTCGCTCTTGTATAGCAGCGACAGGATCATCGCGTTGATGCCCACCGACTTGCCCGAGCCGGTGGTACCGGCCACCAGCAGGTGCGGCATCTTGGCGAGGTCGGCCACCACCGGCTGGCCGCCGATGTCCTTGCCCAACACCACGGTGAGCGGCGAATGCGCGTCCTGGTACACCTTGGAGCCGATGATCTCGGACAGGCGCACCATCTGGCGCTTCGGGTTGGGCAGCTCGAAGGCCATGCACGACTTGCCGGGCACGGTCTCGACCACGCGGATCGACACCAGCGACAGCGCGCGCGCGAGGTCCTTGGCCAGGTTGACCACCTGGCTGCCCTTGACCCCGGTGGCGGGCTCGACTTCGTAGCGGGTGATGACCGGGCCGGGGTAGGCAGCGAGCACCTTGACCTCGACGCCGAAGTCGGCGAGCTTGGTTTCGATCAGCCGCGATGTGAATTCGAGCGTCTCGGGCGACGGCGGCTCGACGCCACCGCTTGCCGGGTCGAGCAGCGCAACCGGCGGAATGGCGCCTTCGGGCGCATCGGCGAACAGGGTCTGCTGACGCTCCTTCTCCACGCGCTCGGATCTGGGCACGGCGACCACCGCAGGCTCGATGCGCAACGGCGGCGGCGCCTCCTTCTCGACCTTGCGGCGGCGGGTCTGCACGACCGCCTCGCGCTTTTCGGCGATCTCGCGGCCCGCGCGCCGATCCTGCCAGCGTATCCAGCCCTGCTGCATCGCGATCAGGCCCCGCTCCAGCCCGAGGCCGATGCGCTCGACCACGGCCAGCCACGACACGCCGGTAAACAGCGACAGACCCGAGGCCATCAGCGCCAGCAGCAGCAAGGTACCGCCGGTGAAGCCGAAATAGCGCTGGACTGCCCGCCCGAGCTCCATCCCGAGCAGCCCGCCCGGCTCGAGCGGCACCGCAGCGCCATGAGAATGAAAGCGCAGGAACTCGAGCGCGCTGCTGGTGAGCAGCACGACGAGAAAACCGATCATCACGAAGATGAAGGAGCGATGGTCGAGCTCGAGCCGGTTCTTCAGGCGGCGAAACCCCCACAGCAGGCTGTAGCCGAGGAACACCACCCACCACCACGAGGACACGCCGAAGAGATAGAGCAGCAGGTCGGCCAGCCAGGCGCCGAAGCGCCCGCCGGGGTTGGCCACGCGGGCCACGTCGGCGGCGTGCGACCAGCCGGGATCGGCCTCGCTGTAGCCCACCAGCACGAGCCCGACATAGAGCGACATCACGCCCAGAATCAGCCAGCGCGCTTCCTGCAACAGGAGCGAGATCTTTTCCGGCAGCGGCTGGGAACGGGAGGACGAGCGAGACAGCATTGCGTTGCGACCGGACGGCCAGAGTGAAACAAGGCCGGATTATACGGGATCACCCGCCCCGCCCGCCGCCGATGTTGCGCCTGCTCACAAAGCCCTCGTGCGTCGCCGCATGCGACAGCGGCCCGCCTGGACGCGCCACAGGGGATCCTCAGACGTCGTTCAGGCGCTCACGCAGCACGATGCCGTCGGCACGCTCCTCGATCAGCCCCTGCTGACCGAGATCCTTCATCACGCGGCTGACCATCTCGCGCGAGGCGCCGATCATCTTGGCGATGTCCTGCTTGGAAATCTTGCGCACCACCACGACCTCGCCGCCCACGTCCTCGGACATCTCGATGAGCAGCCGCGCCACCCGCCCGTAGACGTCCATCAGGGCCAGGCTCTCGATCTTGCGATCTGCGTTACGCAGGCGCTCGGCGAGGTTGCACATGATGCGCCACGACACATCGAAGCTGTCGTGCATGATGCGGCGGAAATCCTGCTTGGAGATCAGCACCAGATCGGCAGGCACCACCGCGATCACCGAAGCCGAACGCGGACGCTCGTCGAACATGCCCATCTCGCCGAAGAGCTCGCCCTGACCGAGGATGGACAGGATGACCTCGCGCCCGTCCTCGTCGCTGACCACGACCTTGAGGCTGCCGGTCAGCACCAGATAGACATAGTCGGGCCGATCGCCTGCACACACCACGGACTGCCCGCGCGGGAACCTGCGCATCATCGACACGCGGGCGATATTGCCCAGCGCTTCGTCCGACAGACCATGGAAAAGCGAGAACGTCTTCAGGGCAACGACGGAAACGGCGGTGGTCTGGGTCATGCGCACTCCGGAAAGCACGAAACGGGTCAATGAGTCGATAAAACAGGCCATAAGTTTAAACGAATGTGGCCCCGATAATGGTGATGTCGTGAAATCGGTCACACGCGGGGGTCGCGAATCACGGCAGCCGATGCGCCCGATCAATCGCGCCCATGGCCGCGGGTGCAACGCCCCTCCGCTATAATCCGCGCCTTGTCCCGTTACGCGCAGGAATGCTCCTCATGACCACGAAACACGCCCGCCTGCTGATCCTCGGCTCCGGCCCCGCCGGCTACACCGCTGCCGTGTACGCCGCACGCGCCAACCTGAACCCCGTCCTCGTCACCGGCCTCGCCCAGGGCGGCCAGTTGATGACCACGACCGAGGTGGACAACTGGCCGGCCGACGCCGACGGCGTGATGGGCCCCGACCTGATGGCACGCTTCCAGAAGCACGCCGAGCGCTTCAACACCGAGATGATCTTCGACCACATCCACACGGTGAAACTGGCCGAGAAGCCCTTCCGCCTGGTCGGCGACAACGGCGAGTACACCTGCGACGCGCTGATCATCGCCACCGGCGCCACCGCCAAGTACCTCGGCCTGCCCTCCGAAGAGAAATTCGCCGGCCGCGGCGTGTCTGCCTGCGCCACCTGCGACGGCTTCTTCTACCGCAACCAGGAGGTCGCCGTGATCGGCGGCGGCAACACCGCGGTCGAGGAAGCGCTCTACCTCGCCAACATCGCGAAGAAGGTCACGCTGGTCCATCGCCGCGAGAAGTTCCGCGCCGAGAAGATCATGATCGACAAGCTGATGGAGAAGGTCGCCGCCGGCAAGATCGAGCTCGCGCTCAACGCCACGCTCGACGAGGTGCTCGGCGACAACAGTGGCGTGACCGGGATGCGCATCAAGGACACCAACACCGGCGCCGCCCGCGACGTGGCACTGCAGGGCGTGTTCATCGCCATCGGCCACAAGCCCAACACCGACATCTTCGAGGGCCAGCTCGAGATGGAAGGCGGCTACATCGTCACCCACGGCGGGCGCAACGGCAACGCCACCCAGACCAGCATCCCGGGCGTGTTCGCGGCCGGCGACGTGCAGGACCACATCTACCGCCAGGCGGTGACTTCGGCCGGCACCGGCTGCATGGCCGCGCTCGACGCCGAGCGCTACCTCGACGCCCTCGGCGGCTGAGCGCCAGCATGGGCCGCCGCGCCGCCACACCCCGCGCCGATGCGGGCGCACACGGCGGCGCCGGCTCGGCGGACAAGCCGGACAAGCCGTTCGCAGGCCTGCGCGCGCAGTTGCGCGCCACGACCTCAACCGCGACCGCGGCGCCGCCCCCTGCGAAGCGGATTCGCCACACCCTGCCCCCCACTGCGGCAGATACGCCCAGCCAGACGCCCGACGACGCCGACCTCGAGCTCTTCCACAAGGCAGCGGGCAAGGTGCAGCCAGTGCGCGGCGGCCATCGTGCCGAGATCGAGCGTCCGCGCCCGGCGCCCCTGCCGCGTCCCGTCGCCTTCGAAGTCGAGACGGTCGAGCCCGCCGCCCCCGCACGCTCGGAGAGCGACCCGCTGCGTCTGGCCTACCAGGGCGTCATGCCGCTGCGCGACAGCGGCCGCGTCGAGCTGGATACGCCGCTTCGCCACACGGCCCGCCATCCCGCATCCAAAGAAACCGCGCGCATCCAGCGCCCCGACGCGATCGTGCTGCCCGCCGATGCAGACCTGCGCGATCCGGCGACGCTCTTTCGCAGCGTGGTCGGTGACGCCCAGCCGGTGGGCGATCGGAATCGGATCGAACTCGAGCGCGTGCCGCCGATGCCCGCGCCGATCAAGCGCGAGGCGGACGAGCGCGCGGCACTGCATGAATCACTGTCCGCGCCGCTCACCTTCGAAGACCGCCTGGACATGGGCGAAGAGGCGGCCTTCCTGCGCCCCGGCCTGCCGCGCCGGGTGCTGACCGACCTGCGCCGCGGACGCTGGGTGCTTCAGGGCCAGATCGACCTCCACGGCCTGACGCGCGATGAAGCCCGTGCCGCGCTGGCGCATTTCCTGCACGACGCGCTCGCTCAGGGCAAGCGCTGCATCCGGGTGATTCACGGCAAGGGGCACGGCTCGCCCGGCAAGGTCTCGATCCTCAAGCAGCTATCGCGCGGCTGGCTCGCGCAGCGCGAGGAGATCCTGTGCTTCTGCCAGGCCGGCCCGAACGACGGCGGCGGTGGCGCACTGCTGGTATTGCTGCGCGCACAGAACGCGGCGCAGCGTTGACATGACGCCGCCCCGCTGGCCCGCAAGAGATCGTCGATCACGCGGGCGCGGGGCGGCTCGGCGACTCAGATGGCCGACTCGTTGGTCTCGCCGGTGCGGATGCGGATGACCTGCTCCACCGGGCTGACGAAGATCTTGCCGTCGCCGATCTTGCCGGTATGCGCCGCCTTGACGATGGCCTCTACCGCCTGGTCGACCATGTCGTCGCCCAGCACCACCTCGACCTTGATCTTGGGCAGGAAGTCCACGACGTACTCGGCGCCGCGATAGAGCTCGGTGTGACCCTTCTGCCGCCCGAAGCCCTTCACCTCGGTGACGGTCAGGCCGGTGATGCCGACCTCGGACAAACCTTCGCGCACCTCGTCCAGCTTGAACGGCTTGATGATCGCCTCGATCTTCTTCATCCACGTCTCTCCTGTAT
>JAGOEI010000200.1 GCA_017997795.1 Thauera sp. | reverse complement strand
GGCAAAAGCGTGGCGCTGCGTCTGCTGGCCGAGCGCCTGGCACGGCTGCCCGATCTCACCGTCGGGGCGATCACCCATCCGCAGAGCAACCTCGCCGACTTCTATCGCGAGATGGGCGATCTCTTTGGCGTGCCGCTGCGCCCGCACAACCGCTGGGGCGGCTTCAAGGCGCTGCGCGAGGCCTGGTTCGCCCATCTGGAATCGACCCGGCGCCGCCCGGTGCTGCTCATCGACGAGGCCCAGGAGATGAGCCCGGCGGTGCTCTCGGAACTGCGCCTGATGGCCAGCGCGAAGTTCGACTCGCAATCGCTCCTGTGCGTGGTGCTCGCCGGTGATGCGCGCCTGCCCGAGAAGCTGCGCCGCGAGGAGCTCATCCCGCTCGGTTCGCGCATCCGCACCCGGCTCGCCACCGAGGCGGCCAGTCGCGAGGAACTGCTCGCCTGCCTGCAGCACCTCACCAGCGCGGCGGGGAACGCCAGCCTGATGAGCGCCGCCCTCATGCACACCCTGTGCGATCACGCCGTCGGCAACTACCGCATCCTCACCACCATGGCCGCCGAGTTGCTCGCCGTGGCCGCCCACCGCGACCTGCCTCAGCTCGACGAGAAGCTCTACCTCGAGGTCTTTGCCCCGCCCGAGACCGTCGCCCCACGCCGTGCGTCGGCCCGGCGCTGACCCCCACAGGAGCCCCGTCATGCACAACCACCCCCCGAGCGCACCGCTGTCGTGGCCGGAACTGCCCGACGAGACGGCCGTGGCCCTTCAGGGCGTGCTTCACGACTTCGTCATGCTGTTCGAGTCCCACTACCTCGGCCAGATCGAGCGCTATTACCACCAGCGGTCGCGCGAGCACCTCGTCGCACCCGACTTCGTCCAGCCCGACCTGTTCCGCTCGGCCTATCCGGACGATCCACCGTTCTGAACCGTCCTCAAGCACAAACGCCGCCCCGCAGCATCACCGGGCGGCGTTTCCATTCGACGGCGCACCTCGGCAGGCCATCACGCTACGTGATCATCGGAGCATCAAATCGGGTGACCACACTCAGTGTCCATGGCTCTGCCGGTGCTGGCGCAGGCACAGGAGACGAAGCTCGAAAGCGTGGTCGTCACCGCGCCCACCATGGAAGCACCGCTGACCGTCACCACCGACCCCAAAGCCCCGCGCCAGCCGCTGCCTGCGCACGACGGCGCGGACATGCTCAAGAGCATTCCGGGCTTCTCGGTGATTCGCAAGGGTGGGGCGGATGGCGATCCGGTGTTCCGCGGGATGTCTGGCTCACGTCTGAACATTCTCCAGGACGGTCAGGATGTGCACGGCGGCTGTGGTGGTCGTATGGACCCGCCGACCGCGTATATCTATCCCGAATCCTATGACCGCGTCACGGTCCTCAAGGGGCCGCAGACCGTCCTCTATGGTGGTGGTAACTCGGCGGCGGTCGTGCTCTTCGAGCGTGACATGACCCGCATGTCTGAACCCGGCTGGACCGCCAATGGCAGCCTGACTTTTGGTAGCTGGGGGCGCAACGATCAGGTGTTCGATGCAAAGGCTGGAAATTCGGATTTTTATGCGCGCATCGGTGCGACGCGCTCTGACAGCGACAATTACGAAGACGGTGACGGCAAGGAAGTGCACTCCTTTTTCACGCGCTGGAGCACAAATGGCGCGCTGGGCTGGACGCCGGACGACAACACGCTGCTTGAGCTGAACTTCGGCCGTAGCGATGGCGAGGCCGCCTACGCTGACCGTGGCATGGACGGTACCAAGTTTGAACGCGAACACGTCGGGCTGAAGTTCGACAAACGCAACATCTCGCCGCTGGTTCAGCGCGTCGAGGCCAATGTCTATTACAGCTATATCGACCATGTGATGGATAACTTCAGCCTGCGGCAAGTGCCGATAAGCCCAATGACAAAAAAACCGATGTACTCGGTGAACAATCCTGATCGGGAAACTAAGGGAGCGCGCTTTGTCGCCACGCTGACGCCCGCCGAGCAGTGGATGTTCAAGGTCGGCGCAGACTACAAAGATGACCTGCACACGCTTCGTGCCCTTCAGGGTGCGATGCCGCCTGACTATTCGAGCGTGTCCAGAGCCAAGGATCTTGGCTTTGACAGGTATGGTGTGTTCGGTGAAGGCACCTACGCGATTGACGACCTGCGCCGCGTGGTGGCCGGTCTCCGTTTCGATCGGCACGAAGCGACCGACTATCGAAAGGCCATCAAGGATGAAGCTGCAGGCAACACGCTCAACACTTCTCCCAACGCCTTTGCAAATCAGACGAACGAGGAAAGTCTGAAGAGCGGATTCCTGCGGTACGAACAGGACTATGCAGCTGGCGCAGGGACGTGGTACGCCGGCCTCGGGTACGTTGAACGCTTCCCCGATTTCTGGGAACTGATGCGTGCCACCCCGATTTCTGGAACCACGTCCAGCGTTGCGGACGCTCGCGACTTCGGCAATCTCGACTACGAGAAAACGACTCAGCTCGACATCGGGGCAAACTGGGCGGTGGGTAACGTCAGCGCTTCTCTGTCGGGCTTCTACAGCAAAGTCGATGACTACATGCTGCTGCGCTGGTGGCAGGTTGGCACGACCGCAGTGGCAGACGTTCGCAACGTCGATGCCACGCTATACGGAGCCGAAGCCGACTTGACCTGGCGCTTCGCGCCGAACTGGAGCGCCACGGGGACGCTGGCCTGGGTGCATGGCAAGAACGACACCGACGACAAGGCCCTTGCTCAGCAGCCGCCGCTCGAGGGTCGGCTCGCGCTCGAATATAACGACGGCACCTTCTCCTATGGCGGCCTGCTCCGGGTTGTGGCCAAGCAGGATCGGATCGACGTCGGCTCGGGCAGCATCGTCGCCAACGGCCGTGACCTCGGCCCAACCCCCGGCTTCGCAACGCTGGCGCTGAATGCTGGCTGGAAGCCGAACAAGGCTACGCTGCTGACCGTTGGTGTCGACAACGTGTTCGACCGCACCTATCGCGAGCATCTCTCGCAAGGCAGTGCAGCGATCGCTGGTTATGAGGCAGTCAGTAACGAGATCATCAACGAACCCGGCCGTACCTTCTGGGTGAAGGCGCAGGTCGCGCTCGACTGAAGCCTGTCACGTCGTTGATAGTTGAAGCCCCCGGTTCCCTTCTTGGCGAAGGGCCGGGGGCTTCTTTTTTGCGCTTTGTGTCTCGACCTGGTGAAACAGGCGCGTCCGCGAACTTCGCGAAGCTCGGCGGCTGCCTTGGCGGGCGACCCCGCTACCACAGTAGGGCTGCCCGCAGCCTCGGGCCTGGGGCGCCTCGCCTTACTTCTTCCGCATCGGCGGCAGATCGGTGCAGCTACCGTGCGCCACTTCGGCCGCCATGCCCACCGTCTCGCCCAGGGTGGGGTGGGGGTGGATGGTCTTGCCGATGTCGGTCGCATCCGCGCCCATCTCGATCGCGAGGCAGACCTCGCCGATCATGTCGCCGGCCGAGGGGCCGACGATGGTGCCGCCGATCACGCGGTGGGTCTCGGCGTCGAAGATCAGCTTGGTGAAGCCGTAGTCGGCGCCGTTGGCGATCGCGCGCCCGGATGCGGCCCACGGGAACTTGGCGGTGTCGACCTTCTTGCCCTCGGCCTTGGCCTGCGCCTCGGTGTAGCCGACCCAGGCCACTTCCGGATGGGTGTAGGCCACGCCCGGGATCACGGTGGCGTCGAACGCTGCTTTGTGTCCGGCGGCGACCTCGGCTGCGACGTGACCCTCATGCACCGCCTTGTGGGCGAGCATGGGCTGGCCGACGATGTCGCCGATCGCAAAGATGTGTGGCACGTTGGTGCGCATCTGCGCATCCACCGGGATGAAGCCGCGCTCGCCGACGATCACCCCCGCCTTGTCGGCGCCGATCTTCTTGCCGTTGGGCGAGCGCCCCGCCGACTGGAGGATCATGTCGTAGCGCACCGGCTCGGCAGGGGCCTTGTCACCTTCGAACTTCACCCACAGGCCGTCGTCCTTCGCCTCGACGGCGACGGTCTTGGTCTTGAGCATGATGTTGTCGAAGCGGTGGGCGTTCTGCTTTTCCCACACCTTGACCGCGTCGCGGTCCGGGCCCTGCATCAGCGCGTCCATCATCTCGACCACGTCGATGCGCGCACCGAGCGTGGAGTAGACGGTCGCCATCTCCAGCCCGATGATGCCGCCGCCGATCACCAGCATCTTGCCCGGCACCTGGCGCAGCTCGAGCGCGCCGGTGGAGTCGACGATGCGCGGGTCCTGCGGGATGAAGGGCAGGTGCACCGCGGCGCTGCCGGCGGCGATGATGCAGTTCCTGAACTTCACCACCTTCTTGGCGCCGGTCTTGTCCTGGCTCGTGCCGGTGGTCTCCTCGACTTCCAGGTGGTTCGGGTCGAGGAAGTGGCCGTAGCCGCGGATCAC
>JAGOEI010000199.1 GCA_017997795.1 Thauera sp. | reverse complement strand
GGCATGCCGTAGATCGGGCTCGACTTGTCGGTGCGCGCGACCGGGTTCACCACGTCGTTGGCGCCGATCACCAGCGCCACGTCGGCCTGGGCGAAGTCGTTGTTGATCTCCTCGAGGTCGAAGATCTTGTCGTAGGGCACGCCCGCCTCGGCCAGCAGCACGTTCATGTGGCCCGGCATGCGGCCCGCGACCGGATGGATCGCGAACACCACCTCGACGCCCGCCTCTTCCAGAAGCTGCGACATCTCCCACACCTTGTGCTGCGCGCCCGCCACCGCCATGCCGTAGCCCGGCACGATGATGACCTTCTGGCCGTAGCGCATCAGCGCCGCCGCATCCATCGACGACAGCTCGCGCATCGTGCCTTCGACCGCCTCGCCGCCTTCAGCCGCTGCACCGGTGATGGGGGCGAAGATGATGTTCCTGATCGGGCGGTTCATCGCCTTGGCCATGAGCTGGGTGAGCAGCATGCCCGAGGCGCCGACCACGATGCCGGCCACGATCAGCGCCGGGTTGCCGATCACGAAGCCCTTGAAGCCCACGGCCAGGCCGGTGAAGGCGTTCAGCAGCGAGATCACGACCGGCATGTCGGCACCGCCGATCGGCATCACCAGCACCACGCCGAGCGCGAGCGCCAGCACGAAGAACAGGAAGATCTCGAACCCGCCCGGGGCGTCGGAATAGGCCACGGTGAGGCCGATGCCGAAGGTTGCCAGGGTCAGGAAGAAGTTGACGTTGTTCTGCCCCGGCAGGCGGATCGCCTTGTTCATCAGGCCCTGCAGCTTGGCAAACGCCACGCACGAACCCGAGAACGCCACCGAGCCGATGATCGCGCCCAGCGCCAGCAGCGTGGAGGTGACCGCGTCATGCTGCACGCCGCGCACCAGCTCGATCGCCGCAATGCCCGCCGCCGCGCCGCCGCCCATGCCGTTGTAGATGGCGACCATCTGCGGCATGTCGGTCATCTTGACGATCTTGCCGCTGTACCAGGCCACGCCGCCGCCGAGCACGATGGCCAGCACCATCAGGCCGACGTTGTTGAGGCCGGGGATGAAGAAGGTCACCACCGTGGCGCCGACCATCGCGAAGCCCGCCCAGACGATGCCCCTCTTGGCCGTTACCGGCGAGGCCATCGCCTTGAGACCGAGGATGAACACCACGGCGGCGATGAAGTACGCCATGTTCACGAACCAGTTCGACGTCATTTGGCACCCCCTTCCTTGCGGCCGCCGGCCTTGAACATGCCGAGCATGCGTTCGGTGACGATGTAGCCACCGGCCGCGTTGGCCGCGCCCAGGAACACCGCAAAGAAGCCGATCACCAGTTGCAGCGGCTCTTCGGGGTCGGCGTGACCGAGCGCCACCATGGCGCCGATCAGCACCACGCCGTGAATGAAGTTGGAACCCGACATCAGCGGGGTGTGCAGGATCACCGGCACGCGCGAGATCACCTCATATCCGGTGAACGCGGCCAGCGCGAAGATATACAGCGCGGTAAAGCCATCCATGGGGCAATCCTCCTTACAGGCCGAGCACTTGCTTGACCCCGGCGTGGCGAACTTCGCCCGCGTGGGTCAGGCAGGAGCCGGACATGACCTCGTCTTCCCAGTCGAGCGCGAGCGCGCCGTCCTTGATGAAGGGCGAGATGAAGTTGAACAGGTTCTTGGCGATCATCTCGGACGCATGCACCGGCATGCGGCTGGCGATGTTGGTGGGGCCGATCACGAGCACGTCGTTGATCCACGTCTTCTCGCCGGCGACCGTGCCTTCGACGTTGCCGCCGGTCTCGGCCGCCATGTCGACGACCACCGAACCCGGCTTCATGCGCGCGATCATGTCGGCGGTGATGATCTTCGGCGCCTTCTTGCCGGGGATCGCCGCGGTGGTGATGAGCGCGTCGCACTGCGCCACCGCCTTGGCCAGGCGTTCGGCCTGCTTCGCCTTTTCTTCGTCGGTGAGTTCGCGCGCATAGCCGCCGGTGCCGGCAGCGGAGACGCCGGTATCGACGAACTTGGCGCCGAGCGACTCGATCTGCTCGCGGGTCTCGGGGCGCACGTCGTAGGCCTCGACCATGGCGCCGATGCGGCGCGCGGTGGCGATGGCCTGCAGGCCGGCGACGCCGGCGCCGATCACCAGCACCTTGGACGGACGGATGGAACCGGCGGCGTAGGTGAGCATCGGGAAGAACTTGGGCGAATGGTCGGCGGCGATCAGCGCGCACTCGTAACCCGCGACCGCGCCCTGGCTGGACAGGATGTCCATGCTCTGCGCGCGCGAGATGCGCGGCAGCAGCTCGAGCGCGAAGGCGGTGATCTGGCCGTCGATGAGCTGCTGCGCGCGCTCGACGCTCGACCACGGCTGCAGCATGCCGCACAGCACGCCGCCCGGCTTCATGGCCGCGATCGTCGAGGCCGGCGGTGCCTGCACGCAGAACACGAGGTCGGCCGCGGCTGCGACCTCCTCCGCGGTGTCGACGAAGCTGACGTCGGCAAAGTCGGCGTCACGCAAGTGCGCAGCCTTGCCGGCCTCCTTCTGCATCACCACCTGGGCCCCGAGGCCCTGATATTTCTTGACCACATCCGGCACGACGGTCAGACGCCGTTCGCCGGGATGAGTCTCCAACAGCACTCCGATGACCAGAGGCATGGACGGACTCCTTCCTGAAGACTGAAATGACGGAAATTGAGGGGCGCGTCGGCAGCACCATGATGATGGTTTTTCTCTCTCCCAGCCCCGCGCTTGAAGCGCTCAGAGCCGACACAAGACCGATATTACCGTCATTCCGGAGCGGCGCAACCAACCGGCGTGTCGGCAGGCAGGGCACACCGCCCTGCCGCGCGCGGCGTCGCGACGGCGCCGGCGGCTCAGGAAATCCCGGTGGAGGCCGCCCCGGACTGGGTCGGAACCAGCTTGATCACGGCCAGCGAGATATTGTCGCCGCTGCCGCCGGCACGCTCGCGGACCTGGGCGATCAGGCGCTCGGCGGCGGCGCGCGGCGGGAACTCCTGGAGCGTGGCGGCGAGCTCGAAGTCGGTGAAGTAGGCCCACAGCCCATCCGAGCACAGCAGGAAGCAATCCCCCGCCACCGGCGATTCCTCGCGGCCGTAGTTGATACGCGGCTCGCGATCGCTGCCGAGGCAGGACAGCAGCACGTTGCGTTGCGGGTGATTGAGCGCCTCGTTCTCGTCGAGGCGCCCCTTGCGCTGCAGCTCGCCCACCAGGGAGTGGTCGGACGAACGCGACACGGTGTGCGCGCCGCGGAAGTGATACAGGCGCGAATCGCCGCAATGCGCCCAGTACGCCCTGCCCTGCTGCAGCATGAAGACCACCGCCGTGCTGTGCGGATCCTGCTCGCTGGTGAAGCGGGTGAGCTTGATCACCGTATGCGCCTCGTCGATGACGCTGCGCAACAGGTCGTCCGGGGTCTCCTGGGCCGGCGCGTAGGCCTCGAAGTTCTGGCGCGCGCGGATCAGCACCTGCTCGGCGGCCATCGCACCACCGCTGTGGCCGCCCATGCCGTCGGCAAGCACCGCCATCAGCATGCCCGGGCGCTTCGGATGACCGAAGAGCGCGACGCGATCCTGTTGTTCCTTGCGATCGCCGACATGCATGGCGACACACGTTTCGGCCGTGAAGGACATTGGATGCGAGACGAGGCCCGGTGGACGAAAGAGATCGGGCGATGATAGCAACCGGCTGCCCAACCCGGGGCCTCTAAACCCGAGCACACACCCGGCAACGCGTGCCGGGCGTGACTTTTCTCACGCTTTGCGCGGACTCAAGCGTGCTGGCCGCCGAGGCGGGCGTCGATCAGCTCGATCCAGTGTCGCACCGGCGTGCCCGTGCCCGCCTGCAGATGCGTGATGCAGCCGATGTTGGCCGACGCGATCATCCCCGCGCCGCCCTCGAGCAGGCAGTCGAGCTTGTTGGTGCGCAGGCGCTCGGAGAGCGCCGGCTGCAGGATCGAATAGGTGCCGGCCGAACCGCAGCACAGGTGCGCGTCGCGCACGGGCGTGAGCTCGAACCCGGCCGCGGCGAGCAGGCCCTCGACCGTGCCGCGGATGCGTTGCCCGTGCTGCAAGGTGCACGGCGCGTGCCAGGCGAGCGGCTGCCGCGGCAGATTGCGCGCCGCCAGCAGCGCCGCCAGCGCCTCGGACGCGTCCGCCACCACTTCGCCGATGTCGCGCGTCAGCTCGACCACCCGCATGGCCTTGTCTGCATAGGCCGGATCGTGCTGCAGCAGGTGGCCGTAGTCCTTGACCTGCACGCCGCAGCCCGACGCCGTCATCACGATCGCCTCGACGCTGCCCGCCTGGATGGCGGGCCACCACGCGTCGATGTTGCGCCGGGCGTCATCGCGCGCGCCGTCCTGGTCGTTGAGGTGGAAGCGCACCGCGCCACAGCAGCCGGCGCC
>JAGOEI010000198.1 GCA_017997795.1 Thauera sp. | reverse complement strand
TGCTCCTGCGGGCGCGCCCAGTCGAGCACGTTGGCGAGCGCTACGGTGTCGTCGTTCTCGCCGTGGATGACCAGCGCCGGGATGTTCTTCGGCAGCGCCGGGGTGTCGTAGCTGCGCCCGCTGCCGGTGGTGTCGCCGGCGGCCATGCCGACCAGGATCAACTGCCGCGGCGGCGCGATGCCTTCGGCCAGGCGGTTGGCCACGCGCACCTGCACGTAGCCGCCGAACGAGAACCCGCCCAACGCCAGCGGCAGCGCGCCCCAGCGCGACTCGGCCCAACTGATCACCGACAGCATGTCCTCGGTCTCGCCCTCGCCGTGGTCGTGCTCGCCTTCGCTCTGGCCCACGCCGCGAAAGTTGGGCCGGATCACCGCGAAGCCGAGGTCGCGGTACGAGCGCGCCAGCGTGTGCGCCACCTTGTTGGTGTTGGCGCCGCCGAACAGCGGGTGCGGGTGGCAGACCAGCGCGATGCCCCTGACCGTGGCGGGGGCGTCGATCAGTACGTCGATGTTGCCGGCATGGCCGCGCAGCAGCGCGGATTCGGTGGGCAGCGGGCGGCTCATGCGGCGTCCTCCGGCAGGCGCAGGCGGTCGACGATGCGGTCGTGCACCAGGTGGCTGTCGATGATCTCGTCGATGTCGTCCTTGTCGACGTAGGTGTACCAGACGTTGTCGGGATAGACGACGATCACCGGGCCGTCGTCGCAGCGCCCGAGGCAGCCGGCCTTGTTCACGCGCACGCTGCCCTTGCCCTTGAGGCCGAGCGCGGCGGTGCGTTCCTTGGCGTAGGTCTGCAGCTCGCTCGCCTTGTGGTCGTTGCAGCAGGACTCGCCCGCCGCGCGCTGGTTGCAGCAGAAGAAGACGTGATGTTTGAAGTAGCTCATGCGGTCTCTCGGGTGGAGGAGGCAGCGCCGCCGCCGACACGCGGCGCCGGTGCAAAGATGCCCGGATTATAGGCGGCGCTCGCCACGCGCGGGCGGGCCGCCGAGGTGCTCGCCGCGCCACAGGCCGAGCGCCGACAGGTAGGCCAGCGCCACATACGGCCACAGGCTGTCGACCAGCCCGGTGAGGCCGTGGAAGTTGAGCACGTTGCTGAAGCCGGCGAGCTGGCGCTCGTAGGGCAGGTAGGGGTTCTCGGGGATCAGGTTCACCAGCGCGGTGGCCAGCAGCAAGCTGGTGCCGGCGATGGCGTGCTGGGCCAGGCGCGGCAGCAGCAGACAGGGCAGCAGCACGGCGCCACCGATGAGCAGGCCGCGCTCGGTCCCCGGCGTGAGCCAGGCCAGCGGCGCGGCCGCGCTGAAGAAGGCCCACGTCGCCAGCGCCTTGGCGCCGACGCCGAGCACGAGCACCAGCACCACCGGCAGCGGATTGGCGCCGCGCGTCATGCAGCGCGTGAACAGGCCCACTGCCACCAGCGCGCTCGCGGTCAGCGCGGTGTCGAAGGCGATGAAGCGTTCGGCACGGAAGGGCAGCGGCGTCGGGATGTCGAGCAGGCTACGGATGTCGCCGCTGGAAAACAGCAGGTCGGTGGCGCTGAGCTGGCCGAGCAGCCACAGCACCAGCAGCAGCAGGCCGACCTCGCCGGTGCGCCCGGGGATCACGTAGCCGGTGCGCCAGCGATGCAGGCGCCCCTGCGCGCCGAACACGGCCGCCCCCCAGCGCGCGCCGAAGAGCGCGCCGAGCAGCGCGCCGGCGATGTTGCCGCCGAGGTCGAGGTTGCTGGCGATGCGGGCGGGCAGGAAGTTCTGCGTCGCCTCCAGCGCCAGGCTGAGCAAGGCGGCGAGCAGCGTGGCCGCCATCACCTTGCGGGCAAACGTCAGGTTTGCGGGCAGCGCGGCGGCGAGCAGCAGGCCGAGCGGCAGGTAGCCGACGATGTTGAAGATGAAGTCTTCGAGGATGAAGTACTTCGGCCACGGCGCCCACAGCCAGTCGAACGGCGGCAGCCCGCTGTCGCGCCAGCCGGCCAGCGGATGCAGGCAGGCATAGGCGACCAGCAGGGCGTAGGCGAGCGCGAGGGGGCGGGCGAGCGAGTTGGCGGGCCGGGTGGGCATGAGGGGCATTGTGCCAGCTTGGGAACGGACCATCACCCAGTCTGGGGCGTTGCACCATGCTGGTGCGCCGTTCGCGCAAATGGTGCGCGGTGCGCGCTGCGAGCGGGGGTTCGACGCCCCGCAGGCCCTGCGATTGCAGCGGATGAGCGTAAGCTCTGGCGATAGCACGCTTCTTGCTGTGCTCTGGCGTTGCCCAATACGCCGCCTGCGAGGCCCCCTGTGTCCATCCACGTCAAGCTGAACCACGTCACCCACTACCGCTACGACCGCCCGGTGAGCCTGTCGCCGCAGGTCGTGCGCCTGCGCCCGGCGCCGCACTGCCGCACGCCCATCCTGGCCTACGCGCTCAAGGTCGAGCCTGCCGGCCACTTCATCAACTGGCAGCAGGACCCGCAGTCGAACTACCTCGCCCGCCTGGTCTTCCCCGAGAAGACCACCGAGCTGCGCATCGAGGTCGACCTGGTGGCCGAGCTGTCGGTCATCAACCCCTTCGACTTCTTCCTCGAGCCGGCGGCCGAGAAGATCCCCTTTGCCTACGACGCGGCGCTGGGCGTCGATCTGGCGCCTTATCTCGCCAAAGCGCCGGCGCCTGCGTTGGGGCCGAAGTTTCTCGATTACCTCGAGTCCATCCCGCGCGAACCCAAGGCCAGCGTCGATTTCCTGGTTGCGCTCAACCAGCGCCTGCAGCAGGACATCCGCTACCTGGTGCGCCTCGAACCGGGCGTGCAGACGCCGGAAGAGACGCTGACGCTAGCCAGTGGCTCGTGCCGCGACTCGGCCTGGCTGCTGGTGCAGTTGCTGCGCCATCTCGGGCTGGCGGCGCGTTTCGTGTCCGGCTACCTGATCCAGCTCGTGCCCGACGTGAAGTCGCTCGACGGCCCCTCCGGCACCGAGGTGGACTTCACCGACCTGCACGCCTGGTGCGAGGTCTATCTGCCCGGCGCGGGCTGGGTCGGTCTCGACCCCACCTCCGGCCTCTTTGCCGGCGAGGGCCACATCCCGGTGGCGTGCACGCCCGAACCTTCGTCTGCGGCGCCGATCACCGGCTTCTCGGATGAGTGCGAGTGCGAGTTCGAGCATCACATGAAGGTCGAGCGCGTGTGGGAGGCGCCGCGCGTCACCAAGCCCTACAGCGACGAGCAATGGGCCGCGATCGAGGCCCTCGGCCACCTCATCGACGGCGACCTGACGGCGCATGACGTGCGCCTGACCCAGGGCGGCGAGCCCACCTTCGTGTCGCTCGACGACCGCGACGGCGCGGCCTGGAACAGCGACGCGCTCGATCCACACGACCGCGATGCCAGCAAGCCGAGCAAGCGCACGCTGGCCGAGAACCTGATGTTCCGCCTCAAGGACCACTACGCGCCGCACGGCCTGCTGCACTTCGGCCAGGGCAAGTGGTACCCGGGCGAGCAGTTGCCGCGCTGGTCGCTCAACTGCTACTGGCGCCGCGACGGCGAGCCGATCTGGCACGACCCGGCGCTGTTCGCACGCGAACTCTCGGGCACCGCGGTGGATGAGGCGACCGCCGGCCGCTTCCTGGCGCGCGTCGGTGAGCGCCTGGGCGTCGACACGCAGTGGATGATGCCGGCCTTCGAGGATGCCTGGTACTACCTGTGGCGCGAGCGCCGGCTGCCGGCCAACGTCGACCCGCACGACTCGCGTGTCGACGACCCGCTCGAGCGCGCGCGCCTGGCCAAAATCTTCGAGCAGGGGCTGAAGCAGGTCATCGGCCATGTGCTGCCGATCGTGCGCAAGCATGCTGCGGGCCAGGCGACGCGCTGGGAAAGCGGGTCGTGGTTCCTGCGCAGCGAGCGCCTGTACCTGATCCCCGGCGACTCGCCGATCGGCTACCGCCTTCCGCTGGATTCGCAGCCGTGGGCGGACAAGGGCGACTATCCGTGGATCCACGCCGCAGATCCGAACCAGGCCTTCCCGACCTTGCCGGCCCATGCCGAGCTGCGCCAGCAGGTGCGCCCCGGTGGCGTGAATGCTGGCGTGGGCCCGGGTCTCACCATCGGCGCCGACAGCGGCCTCGGTTTCGTGGCGCACAGCGGCGGATGGACGCCCGGCCGCGCCGAGCATGCCGGCTTCCACGGCCCGCAGGGCGAGGCCGCCGTGCCGCTGCCCGGCGCCGCGGAGGCTGCGCTCGCCACCCGCGACGAGCGCATCGACCCCACCCGCCGCCCGGCGCCCTTCGAATCCGCCGCCTGGATCACCCGCAGCGCGATGTGCGCCGAGCCGCGCGGCGGCCTGCTCTACCTGTTCATGCCGCCGACGGTGGCGCTCGAGGACTATCTCGAGGTCGTCGCCGCGGTCGAGGCCACGGCCGAGGAGTTTGCGATCCCGGTCGTCCTCGAAGGCTACGAGCCGCCGTCCGATCCCCGGCTCG
>JAGOEI010000197.1 GCA_017997795.1 Thauera sp. | reverse complement strand
TGCTCGCGCTGCTGCCGCTGACCACCGGCTGCGAGCAGCTTGCCGACCTGCTCGAGCTCCCCAACCCCTCGCGCGATGCCGCCCGGCTCGAGTCCGAGGGGCGCGCCATCGGCAGCGCCTGCCGTCACGCCGGGCGCTCGCTCGAGGACTGCTACACGCTCAATGCCGGCGCCGAGAAGGCGGCGGTGTTCGCCGGCTGGCGCGACATGAACGACTACATGATGGAGCACAAGCTCGAGGTCGTGCCCTCGCTCCTCACGCCGGACGCCGCCAAGCCGGGCGCCAGCGGCCCCGCCAACGCCAAACCTGCAGAGCACGCCGCCTCTGCCCAGGCTGCGGCTTCGCCCGCCGCCCGGTCGGCACACTGACCCAAACGCGTCGCGGCGAGCGCCTCAGCGCGCTGTGCCACGGTGGCCGTGTCGCAGTGCACCGTGCAGCGCACCGCGCTCGCCAGCAGCGCCCTGCCGGCTTATCATCGCGCCCTTGGCCCAGTTGTCGTCGATCACGCCCCGTCGTGAATCGCGTGCCTGACGGCCGCCCCGATCCCTTTCTGCGCTTTTCCGCGCCCGCCCCATGAACCAGCACACCCCCGCCGCCGGCCTGCACTGCGCCGGCCTCATCGGCTATTGCCGCGCCGGCTTCGAGAAGGAGCTCGCCGCCGAGCTCGACGACCTCGCCGCCGAAGCGGGCCTGATCGGCTTCGTGCGCGCGGAGCCGGACTCGGGCTTCGTCGTCTATGAGACCTTCGAGCCCACCCCGCTCGGCAACTTCGGCGAGGCCACCGACTGGCGCCGCGCCACCTTCGCGCGCCAGTTGCTGCCCTGGTTCGCCCGCGTCGAGGGCCTGCCCGAGCGCGACCGCGCCACGCCGATCGTCGACGCGGTCAAGGCCAGCGGCCAGCGCTTCTCCGGCGTGATGCTGGAGACACCCGACACCGACGAGGCCAAGCAGCGCTCGGGCTTCTGCAAGCGCTTCACCGAGCCGCTCGCCAAGGCACTGGAAAAGAACGGCTGCCTGCGCACCAGCCGCGCCGGCCTGCCGGTGCTGCACGTGCTGTTCACCGATGCGACCACCGCCTGGCTCGCCGCCGGTCAGCCCGGCCAGTGCTCGACCTGGCCGATGGGCATCCCGCGCCTGCGCATGCCCTCGAACGCCCCCAGCCGCTCCACCGCGAAGCTCTCCGAAGCCTTCATGACCCTGCTCGAGGACGGCGAGCGCGACAGCATCGTGCGCGCCGGTCAGCGCGCGGTCGACCTGGGCGCCGCGCCGGGCGGATGGACCTGGCAACTGGTGCATCGCGGCCTGCGCGTCACCGCGATCGACAATGGCCCGCTGCGCGACAGCGTGATGGCGACCGAGATGGTCGAGCACTTCAAGGCCGACGGCTTCACCTGGCGCCCCCACCGGCCGGTGGACTGGATGGTGTGCGACATGGTCGAGCAGCCCTCGCGCATCGCCTCGCTGGTGGCCGAGTGGATCGCCACCGGGCGCTGCCGCTACGCGATCTTCAACCTCAAGCTGCCGATGAAGCGCCGGGTCGAGGCGGTCGAGCAGTGCCGCGAGCTGATCCGCAAGCGGCTCAACAGCGTCGGCCCCTTCGACCTGCGCATCAAGCACCTGTACCACGACCGCGAAGAGGTCACGGCCTTCCTCACGCTCAAGCGCTGAGGGGGGCCGGGAGGCGCAGCATTAGCGGGCAGGCCCGCGCCCACCGAAGTGGCGACCGAAGCCCCTGTCAAGTAAAGGTTTTTGTGCGGTGTATAATCCGGGCTTTCCGTAATCCGGTGGTCGATTGTCGACCACCCCAGACCCGAAGGCACCCATGAGTTTTGCCGACCTCGGCCTCATTCCCGAACTGCTGCAAGCCGTCACCGATGCCGGCTACACCGAACCCACGCCGATCCAGCGCCAGGCCATCCCGATCGTCATCGCCGGCAAGGACGTCATGGGCGGCGCCCAGACCGGCACCGGCAAGACCGCCGGCTTCACCCTGCCGCTGCTGCACCGCATCGCGCGCCACGCCAACTCAAGCACCTCGCCCGCCCGCCACCAGACGCGCGCGCTGATCCTCGCGCCCACGCGCGAGCTCGCGATGCAGGTGTTCGAGTCGGTCAAGACCTACAGCAAGCACCTGCCGCTGCGCTCGGTGTGCGTCTATGGCGGCGTCGACATCCGCCCGCAGCAGGCCGAGCTGCGCCGCGGCATCGAGGTCGTCATCGCCACGCCGGGCCGGCTGCTCGACCACATCGAGCAGAAGTCGATCAACCTGTCGCAGGTCGAGGTGCTGGTGCTCGACGAAGCTGACCGCATGCTCGACATGGGCTTCATCCCCGACATCAAGCGCATCCTCGCCCTGCTGCCCAAGCAGCGCCAGAGCCTGCTGTTCTCGGCCACCTTCTCGGACGAGATCAAGCGCCTCGCCGACCAGATGCTGAAGGACCCGCAACTGATCGAGGTGGCGCGCCGCAACATGGTGTCCGAGACCATCACCCACGTGGTGCATCCGGTGTCCTCGGGCATGAAGCGCAACCTGCTCGCCCACCTGCTGCGCCACAAGCCCGACACCCAGGCGCTGGTCTTCGTCGACACCAAGCTGATGTGCGGGCGCCTGGCCCACTTCCTCGAGCGCAGCGGCATCTCGGCCGACGCCATCCACGGCGACAAGGGCCAGCAGCAGCGCACCGACACGCTCGAGGCCTTCAAGTCGGGCAAGCTGCGCGTGCTGGTCGCCACCGACGTCGCCGCGCGCGGCCTCGACATCGACGAGTTGCCCTTCGTGATCAACTTCGAGCTGCCGCACACCGCGGAAGACTACGTGCACCGTATCGGCCGCACCGGCCGCGCTGGCCACCATGGCTACGCGATCTCGCTGGTGAGCTCGGAAGAGAAGCACTGGCTGTCCGAGATCGAGAAGCTGATCAAGCTGCAGATCCCACAGGAGAGGGTGCCCGGCTTCGACCCCGATCCCGACTTCCACGAGGCCGGCACGCGCGGCCACCGTGGCCGCCGTCCGGCCGCCAGCGCCGACACTCCGCCCCCCGCCCGCAGCGAGGGGCGCGAGCGTGCCGGCGAGGGACGTCGCGACACCGGGCGCGAGTCTGGCCGGGATTACGGCCGGGAATCTGGCCGAGACGGTGGCCGGGATTCCGCACGCGAGGGCAGCCGCGGTTCGGCGCGGGATGCGGGCCGCGGCGGCAATCGCCGCACGCGGTCGACGATTGCCGCCGACGGCTTCGATTACACCAAGCCCTACGAGCCGGTAAACCCGGTGGCCATCAGCGTCATCGACACCCAACCCACCGCCGCAGCGGCCGGCAAGCCCGACCCGCTGCGCCGCGGCCAGCGCCCGATCGCGGTGCTGCTCGGCGGCCTCGGTCGAAAATAGCGGTCGCCTACCCCGCCTATTCGCGGGTCGGCGGTGTCGAGGCATCAAGTATCCTGCTTGCCATGCCGTAATGGTCTGACACCTTGCCGATGCTGCCGCCCGTGAATCCTGCTGGACACTCCCCGGGTGCCGCCCCTGACCCGGGCGCACCCCACCCCGCCGAAGCCTTCATCCCCGACCTGTCCGAGGGCGCGGAGACCGGCGTCTATCTCGCGCTGCTCGAGCTGCTCGACGAAGGGCTGATCATCACCGGCGACGAGATCATCCTCGACGCCAACAGCGCCGCCTGCCGGCTGCTCGATCGCGACTACCGGCAGATCGCCGGCCGACCGCTGGCCGAACTGTTCCCCAGCGAAGAGGCCTTCCTGGCGGCGCGCGCGCGGCTCTTCATCCACGGCGAGCGCCGCGGTGCGCTGGAATTCGCGCTGCCCCGCCACGGCAAGACGACGCTCGATTTCATCTGCGCGCCGCGGCTGCGCCCGGGCATCCACGCCATCCTGCTCAGCGCGCCGCCGGCCGCCCGGCCAGCGAACACGGCGGGCAGCGACTTCCTGCCGTCCGCCGCGGGCTCGCATGCACCGCAGCACGGCGTGCCTGCCAACGCCCACGACGCCACGCCCCCGTATTTCCGCACGCTCGCACATACACCCGGCTTTGGCGGCGAATACCTCGAGCACGGCTTGCGTTCAGCCCTGACCGGGGGTGGTCTGGCGCTGCACTTCCAGCCGCTGGTGGATGCGCGCTCGGGACGGATCTGCGCCGGCGAGGCGCTGCTGCGCTGGGAGCACCCCGAACTCGGGCTGCTGCCCTTCCGCAGCTTCATCGGTGCGGTCAACGACCGCCAGTTGATCTCGGAACTGGGCGACTGGGCGCTGGAGACGGCCTGTCGCAGCGCGCGCAACTGGCCCGCCAACCAGGGTGGCACCGGGCCACGACTCACCGTCAATGTATCGACCGAGCAACTGCTGCGCGGCGACTTCGTCGAGCGCGTCGCGGCCATCCTGCACCGCACCGATCTCGCGCCCGAGCGCCTGGAGCTCGACCTCGACGAACGCATCTTCGAGATGGA
>JAGOEI010000196.1 GCA_017997795.1 Thauera sp. | reverse complement strand
CGACCCTGCTCGATGATTCGCACGACAACGGTTTCCAGACCGCCAACCCGCTGTTCAACGGTGACGGTTCTGTCGGAACGAACAACGTCGATTTCGAAGACAACGGCCCCGCTGACCACGGCGCCTATTTCCGCTTCAAGTTCGGCGATCTCGCAACTGACGCATCCAGAACCTTTCAGATCTTCTACGGCGCCGCGGCCAATGAGTCTGACGCCCTGGCCGCAATCGCGGCCGAAGGCATCGAACTGTTCTCCCTCGGTCAGTCGCAGCGGTGCGGCGATTCGTGCGTAGCCGATAACGACGCACCGACCTACATCTTCGGCTTCAAGGGGGTCGGCGGCACGCCGGTGATCCCGAATCCGGTACCGGAACCCGCCAGCCTCGCGCTGCTCGGCCTCGGCCTGGCCGGACTGGCAACGGTCCGCCGTCGCAAAGTCGCTTAAACGCGGAGCTGAGGTTCGGCGCAGTCCGAACCTATGCTGGCCCCCGAATCCTTCCCGCCATCGACCTGGCGGGAAGGATTATTGTTTTTCAGCGCCCGTGCAAGAATCACGGCACCCCGTCCACACCCACTGCATGCGATCGATGATGAAACGACGCCTCCACGCCCTGCTCAGCTCGCTTGCCCTTCTCCTCTCTCCGGCTGCATCGGCCGCGCCGATCGGCCAGCCCCCCGCACTCCCCCAGCCCGTCGATGCAGCGAATGCCGCGTACCGGGAGGGCCTCGCGGGCCTGGTCGCAAACAATCTCGCGGCAAGCGAGGCCGCGTTCCGCCGTAGCCTGTCGCTCGACCCCAAGCGCGCCGACGCCATGCTTGGACTTGCGGAAGTAGCCTTCCGGCGCAAGCAGTTGGACGAAGCGAAGAAACTGATCGGCAAGGCAGTGGACGCCGAACCGCGAAACGCGAATGCCCATGCATCGCTCGGACGCGTCCATGCACTCGACCGCGCGTACGACAAGGCGGAGCAGTCCTTGAAACAGGCGATTGCGCTCGACATCACGCTGGTACGCCCCCGCATGGACCTTGCCGACCTGTACGCCACCGCGCTGCGCAGGCCGGCCGACGCCGTGCAGATGTATCGGGACGTGATCGCCATCGCACCTGAGCACGCGGGCGCACATTACGCGCAGGGCGTGATCCTTTCCGGCATGACTGATCGCGTCGACCAGGCTCGAAGCCTGCTGGAGAAGGCTGCGGTGCTCGAGCCGAGCAATCCACTGCCGGCACTGGCGCTGGCCCGACTTTCTGCAGCTACGGGTGACATGGCCGCCGCGCAGCGCTGGCTCGCCAAGGCGCTCGAGATTGACCCGCAACAATCCGAGGCGCGCGAGTTGAAGGGCGATTTCCTCCACGCCCAGGGCGACGCGACCCGAGCACTTGACGAATACAAGGCCGCTGCCGCCGCCCAGGCTACGAACGGCATGGCACTCGCCAAGATCGGATCAATCCACCAGAGTGCAGGCCGCACGAACGGGGCAATCACCGCCTACCGCGAATCCATTCAGCGAACTCCTGAGAATGCGATAGCCCTCAACAATCTTGCGTTCCTGCTGGCCAACAAAGGCAATCTTAAGGAAGCCGCGACGCTCGCCCACAGCGCAGTCCGTACCGCGCCCAACAACGCCGCGCTGCTCGATACGCTAGGCGTGATCGAGCACAAGCAGGGCAAGCATCGAGAAGCGGTCGCCACCCTGAGTCAGGCGGCGCAAGCGGCGCCCAGATCGGGGCTCATCCAGTTCCATCTCGGCCTGGCACACGTGGCGGCGGGCCAGAGGGATGAGGGCGGCAAGGCGTTGCGGGCAGCGCTTGAGCTGGAGCCCGACTCGGAATGGGCGACCGAGGCCCGCTCGTCGCTGAGCCGCCTGAATGGCAACTGACCCGGTCGGCGACCGCACCCGCCTCGACAAGTGGCTGTGGGCCGCACGCTTCTTCAAGCACCGCAGCGCCGCCACAGAGGCGGTCGATGGCGGCAAGGTCAAGCTCAACGGCGCCGCGGTGAAGCCCGCGCGTGAGGTGAAGGTCGGCGACCGGCTCGACATCACCGTCGGCGAAGACACGCGCACGGTGCTCGTGCGCGCCATCGCCGACAAACGCGGCTCGGCCACCGTGGCGCAGACGCTGTACGAGGAAACGACCGAGAGCATCGACGCGCGCGAACACGCCCGCGACCTGCGCAAGTTCGCCGCCACACCCGGCGCCGACCTGCACGGCCGCCCGACCAAGCGCGACCGCCGGCGGATGGACCGCTTCGGCGGCTGCTGAACCTGACGCAGGCCGTTGCGGCCGACGCTACGACACGTGCGCCTTCGCGGCCAGACGATCGTTCACCCGCCATCCCGCACCGCAACGCCGCGGCGCCAAGCGCTGGAGGCGTGACCCGCGCACGCGCCTCACTCCTCCATCGGCCTGAACACCCACTCCGCATAGCTGCTCGCGCTCCCCGCCACATCCCCCAGCTCGGGCGGGAAGCCATCGCGCCGGATCGGCGCCTGCGTCGACAGGCTATGCACCGCGAGGATCGCGTTGCCGTCGCGCTCGATGCCCCACTCGGTCGTGCCGGTCATCGGGTCGCGATAGACCTTGCGCAGATGGCGGCGCGGGGTGGGCCAGCGCTTGTCCTCGACCAGTTGGGCGAGTTCGGTGGGGCGCGACGGCGTGCCGACCGGGGTTTCGCGCGCGTAGCTGGCGAGCGCGCGTGCGATCTCGACGCCGACGGCGATCAGCTCGGCCTCGCGCTCGCGCTGGGCCACCTGCTGCCACACCACGCCGGTGCGCGCCGCGAACAGGCCCATGCCGGCGACCAGGAACAGCACCAGCAGATAGGTATAGCCGCGCTCGCGGGACCGCAGGCCCATCGCGCTACCACTCGGCAAAGGGTCGGCCGTCGCGGCCGCTGCCGCGCGCGCCGCTGCGCACGTCCCACACCCCGCTCTCGGCGGGGTCGGGCGGTGGCACGACCTCCCAAGTCTCGGCCGATTCGGTGATCGGGTCCACCGGGAGCTTGCGCAGGTAGCGCTTCTCGACCAGCTCGGTGAGCGTGGCGGGGTACTTGCCGGTGTCGGCGCGGAATTTGTCGATCGAGTCGCGCATCACCTCCAGCGACTGCAGCAGCGCCTTTTCGCGCGCGGTATCGACCTGGTCGAAGTAGCGCGGCGCGGCGATGCTGAGCAGGGTGGCGATGATCGCCATCACCACCAGCAGCTCGATCAGCGTGAAGCCGCGGCGCAGCAGCGGCAAAACGAGACGGGTCATGCGCTCACCATTCCTTGTAGGGCACGCCGTTGAGGCCGGTGCGCTCGGACAGCGAATACACGTCATACACGTCCGCGCCCTCGCGCGGCGCATCGGGCGGGCTGGCGTAGCTGCGTCGCCCCCAGGTGCGCTCGGCATCGACGCTGGGGTCGGTGTGCAGCGGGTCGCGCGGCAGGCGGCGCAGGAAATACATGCGGCGCCCCTCCTCGTCCTTCACGTCCGGCACACCTTCGACCAGCACGCGCAGGTTGGGCGGGTAGCCCGAGGCGTCGGCCTTCTGCTCGATGCGGCCTTCGTCGTAGGCCGCCTTGTAGGCGTCGAGCGCGTTGCGGATCTGGCGCAGCGTGGTGCGCAGCTCGGACTCCTTGCTGCGCTGCGCGGCGAGTTCGGCCAGCGGCATCACGCCGGCGGCCAGCACGCCGATGATGGCGAGCGTGACCACCAGCTCGATCAGCGTGAAGCCGCGCAATCGGCGAGTCATTGGCCGGGCCATCGGGGACGGCTTCACCGCGCGCGCGTCACTGCGCCTGCAACTGCACCGCGGCCGCGCCCGAGGCGGGAATCGGCACCTGGCGCCCGCCGAGGTCGAAGATCAGGCCGTTGAGACGCACGTTGGCGGTGCCGGTAGCGCCTTCCTTGACCTTGAACCCGATCGGAACCACCGTCGGCAGGTTGCCCGCGGGTAGTGCGGTGCTGGCCTGGCCGCTCTCGGACGGCGCAAAGCCGACCGGCTCGAGGCGCTCGGCGTCGTAGTCGAACTCGACCAGCACGCCGTTGTGGCCGCCCGTGCCGTCGAGCTTCAGCGACAAGGTCAGCGTGCCGCCGGCCACCGCGCTGTCGGGCGCGGCCAGGTCGACGACCACGCTGCCGGGATCGATCTCGGCCTCGCCGGAGGGCAGCAGCGGCCGGGCCGCCACGGTGGCCGCCGCCGCCGCGACGCCGGGCTGGCCGGTGCCGCTCACCAGCAGGCTCTGCGGCGCCATCGGCCCGATGCGCAGCGGCGCCGCGCCCACCAGCGCCTCGGTGCCGGCGGCGAGGTCGTCGCGAGTGAAGGCGGGGGCGACGATGTTGCGCACGACTCGCGGCGTGATCAGCAGCACGATCTCGGTGCTGTTCGCGCTGTCCTCGCTACGGGTGAAAAGCCGCCCCACAACGGGGAGATCGCCCAAGCCGGGGAGGCTGCGGCTCGTGGATCGATCTTCATCG
>JAGOEI010000048.1:13186-15479 GCA_017997795.1 Thauera sp. | reverse complement strand
CCACACTCCTCCTTTGGTCTTGTCCTGTCTGTCTCCGCACCCGGGCCATGGGTGTATTTGTTGAAGGCCCGGGCGGGACGCGAGAGCGCGTCCGATCCAGTTCAGGCTGGAGTGTGGCAAGCCACCTTTGCGCAACTGTTTGTGGAATGTACTGAATTGTTGCAGCCCGGGCAGACCCCCGCGCCGCCGCGCCGGATCAGGCGGGGAAGGCGACCCGGTACTGCGACTTGCCGCCCTTCTTGGCCTCGTACATCGCGGCATCCGCGCGCCGCAGCAGCTCGCCGATCTGCTCGGGCGGATAGTGCGTATAGACCACGCCCAGGCTGGCGCCGATGGACACACGCACGCCGCCGAGCACCGAGAACGGCAGGCCGAGGGAGTCGACCAGCTTGCCGGCAATATTGCGCGCCACCGCGATCGAGTTGAGCGTATCGAGCAGCACCACGAACTCGTCGCCACCGATGCGCGCCACCTTGTCGCTGCGGCGGACGATGCTCTCGATTCGGTGCGCGACCACCATCAGCAGTTCGTCGCCCGCTTCGTGACCGTGGCTGTCATTGACCGCCTTGAAGCCATCGAGGTCGATCAGCAGCAGGCCGAGCCCGGCACACTCGCGCTCGTCGCCGACGAGGCGGGCGTAAGCCTCTTCGAGGCCGCGGCGATTGAGCAAGCCGGTCAGCGGATCGCGCGCAGCCTGGGCATGCGCCTGCGCTTCGGCACGCTTGCGCTCGGTCACATCGTTGACGATGCCCTGCAGCATGCCGGCGCTGCCCTCCAGCGGATTGAGCACCACATGCAGCCAGCGCCGGCGTCCGCCGGCATCGCAGCACTCGAAGTCCGCGCCCTGCAGCGGCCGTCCGCCCACCGCCTCGCGCAACATGTGGCCGAAACGGCCGTCGGGGTCTTCGAAGCGTGTCGCGAGCAGCAATCCGGCCCCCGCCTCATCGCGCCGGGGCAGCTCGAGCGTGCGTGCAAGCCATGGATTCCAGTCCAGCAGCCCGCCGTCGCGGTCAATGGTGAACAGGCCGGTCTCGGCATTCTCGAAGATCAGCCGCCACTTGCGCTCGGCGGCGGCGTGCAGGCTGCGGGTACGGCGCTCCTCGGCGAGCGCCACGCTCATGTGGTCGATGAGTTCATTGACGTCGCCGGCGAGGCGACCAATCTCGTCCTGGCGGTGGCCCGGCGGGGGCTCGACGTGCTGCCCGCTGACGGCATCGAGCCGGTGCAGGTCGTCGGACAGGGTGCGGATCGGGCGGGTGACGCCGCGGGTGACGACCCACGCCACCCCCAGGGTGATCGCCACCACCTCGAAGGCGAGGATCAGCGCGATCAGGCGCGAGTAGTTCGCCGCTTCGCGCGCAATGGTGGCGCTGGCGGGCAGCACCTTGAGGCTGCCGACGACCTCGGCATCATTGAACGGCGAATGCAGCGCCCGGACGAGCTGCCCTGCGTCCGCGCCGGCAAGGCTCCCGGCGGGACTCCCGGCTTCGGCCAGCACCGCGCCGTCGCCCTCGATCGCCGCATGGGCGATGCTGCGATTGCTCAGCAAGCCCACGACGACCTCGTGGGCGAGTTGCTCGTCAGCCGCGAACGCAGCGACGCTCGCCGTGCGATCGACGGTCGACATGATCTCGCGCAGCACGCCGGTCAGGCGGTCGCGTTCGACGCGCTCGATCAGCAGCGCACTGCTCCACGCCACCAGGCTGCCGATCAGCCCGCCGAAGAGCAGGATCAGCACCGTGGCGCGGAACGCGAGCCCGCGCCCGCGCGCCACGGATTGCGGCGCGCGGACGGCAAGCACGGGAACGGGATCCGGCTCAGGGCTCAAGACGGAACAGGACCTTTGCGCGCGGATCGAGCACATCGGCGTCGACATAGCCAACGACGTTGCGTCCGGCGAGCACCGCGGCGAGCGCTTCCTCGTCCGACGCCAGCCGCAGCGGCGGCTGCGTCCGCCCGGAGAACTGCAGGCGCGCCCAGTAGGCATTGACCTCGGCAAGATTGCGGCTGAGCAGCTTCTGATAGAAGCGTTCGCGCAGCGACTCGACCTCCACAACCGTCACCCGCTCCCCGGTGGGCAGCAGCTTCAGGCGGCCAAGGAAGATCCGGCTGACCTGCTCGCGACTGAGCGTCTGGATGGCGCTGTCGCTGTGGGTGATGACGACGAGGTGACCGGCGCGGGCCGCGCTCGCACCAAGGACGGTGACGAGGACCACGAAAAATGCGATGAACCTTGGAGTCATGAACATCGACCTGACTCCTCAGAACACGAAGTCCAGTGTCGCCGACAACA
>JAGOEI010000048.1:0-13086 GCA_017997795.1 Thauera sp. | reverse complement strand
GATCGATGATGCTGCGTGAATAGGTCACGAACGGCTTCCAGGACCCGATGCGATAGGCTGCGGTCGCACCCATGCCCCAGCCCTCGAAGCCGGGATACACGGTCATCGACATGTCGGTGCCGACCACTCGGAGCGAGAACGGGCCACGCTCCCAGCCGACACCCAGACCGAGGTAGGAAATGCGGTTCGACTGGGTAATCTCTCCCGCCCGTGCCAAAGCCTGCCCCGCAACGGGCTGTGGCAATAGCGACGCAGCGCCGATCAAACCGAGCCGCAGCGGGTCATTGAGGGCGTCGCGTGTCGTAACCATGCTGCCCCAGGACAGTTTGAAGCTCAGCTCCTCGCCGACCCAGTCCAGCGTCGCTCCGAAGGTGCGCCCCTTGTCGAGCGCATAGACGGCGTCGTTCAGATAGATATCGCCGCGCGTACGCCCCCCGAAAAGCTTCAGCCGCACCAGCCCGGGCCCCAGCGTGCGCTGGAAAGTGCCATCGACGCCGTCGAAGGTGTCGAAGGTCAGCCGGCCGTAGACGTCCGCATACGGGCGCACCGTCGTATACACATAGCCGACATGCCGCGAGTCACCATCAAGGTAGATGTCCACCGCCATGCGCCCGAAACGGAACTCGGACCAGTCATTGGGGATGTACTTGACGAATGCCCAGGTGAGCTGCGGCGTCCATTTGCGATCGACGTCCTGCCTCGTCACCGCTTGCGCCATGACCGACCAGCGCGAATCGAGCACGCCATTGAGCTGCACGCCGAGCACGCTGTCGTTGCGGACCTCGACCTGCCCCTCGCGGACACCGCCACGCTGATCGACACTGCGCCGAAAACGCGTGTCGTCTTCGTCGTGGTGCGCGGCACCGAGCGTCCCGAACCCGTTCACCGCCCAGCGCGAGACCGACGCTTCGTCCGCCTCGGCCGCGTGAGCCATGGAGCCGAACAGGCCTGCCGCGCATAACAACGCGGCCAGCGCCGCAGAATTTTTGGTCATTTCGATCGCAATCACTAAATTCGTCCGCAGGCATACCATTGGACGTCCAGATATCACAAACACTACATTCGGCAATTATTTCCCATTCACGCCCCGCGGCCATGATGCAGATCACGAGTCGCGCGATTTCTTCAGGATTCTGCCGGATTCGCGCTAGACTTCCGGCGATGCGACCACCCGGAATGGGTGGCTGCACGATGTCACGCACTCGGGAAGACTCGTCGATGGAACGCAAGGAATTCACCAAACCCGTCCACGTCACCACCTGGATGGCCGTCTTTCTCGCGCTGGTGGCGGTCCTCGCCGCCGCGCTCGTGCCACAGCTCAAGCACGCCTTCATCGCGAACGCCGCCTTCAACGGGGTCATCCTGTTCGTGCTGGCAGTCGGCATCGTGGTCAACCTGCGCCAGGTGTGGCGCCTGCAGCGCGAAGTGCTGTGGATCGAGGATTTCCACAAGGCCGACCCCGAGGCCCTGCAGGGCAGCCTGCGTCCGGTGCTGCTGGCGCCGATGGCACGCCTGCTGTCGAGCCGCAAGCGCGGCCAGTTCCATCTCTCGCCCGCCTCCACCCGCTCCATCCTCGACAGCGTGCAGATCCGTCTCGAGGAACAGCGCGACCTGTCGCGCTACCTGATCGGCCTGCTCATCTTCCTCGGCCTGCTCGGCACCTTCTGGGGCCTGCTCACCACCATCCGCTCGATCGGCGAGATCATCGGCGGCATGAGCGTGGGTTCCGACCCGGTGGCGATGTTCGAGGCCCTCAAGACCAAGCTCGACGCGCCGCTGGGCGGCATGGCGACCAGCTTCTCGACCTCGCTGTTCGGCCTCGCCGGCTCGCTGATCGTCGGCTTCCTCGACCTGCAGTCCGGCCACGCGCAGAACCGCTTCTATAACGAGCTCGAGGAATGGCTGTCGCACATGACCAAGCTGCCCTCGGGCGTGGGCATGGAAGGCGAAGGCAACGTTCCCGCCTACGTGCAGGCCCTGCTCGAGCAGACCGCCGAGAGCATCGAGCGCATGCAGCGCTCCGCGGTCGAATCCGAGCGCGAACGCCGCGCCACCGCCGAGCACCTGGGCGAGCTCAACAACCAGCTCACCCGCCTGGCCGACCTCATCACCCGCGAATCGCGCGACCTGTCGACCTTGTCGGCCTCCCAGGACGATCTGCGCGGACTCATCCGCCAGCTCGCGCAGCAGCCTGCCCAGGGCGCGCAATTCTCCGAAGACCTGCGCGCCGAACTGCGCCTGCTGTCGCGCACCATCGGCGCCGCGCTCGGTGGTGCGGGCGGCGGCAAGGCGGACTGAGCCATGGCCCGCCTCGCCCGCCGCCGGCCGCTGGACTTCTGGCCCGGCTTCGTCGACGCCCTCGCCTCGCTGCTGATGGTGATGGTGTTCGTGATCCTGATCTTCGTGATCGGGCAGTTCGTGCTCGCCGACGCGGTCAGCGGCCGCGACCGTGCGATCAGCCAGCTCAACGCCGAACTCGCCGCGCTCGCCCAGACCCTGAGCCTGACGCAAGACGCGCGCGAACGCGCCGACATCAAGGTCGGTGAGCTCTCGGCCTCGCTCGCCACCTCCGAGCGCGAGCGCGAAGCGCTCGGCAACGAGATCCTCGCCGCACGCGACGAACTCCACGCCGCGCAGGACGAAGCCAAGACCCAGCGCGAAGAAGCCGCCCGCCTCGGCGCCGACATCGCCGCGCTGCAACGCCTCAAGGCCGAGCTCGAGGCCGAGGCCGCACGCCTGGCCAGCGCGCTCGACACCTCGGAGCGCGGGCTCAAGGAACAGCAGGAGATGTCCGCCGCTGCGATTGCGCAGGTGGAACTGCTCAACCGCCAGCTCGCTGCCGTACGCGAGCAGCTCGAGCAGCTCAACGCCGCGCTCGACGCCGCCAAACTCGCCGCCAAGGACAAGGACCTGAAGATCGAGGAGCTCGGCCGCGAGCTCAACCTCGCGCTGGCTGCGCGGGTGAAGGAGCTTGCGCGCTACCGCTCCGAATTCTTCGGCCGCCTGCAGGCCGTGCTCGGCGAGCGCAAGGACGTGCAGATCGTGGGCGACCGCTTCGTGTTCTCGAGCGAGGTGCTGTTTCCCACCGCATCCGACGAAGTCAGCGCCGACGGCATGATCCAGCTCACCCGCCTCGCAGAGACGCTGAAGACGCTCGCCGCCGAAATGCCCGGCGATCTGCCCTGGGTGCTGCAGGTGGACGGCCACACCGATCGCCGGCCGATCTCCAACGCGCGCTTCCCGTCGAACTGGGAGCTATCGACCGCGCGCGCGCTCGCCATCGTCAAGTTCCTGCGCGGCCAGGGCATCCCGCCCCAGCGCCTGGCCGCCACCGGCTATGGCGAGTTCCACCCGCTCGATGCACGCAGCACCGAAGAGGCCTATGCGCGCAACCGCCGCATCGAGCTCAAGCTGACCAGTCGCTGAACTCCCGCCACTGCAGGGCGGTTCGTCGTGGGCGCGGGCTTGCCCGCGAATGTCGCAGCTGGACCGCCGCATTCGCGGGCAAGCCCGCTCCCTCGGAGCACGTCCCCTCGGGCAGACACCCGCCGAGCGGGCTTCAAGCGCCCCCGCCGCCCTCGCGCCCCGCCTTCTCCAGATCCTGCACCACCACCGACAGCGCCTCGGTAGAGACCAGCACCTCGATCAGCGACAGCACCAGCGACACCGCAAGCGTCACGATGCTGACGCCGAACATCCATTTGCCCGCGATCTCGGCGTCGAGAAACAGCGCCAGCATCGACAGCGCGCAGAGCAGGAAGCTCAGCACGCCGAAACCCTGCATGTACTGCGTGAGCGCGATCCTGCGCTTGAGCCCGGGCACCTGGCATTGCACCAGCGCAGCGCCGCGATCGGGCGAGGCGCTGAGCTGGCGGATGACCTGCGCCAGCGTCAGGAAGCGATTGGTGTAGGCGAGCAGGAGCAGCGAGATCGCCGGAAAAAGCAAGGCGGGCGTGGTGAGGTTCATGGCGTCGACGGCAGTCGGAAACGGTTGGGGTGGGCGAGCAGCAGCAGCGAGATCGCCGGAAACAGCAGCGCCGGGGTGGTGAGGTGCATGGCGGGTCGGCGCAAGAGGCTGAGCGAGGGAGAGCGCATTCTAGCGCCAGCCGGAGCGTCGCTCGTTCCCCGGCGGTTGGCGGCGAGAGCCATGAGCGGCATTTCACTCTCACACGATCCCAAAAAAACGGCGCCGAAGCGCCGTATCCCAGGTTGGGAGAGGGGGAGGATCCTGATCGTGATTACATGCTGCGGCGGTACTGCCCACCCACCTTGTACAGCGCCTCGGTGATCTGCCCCAGCGAGCAGTAGCGCACCGCGTCGACCAGCACCTCGAAGACGTTGGTGTTGTCGATCACGGCCTGCTGCAGCTTGGCCTGCCACTTCGGCGCCTCGGCCTTGTTGCGGGCGTGGAAGTCGGCGAGGCGCTTCAACTGGCCCTGCTTCTCTTCCTCGGTCGAACGCGCGAGCTCGATCTCCTGCTGCGCCTGGCCCTTCGGGTTGAGGAAGGTGTTCACGCCGATGATCGGGTAGGAGCCGTCGTGCTTCTTGTGCTCGTAGTAGAGCGACTCCTCCTGGATCTTGCCGCGCTGGTAGCCGGTTTCCATGGCGCCGAGCACGCCGCCGCGCGACGCGATGGCCTCGAACTCCTTGAGCACGGCCTCTTCGACGAGGTCGGTGAGCTCCTCGATGATGAAGGCGCCCTGGTTGGGGTTCTCGTTCTTGGCCAGGCCCCACTCGCGGTTGATGATGAGCTGGATCGCCATCGCGCGCCGCACGGACTCCTCGGTCGGCGTGGTGATCGCCTCGTCGTAGGCGTTGGTGTGCAGGCTGTTGCAGTTGTCGTAGATCGCGATCAGCGCCTGCAGCGTGGTGCGGATGTCGTTGAAGTCCATCTCCTGCGCGTGCAGCGAGCGTCCCGAGGTCTGCACGTGGTACTTCAGCTTCTGGCTGCGCTCGTTGGCGCCGTACTTGTTCTTCATCGCCACCGCCCAGATGCGGCGGGCGACGCGGCCGATCACCGAGTATTCCGGGTCCATGCCGTTGCTGAAGAAGAAGCTCAGGTTGGGCGCGAAGTCGTCGATGTGCATGCCGCGCGCGAGGTACGACTCCACGTAGGTGAAGCCGTTCGACAGCGTGAAGGCGAGCTGGCTGATCGGGTTGGCGCCGGCTTCGGCGATGTGATAGCCGGAGATCGACACCGAATAGAAGTTCTTGACGTCGTGATGGACGAAGTACTCCTGGATGTCGCCCATCATCTTCAGCGCGAATTCGGTGCTGAAGATGCAGGTGTTCTGGCCCTGGTCTTCCTTGAGGATGTCGGCCTGCACGGTGCCGCGCACGGTCGACAGCGTCCATTCCTTGATCTTCTGCAGCTCGTCCTCGGTCGGGTCGCGGCCGTTGTCGGCCTTGAACTTGACGACCTGCTGGTCGAGCGCGGTGTTGAAGAAGAAGGCGAGGATGATCGGCGCCGGGCCGTTGATGGTCATCGACACCGAGGTGGTCGGGCAGCACAGGTCGAAGCCGTCGTACAGCACCTTCATGTCGTCGAGCGTGGCGATCGACACGCCGGAGTTGCCGATCTTGCCGTAGATGTCCGGACGCAGGTCGGGGTCGCAGCCGTACAGGGTGACCGAGTCGAAGGCGGTGGACAGGCGGTGCGCCGGCATGCCCTCGGACACCTTCTTGAAGCGGCGGTTGGTGCGGAAGGCGTCGCCCTCGCCCGCGAACATGCGGGTGGGGTCCTCGCCCTCGCGCTTGAACGCGAACACGCCGGCGGTGTAGGGGAAGGAGCCGGGGACGTTCTCCTTCATCAGGAACTTGAGCGTCTCGCCCGCGTCCTCGAAGCTGGGCAGCGCCACCTTGCGGATCTTGCTGCCCGACAGCGAGGTGCTGGTGAGCTGGGTGCGGATCTCCTTGTCGCGGATCTTCACCACGTACTCGTCGGCGGCGTAGAGCTCGCGGGTCTTCGGCCACATGTCGAGCAGCTTCCTGGCGGCCGGGGTGAGCTCGCCGTCCTTCCAGTCGATCATCTCGGCGAACGAGCCGGCATCCTTGCCGCACTGCTCGAACAGGCCCTTGGCGATCTTCAGCGACTGGCGCTCGCGCGCGACGCGGGCCTGCTGCTCGATGTGCTTGTGGTAGCCGCGGACGCTGTCGGCGATCTCGGCGAGGTAGCGCGTGCGGTCGGCGGGGACGATGGCGCGGCCTTCGGACGAGGAGCGCACCTTGACCACCGGCAGCTTGCTCTTGGCGACCTTGAGGCCCTTGCCCACGAGCGCGGGCAGCACGGCCTGGTAGAGCGCGGTGACGCCGTCGTCGTTGAAGCGCGCGGCCATGGTGCCGAACACCGGCATCTCTTCGGGGCGCTGGCCGAACAGCTCGCGGTTGCGCTGGTACTGCTTGGCGACGTCGCGCAGCGCGTCGAGCGCGCCCTTGCGGTCGAACTTGTTGATGGCGACGAAGTCGGCGAAGTCGAGCATGTCGATCTTCTCGAGCTGGCTGGCGGCGCCGAACTCGGGGGTCATCACGTACAGCGACAGATCGACGAAGGGCACGATCGCGGCGTTGCCCTGGCCGATGCCGGAGGTCTCGACGATGACGAGGTCGAAGCCCGCGAGCTTGCACGCGGCGATGACCTCGGGCAGCGCCGCGGAGACTTCGGAGCCGGTGTCGCGGGTGGCGAGCGAGCGCATGTAGATGTTGTCGTGCTCGATCGCGTTCATGCGGATGCGGTCACCGAGCAGCGCGCCGCCGGTGCGCTTGCGCGAGGGGTCGATGGAGACGATGGCGAGCTTGAGCTTGTCGTCCTGGTCGAGGCGGAAGCGGCGCACCAGCTCGTCGGTCAGCGAGGACTTGCCCGCGCCGCCGGTGCCGGTGATGCCGAGCGTCGGCACCTTGGTCTTGGCCGCGGCGTCGATGAGGGCCTTCTTGACCTCGTCGCCGTAGCCGCCGTTCTCGAGTGCGGTGATGATCTGCGCCAGCGCACGGCGATCGCCGGCGGCGAGCGCCTTGAGCACCGCGTCGGCCTTCTGCGGCGCGGCCTTGGTGACGTCGACGTCGCAGCGCTCGACGACGCTGTTGATCATGCCCTGCAGGCCCATCTTGGCGCCGTCTTCGGGCGAGAAGATGTGGGTGACGCCGTACTCGTGGAGTTCCTTGATCTCGGCCGGCACGATCACGCCGCCGCCGCCGCCGAAGACCTTGATGTTCTCGCCGCCGTTGGCCTTGAGCAGGTCGATCATGTACTTGAAGAACTCGACGTGGCCGCCCTGGTAGGAGGTGATCGCGATGCCCTGCACGTCTTCCTGCAGCGCCGCGTTGACGATCTCGCCGACCGAGCGGTTGTGGCCGAGGTGGATGACCTCGGAGCCGGTCGACTGGAGGATGCGGCGCATGATGTTGATGGAGGCGTCATGGCCGTCGAAGAGCGCGGCGGCGGTGACGAAACGCACCTTGTTCTTGGGCTTGTAGGGCGACAGCTTGTGCGCAACGCTCAGATCGGTCATGTCGGTCGTCTCCGGTTGAAGAAGGTGAGGCGAAAAGGTTAGCCCTGCAATCTTAGAAGCCTGCGAACCCGATTGCCATTGCGCTTGCCGACTCCAATCGTGCAAAATCCGCCAATCTGTAACGAATCCAGGGTGCTCGTGCCGAATCAGCCCCCAGCATCCGCGCCCGCTCCACCGTCGGGCGCGCGCCTTCCGCCAGCCACCTTCCAGTCTTCGCGCACCCGCCGCAGAAGCGCCACGGTGGCGATGGGCTTCGTCACCGGCATGCTCGCCGGCATGCCGCGGCACGGCAAGGACGCGGCGCCCCTGCTCGCCCGGGCCGGCATCGACCTTGCAGATACTGCCAGTCGGATCCCGGTCGAGCGCTATGCCGTGCTCTACAACCTGTGCATCGACGCGCTCGCCGACGAGGCCTTCGGGCTGCTGCCCGAGCCGATGCCGCGCGGCAGCTTCGAGTTCCTGTGCCGCGGCATGCTCGGCGCGCCCACGCTCGAAGAGGCCCTGCAACGCGGCATCCGCTTCCTGCGCATCGTGCTGCCGGCGTTCCGCGTCGAATTGCGGCGCGACGGCGCGCGCGCCGAACTCATCCTCGACGATGCCGGCAGCCTCGGCGCCGAGCGCGACGCCGCGGCGCGCGTGTTTGCCTACGAATGGTTGCTGCGCCTGCTGCACGGGGTCGCGAGCTGGTTCGTCGGCCGCGGCCTGGCGCTCGACGCGGTGAGCTTCCCCTACGCCCAGCCGGCGCATGCGGCGGACTACGCCCTGGTCTATACCGAGCACTCGAGTTTCGACGCGCCGCGGCTGGTGGCCCGCCTGCAGGCCAACCTGCTCGAGCTGCCCCTGCGTCGCGATGAGGCCGCGCTCGCCGGCTTCCTCGACGGCGCGCCGGGCAAGATCTCGATGCTGTACCGGCGCGACCGCGAGATGGTGTTCCGCGTGCGCGACCTGCTGCGCGCCGCCCTGCCTGCGAACCTCGCGCTCGAGGAAGTGGCGAACCGCCTGCACCTTTCGCCGCGCACCCTGCACCGCCGCCTGGAGGAAGAAGGCGCGAGCTTTCGCACCATCAAGGAGGCCACCCGGCGCGACATCGCCTACGCCCGCCTGACCAAGACCACGCAGCCGATCGCACGCATCGCCGCCGACCTGGGTTATGCCGACACCTCGACCTTCTATCGTGCGTTCGTGTCGTGGTCCGGCGTGTCGCCCGAACGATTCCGCGCCCAACTGGCCCAACGCGAACCAAAGCCTGCGCGCATGGGCGACGACAAGGACGCGGCACCCGGCTGATCATCGGGCGGGGCTGATGAGCGACCGAAACGCAATTTCTACCGTTGACGTCAACGTTATGTTTTGCCCACCATGCGCCGCTTGCCGCGAAGGCGGCGCGAGAACTACGGCGCAGCCGGCAAACCCGGCTTTGTGCAAAGATCGCACGGACAACAATCACGACGGAGACGGTCGGCCATGGCGAAAGCCGAACAGGAAGGCTTCCCCTATTCCGCCCTGTCGCCGGAGCAGCGCCGGCGCTACGACCTGCTGCTCGCCGGGCTGGATCTGCTCGACCAGGCGATCGCGGTGTTCGACGCCACGCCCAAGCTGGTGACCTGGAACAAGGCGATGCTGCGCCTGCTCGATTTCCCCGAGTCCATGGTGCGCGTCGGCACCCCCTTCGAGGACTTCGCGCGCTTCAACGCCGAACGCGGCGAATACGGCCCGGGCGATGTCGAGACCCTGGTGCGCCAGCGCGTCGCCGCCGCGCGCAGCTTCCAGCCGCACTACGTCGAGCGCGCCCGCCCCAACGGCCGCATCCTGGCGGTGCGCGGCGTGCCGATCCCCAACCTCGGCTTCGTCTCGCTGTGGACCGACATCACCGAACAGCGCCGCTACGCCGAGGTCATCGAAGAGCAGAACGCCCAGCTCGAGGCGCGGGTGCGCGAGCGCACGTCCGAGCTCGAGGCCGCGAACACCCGCCTCGCCCAGGCCAACATCGAGATCGACGACATCGCCGACGCCTTGCGGCGCAGCGAGAACCGCCTGCAGTTGATCATCGACTCGATCCCGGCGCTGATCGCCTATGTCGACCGCGACAACATCTACCGCTTCGCCAACAAGGGCTACGCGGAGTGGTTCGGGCTCACCAAGGACGCGATCACCGGGCGCAACCTCGTTGATGTGTTCGGTCTCGAGACATTCGAACAGATCCGCCCGCATCTCGACCGCGCCCGCGCGGGCGAGCAGGTCAGCTACGAATACGCACGCCAGCGCGCCGACGGCCGCGTCGTCCATGCGCGCAGCGTGGTCGTCCCCGAACTCGATGGCGAAGGCTCGACGGTCGGCTTCTTCGTGATGTCGATCGACATCACCGAACAAAAGGCGAGCCAGGCCGCCCTCGTCCAGGCGCAGAAGATGGAGGCCGTGGGCCAGCTCACCGGCGGGCTCGCGCATGACTTCAACAACCTGCTCACCATCATCATCGGCAACCTGTCCGCGCTGCAGCAGCGCGTGGGCAGCGGTGCGGGCGCGGAGTTCGTCGATCCGTCGCTGCAGGCGGCGCGGCGCGGCGCCGAGCTGATCCGGCGGCTCCTCACCTTCTCGCGCCGGCAGACGCTCGCGCCGACGGCAGTCGAAGTCGGCGCGCTGGTCCACAACATGACCCACCTGCTCGCACGCACGCTGGGCGAGACCATCCGCATCCACCTGCGCCTGCCCGGTGCGCCGCTGCACGCCCTGGTCGACCCGCATCAGCTCGAGAACGCCATCCTCAACCTCGCGATCAACGCCCGCGACGCAATGCCCGAGGGTGGCGAGCTGACGATCGCGGTCGCCCTGCGCCAGCTCGACACCGCACTCGCCGGCGTGGTCGAGGTGCCGCCGGGCGACTACGTGCAGATCGACATCAGCGACACCGGCAAGGGCATCGAGCCGGCGGTGCTGCAGCGCGTGTTCGAGCCCTTCTTCACCACCAAGGCCTTCGGCAGCGGCAGCGGCCTCGGCCTGTCGATGGTGTACGGCTTCGTGCGCCAGTCCGGCGGCAACATCCGCATCCGCAGCACCCCCGGCCAGGGCACGCATGTGCGCTTCGTGCTGCCGACCACCAGCGCGCACGCGAGCGCCGAGCGTAGCGCCGCCGCGGCGCCGGGGCCGCATCCGGCGCTCGACGGCCCCGTGCTGCTGGTCGAGGACGAGCCGGAGGTGCGCAAGGTCCTGCGCATGCAACTGACCGGACTGGGCTACGCCGTCATCGAAGCGGCCGACGGCGTCGAAGCCCTCGGCCTGCTGCAGAACGTCAGCGACATCGCCCTGCTGGTGAGCGACACCGTGATGCCGGGCGGCATCGGCGGGCGCGACCTCGCCCGTCACGCCCGCGCGCTCCGCCCCGAGCTGCCGATCCTGCTCGTCACCGGCTATGCCAGCGACACCACCCCGCTCGACGACATGCCCGGCGACATTCCCACGCTGCGCAAGCCCTTCGACCAGCAGGCGCTCGCCGCCGTACTGTCCGCGCTGCTGAGTCCCAAACCCGCCACGGAGGCCGAGTCGCAATGCCCCTGAGCCCGACCGACAACGTCCAGCCGCCCTCGTCCCAGCCCGCCATCTTCGTCCTCGAGGACGACGCGGACGTCGCGCGCCTGATCTGCATGAGCCTCTCCGACTACGGCTTCCGCTGCGAGCACCTGAGCACCGGCCGCCAGTTGCTCGCCCGCGCGCGCCAGTCCGCCCCCGACCTGTGCATCGTCGACCTCGGCCTGCCCGACATGGACGGCATGCAGGTGGTGCGCGAACTGCAGGATGGCAGCCCGTGCGCGGTGCTGATCCTGACCGGGCGCAACGACGTCACCGACCGCGTGCTCGGCCTCGAGCTCGGCGCGGATGACTACATCGTGAAGCCTTTCGAGCCGCGCGAACTGGTCGCCCGCGTGCGCTCGATCCTGCGCCGCTACCAGCGCGCGCCCGCCGCCGAGGCACCCAGCGAGCGCAAGCTCGCGCGCTTTGCCGGCTGGAGCTTCGACGCCAACCGCCACGCCCTCACCGCCCCCGACGGACGCGAGATGTCGCTGTCGGCGGCCGAGGCCGGCCTGCTCGCCACCCTGCTGCGACGGCCGAACAAGATCCTGTCGCGCGAACAACTGCTCGGCGAACGCGACGTCGATCCGTTCGATCGCAGCATCGACGTGCGCATCTCGCGCCTGCGCCGCAAGCTCGACGACGACCCGCAGAACCCGAAGCTGATCAAGACGGTGTATGGCGCCGGGTATCTGTTCTCGGCGCAGGTCGAATGGCAGTGAGCCCCGATGCCCTCGCCCGTTCGCTGCGGGCGAGCCCGGCCCCCGAAGCGCGGCTCGCTGCGGCGGTTTCGTTCGCTATAATTATGCATTCTTGACTTCAGCCAACCAGGAAGCAGCCATGTCCCAACGTCCCTTCAAGATCCTCGGCATCCAGCAGATCGCCATCGGCGGCCCGAGCAAGGAAAAACTCAAGACCCTGTGGGTCGACATGCTCGGCCTCGAGGTCACCGGCAACTTCGTGTCCGAACGCGAGAACGTCGACGAGGACATCTGCGCCATGGGCAGCGGCCCGTTCAAGGTCGAAGTCGACCTCATGCAGCCGCTCGACCCGGAGAAGAAGCCCGCGGTTCACACCACCCCGCTC
This sequence comes from Thauera sp., assembly GCA_017997795.1. Classification (GTDB taxonomy): domain Bacteria; phylum Pseudomonadota; class Gammaproteobacteria; order Burkholderiales; family Rhodocyclaceae; genus Thauera. Next base: position 931 of record JAGOEI010000048.1, on the reverse strand, counting down.
AACCACGTCGGCCTGTGGGTGGACGACCTGCCGCGCGCGGTGGAATGGCTGAGCGCCAACGGCGTGCGCTTCGCCCCCGGTGGCATCCGCCGCGGCGCGGCCGGCTACGACATCACCTTCCTGCACCCCAAGGGCAACGAGGAATTCCCGATTGGCGGCGAAGGCGTCCTGGTCGAGCTGGTGCAGGCACCGCCCGAGGTGGTCGAGGCCTTCGCCCGCCTGGCCGGCTGAGGCGCACCGGGCGTCCGTGTGCGGATGCGCCGAGGGCCCGGCGCACCCATGCCGGCTTGACGACGCCCGCGACGGCGCGGGCTCTGGATTTCGCCCCCGTGCCGTCTATGCTCACAGTGTGTTGACCGGGTCGGCTGCCGGCAGCCTCTGCCCTTGTCCGTCCTGTCGTCGAAGGAGGAACGCATCGTGAGCGAAGAACGCAAGCAATGGATCTGCAGCACGCTCGACGTCGAGGGCGGCGAGCGCGTGGCAGGCTCGCCGACCATGCCCGTGTCCATGGGCGTGGCGGCGAAGAAGAAGCTGTGGAAGCCCGGCACCGAACTCAAGGTGCGTTTTCTCGAAGGCACGCCGGCGCTTCACGCGCGCGTGCTGCAGACGGCGGCAGCGTGGCTGGTCGATGGCGTGCGCCTCAAGCTGTCGCCCGCCCAGGCCGGCGAGCCGGCGCAGATCCGCATCGCCTTCAATGCCAACGGTGGCTCGTGGTCGTACATCGGCACCGACGGCCTCGGCATCCACCCCTCGCAGCCGACGATGAACCTGGGCTGGGCCACGCTCGAGACCGCCGAGCACGACTTCTGCAGCGTGGTCATCCACGAGTTCGGCCATGCGCTCGGCCTGCTGCACGAGCACAACCACCCCGAAGCCCGCATCAAGTGGAACCGCGCGGCGGTCTATGCCGACCTCGAGGGGCCGCCCAACT
>JAGOEI010000195.1 GCA_017997795.1 Thauera sp. | reverse complement strand
GGGTCGAGCCGGGTGTCGACCAGCTCCGGTTCGCCGATGGCGGAGAGCATGCGTTCGGCCGCGGTGGCGTAGGCCATGCTGTCGGTGCGGCACAGTTCGAGGTAGGCCTGCAGCGACATTTCTTCTTCGCGGGCAGCCTCGAAGCGCGCCTGGTAGGCATTGAAGATGGACATGGACGTCTCCTGATCGAGCGATGCGCGGCGCCGCGTCCAGCGGTCACCGACCCTGATTGCGCCGTCATTCGTCATGCCGGCGGCGCGGTCCGTTTGCGCCTGGTGCGGGGTGATTGCGCGGGCGCCGGATCTGTTGCTGAGAACGGCACCCCTGGCGCGAGTTCCATGCCCGGCGCGGTTTTTGGTGAATGTTCGTGTCTTTGTTCACGGCCGATTTCATGCTTCAGGCGCACGGCAGGGGCTGTGCTAGAATCATCGACTTCGTTCATCGTGCTCACGCTGGCGAAATGCGCCTCCGGATTGTGCCGGAGCGGCATTGGTGCAGGCGGGAGCGGTTTTTTTCAAGACTTCTCAGGATCGATTTAATGGAGCAGAACCAGGTAACCCCGAGCGCGCTCGAGCGCCGTATCGACATCGCCGTTTCGCTGGCGGACATCGAGAAAGAGGTGGACGCTCGCCTCAAGCGCATGGCGCGGACGGTGAAGATGCCGGGGTTCCGCCCGGGCAAGGTGCCGATGAAGATCGTCGCCCAGACGCACGGCGGCCAGGCCCGCGGCGAGGCCGTCGGTGCTGCGGTCGAGAAGGCCTTCGGCGAGAAGGTGCGCGCCGACAACCTGCGCGTCGCCGGCTATCCGCAGATCCAGCCCAAGGAAGCGGCCGCAGAGGGCACGCTCGAGTTCACCGCGGTCTTCGAGGTCTATCCCGACGTCGCCGTGGGCGAGTTCAGCACCCAGAAGGTTGAGCGCCCGGCGTTGGACGTCGGTGACGCCGAGGTCGACAAGACCATCGAAGTGCTGCGCAAGCAGCGCACCACCTTCAGCCCGGTCGATCGCGCCGCTGCCGAAGGCGACCGCGTGCAGATCGACTTCACCGGCCGCAAGGATGGCGAGATCTTCGAAGGTGGTCAGGCCCAGGATTTCCCGTTCGTGATCGGTGCCGGCTCGATGCTCAAGGACTTCGAGACCGCCGTTCTCGGGCTCAAGGCCGGTGACAGCAAGACCTTCGACATGACCTTCCCGGCCGACTACCACGCGCCGCACCTGGCCGGCCAGACCGTGCAGTTCGAGATCACCGTGAAGGCGGTCGAGGAAGCCGTGCTGCCCGAAGTGAATGCCGATTTCGCCAAGTCGCTCGGCGTGGCCGACGGTGACGTCGCCAAGCTGCGCGAGGAGGTCAAGGGCAACCTCGAGCGCGAGGTCAAGCGCCGCATCCAGTCCAAGATCAAGGAACAGGTCATGGACGCGCTGATCGCCGTGACCCCGATCGAAGTGCCCAAGGCGCTGGTGCAGGCCGAGTCGCAGCAACTGGCCGACAACGCCCGCCGCGACCTCGAGATGCGTGGTCTCAAGACCAAGGACATCCCGGTCGATCCGTCGTGGTTCACCGAGCAGGCCGAGCGCCGCGTCAAGCTGGGCCTCATCATGGCCGAGCTGGTCAAGGCCAACGAGCTGCACGCCAAGCCCGAGCAGGTGCGTGCGCTGGTCGAGGAAATGGCGCAAAGCTACGAAGATCCGTCGGAACTCGTGCGCTGGTATTACGCTCAACCGGAGCGTCTGGCGCAGGCAGAAGCCGTGGTCATCGAAGACAACGTCGTCGCCTGGGTCTGCGAAAAGGCCGAGACCACCGACAAGCCGGTGGCCTTCGACGAACTGATGGGCAACAACGCGGCCTGATGCCGCAAAGGGTCTGACGAATGATGCAAGGAACACCCCAGCACAACAGCGACTGGAACCCGGTCGGTCTCGGCCTGGTTCCGATGGTGGTCGAACAGAGCGGTCGCGGCGAACGCGCCTACGACATCTATTCGCGCCTTCTGAAGGAGCGGGTGGTGTTCCTCGTCGGCCCCGTCAATGACGTGACGGCCAACCTGATCGTCGCCCAGTTGCTGTTCCTCGAGTCCGAGAATCCGGACAAGGACATCTACTTCTACATCAACTCGCCAGGTGGTTCGGTCACCGCCGGCATGGCGATCTACGACACCATGCAGTTCATCAAGCCGAATGTCAGCACGCTGTGCATCGGCCAGGCGGCGAGCATGGGCGCCTTCCTGCTGGCGGCGGGCGAGAAGGGCAAGCGCTTCATCCTGCCCAACTCGCGCGTCATGATCCACCAGCCGCTCGGCGGCTTCCAGGGCCAGGCCTCGGACATCGAGATCCACGCCCGCGAGATCCTCTACCTGCGTTCGCGCCTCAACGACATGCTGGCCAAGCACACCGGCCAGTCGCTCGAGCGCATCGAGAAGGACACCGACCGCGACAACTTCATGTCTGCCGCGGCCGCGGTGGAGTACGGCCTGGTCGACAAGGTGCTGACCAACCGCGACGACACCTGAATCAGGAGAACCCCCACATGACGGACAAGAAGGCTGGCGGCGAGAAGCTGCTGTACTGCTCCTTCTGCGGCAAGAGCCAGCACGAGGTGCGCAAGCTGATCGCCGGTCCTTCGGTCTTCATCTGCGACGAATGCATCGAGCTGTGCAACGACATCATCCGTGACGAGATCGTCGGCGCCGCAGATCCGGAGAGCATCAAGGGCAACCTGCCCACCCCGCGCGAGATCTGCGACATCCTCGACCAGTACGTGATCGGCCAGTCGCAGGCCAAGCGCAATCTGGCGGTGGCGGTGTACAACCATTACAAGCGTCTGCGCCACATCGAGGCCAAGCAGGACGACGTCGAGCTCGCCAAGAGCAACATCCTGCTCATCGGCCCCACCGGCTCGGGCAAGACCCTGCTCGCGCAGACGCTCGCGCGCCTGCTCAACGTCCCCTTCGTGATGGCCGACGCCACCACGCTGACCGAAGCCGGCTACGTCGGCGAGGACGTCGAGAACATCATCCAGAAGCTGCTGCAGAAGTGCGACTACGATGTGGACAAGGCCCAGCAGGGCATCATCTACATCGACGAGATCGACAAGATCTCGCGCAAGGCCGACAACCCCTCGATCACCCGCGACGTGTCGGGCGAGGGCGTGCAGCAGGCGCTGCTCAAGCTCGTCGAGGGCACGGTGGCGTCGATTCCGCCGCAGGGCGGGCGCAAGCACCCGAACCAGGACTTCATCCAGATCGACACCACCAATGTGCTGTTCATCTGTGGTGGTGCGTTCGATGGCCTGGAGAAGGTCATCCGCAACCGCACCGAGAAGGTAGGCATCGGCTTCGGCGCCGAGGTCAAGAGCAAGGACGGCAAGAACCTGACCGACACCTTCCGTCAGGTCGAACCGGAAGACCTGATCAAGTTCGGCCTCATCCCCGAACTCATCGGCCGCCTGCCGGTGGTCGCCACGCTGCAGGAACTCGACGAGCCCGCGCTGATCCAGATCCTCATCGAACCGAAGAACGCGCTGGTCAAGCAATACCAGAAACTGTTCTCGATGGAAGGCGTCGAACTCGAGATTCGTCCGAATGCCTTGCATGCGGTGGCGCGCAAGGCCATCAAGCGCAAGACCGGCGCACGTGGCCTGCGTTCGATTCTCGAAGCCTCGCTGCTCGACATCATGTACGACCTGCCCACGCTGGAGGGCGTGGAAAAGGTGGTGGTCGACGAGTCCACGATCGAGGAGGGCGGCAAGCCCTTGTTGATCTACGCCGAACAACAAAAGGTCTCGGGCGCCAACTGAGCCGCGACCGACTGCACGCAATCCCGTCTGGCAAGGGGCTCGCGCCCGGTGCTTGAATTTCCAGGTCACGCCCATACATGGGTGTGACCTTTTGCTTAAGGAAAGAAAAAATGTCGGGTCCTGCTGACCTCCCCAACGAAGCGATGGAAATGCCGCTGTTGCCGCTGCGCGACGTGGTGGTGTTCCCGCACATGGTCATCCCGCTCTTCGTCGGTCGTCCGAAGAGCATCAAGGCGCTCGAGAATGCGATGGAGGCGGGCAAGAGCATCCTGCTCGTCGCCCAGAAATCCGCCGCGAAGGACGAGCCCTCGGTCGAGGATCTGTACTCGATCGGCTGCATCGCCAACATCCTGCAGATGCTCAAGCTGCCCGACGGCACCATCAAGGTGCTGGTCGAAGGCGTGCAGCGCGCGCACATCGACACCGTCGAGGATCTGCGCAGCCTTTTCGTCGCCACCGTTCGCCCGGTGCCGGTCAACGAGACCGGCAGCCACGAGCTCGAAGGCATGCGGCGCGCGATCATCGCCCAGTTCGACCAGTACGTTAAGCTGAACAAGAAGATCCCGCCCGAGATCCTCAGCTCGCTCGCGGGCATCGAGGAGGCGGGCCGGCTCGCCGACACCATCGCCGCGCACCTGCCGCTCAAGCTCGAGCAGAAGCAGGAAGTGCTGGAGATGTTCGACACCGCCGAGCGCCTGGAGAAGCTGCTGAGCCAGCTCGA
>JAGOEI010000194.1 GCA_017997795.1 Thauera sp. | reverse complement strand
CGGCGAGCAGGGTGGTCGGGCACAGCACCACCACCTGCTTGCCGTCGGCCACGGCGATGAAGGCGGCGCGTAGCGCGACCTCGGTCTTGCCGAAGCCGACGTCGCCGCACACCAGGCGGTCCATCGGGCGGCCGGACTTCATGTCGGCGACCACGGCGTCGATCGCGGCCTGCTGGTCGGGCGTGGTCTCGAAGCCGAAGGCCTCGGCAAAGGCCTCCAGGTCGTGCTGCTTGAAGTCGAAGCGGTGGCCGGGGCGCGCGGCGCGCTGGGCGTAGAGCGCGAGCAGCTCGGCGGCGGTGTCGCGCACCTGCATCGCGGCCTTCTTCTTGGCCTTCTCCCACTGGCCGGAGCCGAGGCGGTGCAGGTCGATCGCGTCCGGGTCGGCGCCGGCGTAGCGCGTGATCACATGCAGTTGCGACACCGGCACGTAGAGCTTGTCGCCGCCGTTGTATTCCAGGTGCAGGAACTCGGTGTCGCCCTCGCCGAGGTTCATGTGGAGCAGGCCGAGGTAGCGGCCGATGCCGTGCGACACATGCACCACCGGGTCGCCGATCTTGAGCTCCGACAGGTCGCGCAGCCAGCCTTCCATCGTCGCCGCCTTGCGGCTGTCGCGGCGGACGCGGCTGCGGCCGGTGGCGGCGTAGAGCTCGGTCTCGGTGAGCACCGCGAGCTTTGCCATGGGCAGCACGAAGCCGCGCGCGAGCGGGGCGACGCCGAGCGCGAGGCGCGCATCCGAATCGAGGAAGGCGGCGAAGTCGGCCGTGGCCTCGGGGCGGACGTCGTATTCGGCGAAGAACTCGGCCATGGTCTCGCGTCGACCGGGCGAGTCCGACAGCAGCAGCACGCGGCCGTCGAAGCCGGCGATGAAGGCCTTCAACTTGTGCAGCGGGTCGGTGGCCTTGCGCTCGACGGCGACCTCGGGCGGCGGCAGCGCGAGCGCGTCGGTGGCGCCAGCCAGGGCCACCGAGGCGTCGACCGCGGAGCCTGGGACCTCTGTCGCGGTGGCGGCCTTGGCCTCGGCCCCGATGCTCAGCCGCGGCAGGTTCTTCAGCGCGACGAAGAAGGCCTCGTCGGTCAGGAAGAGCTGCTCGGGCGCCAGCACCGGGCGGGTGCGGTCGCCCTTCAACAGGTCGTGGCGCGAGCGTGTGTCCTTCCAGAACTCGGCGATCGCCGCCGGCACGTCGCGGTGCAGCAGCACCGGCGTCTCGGCGGGCAGGTAGTCGAGCAGTGTGGCGGTGTCGTCGAAGAACAGCGGCAGGTAGTACTCGATGCCGGCGGGGGCGATGCCGTTGGAGACGTCCTTGTAGATCGAGGCGCGCGTCGGGTCGCCCTCGAAGGTCTCGCGGAAGCGGCTGCGAAAGCGCGTGCGGCCCTTGTCGTCGAGCGGGAACTCGCGCGCCGGCAGCAGGCGGATCTCCTTGGTCGGATACACCGTGCGCTGGGTGTCGGGGTCGAAGGTCTTGATGCTCTCGACCTCGTCATCGAAGAGGTCGATGCGGAAGGGCAAGGGCGAGCCCATCGGGAACAGGTCCACCAGCCCGCCGCGCACCGAGAACTCGCCCGGACTCACCACCTGGGTCACATGCGCGTAGCCGGCGAGCGCCATCTGCGCCTTGAACTGCTCCACGTCCAGCTTCTCGCCCTGCTTGAGGAAGAAGGTGTAGGCGGCGAGAAAGCCCGGCGGCGCCAGGCGATACAGCGCGGTGGACGCGGGCACCAGCACGATGTCGGTCTCGCCGCGGGAGATCGCGTAGAGCGTCGACAGGCGCTCGGAGATCAGGTCCTGGTGGGGCGAGAAGTTGTCGTAGGGCAGGGTCTCCCAGTCGGGCAGCAGGTGGGCGCGCAGGCCGGGCGCGACCCAGGCGATCTCGTCCTGCAGGCGCTGGGCGTCGAGCGGGTTGGCGGTGATCACCACCAGCATGCGGCCGCGGCTGGCGAGCTGGGCGATGGCGAGCGCGTCGGCCGAGCCCGCGAGCGGGGCGAGCTCGAGGCGGGCGCCGGGCTTGGGCATCTTCTGGGTGGCGAGCCGGGAGAGGAGGGCGTCGAAGGTGAGGGACATCGTGGGTTCGTTTGCGTCGGGCGCAGCAAGTGGCCGGTCAGGGGGCGATGGCATCGCTCGGGCCACGAGGCGCGACGCGGGAGGCGGTAAAGCGTGGATTATCGTTCATCCGGGCACTGCTGCGCGCGCCCGGTTTTGAGGGCTGCTTCACGGGCAATGTCGGAACGACACGCGCACGTGAATCAGGCGTTTCACCGCGCAAGGCGACGTTGACGTTAACGGCAAGTGCGACGCACCATTGCTGCCGCCTGCACCCGCAGGTCCCGCCCCCATTGCCCGAAGGAGCGCCCGAACCCATGAAGACCCCCCAGCAGTCCGCCGTCGATGAAGTCATCACCAGCCGCTATTCCTGCCGCGCCTTCCTGCCCGATCCGGTGCCGCGCGAAACGATCGCCGAGATTCTCGAGGTCGCCGCGCGCGCGCCCTCGGGCACGAACATCCAGCCGTGGAAGGTCTGGGTGCTGACCGGCGAGACCAAGACGCGTCTCAGCGAGCGCCTGCTGGCGGCCTTCGACGATCCCGAGGAGGCGGCGACGCATTCCGACCCTTACCAGTACTACCCCAAGCTGTGGGTGTCGCCCTACATCGATCGTCGGCGCAAGGTCGGCATGCAGCTCTACGGCCTGCTCGGGATCCAGAAGGGCGACGCGAAGCGCATGCACGAGCAGTTCGCGCGCAACTACAAGTTCTTCGATGCGCCGGTCGGGCTCATCTTCACCGTGGACCGGGTCATGGAGCAGGGCTCGTGGCTGGACTACGGCATGTTCCTCGAGAACGTCATGCTCGCCGCCAAGGCGCGCGGGCTGGACACCTGCCCGCAGGCGGCGCTGATCCAGTTTCACCGCCTGATCCGCCAGGAGGTGGGGATTCCGGACAACGAGACGCTGATCTGCGGCATGTCGCTCGGCCATGCCGACCCGGACGCGCCGGAGAACGCGCTCCGCACCGAGCGCGCCGCGCTGGCGGAGTGGGTCGCCTTTCGCGACTGAGGTCGGCTTTCGAGCCCCGGCCCGGCCGCGCTCAGGCCTGCGGCGTGCCTTCGACCTGTGGCAGGTGTTGACGCAGCCAGCTCGTCGCGGCGCGTGCGGCGAGAAGTTCCTGCTCGCGTGCATCGTCGCCGGGAGGCAGCGCCAGCCAGTGATGGTTTCCCTTCATCAGCGGGTAGGCGCGCTCGAGGATGGCTGCTTCGGCGCTGCCCGGGGTGACGATCAGGCGCACCGGCGTGCGCACCGCACGCAGCGGCTCGGCCCCGGCCAGGTCGGCGCGGCCGCCGAGGCAGGCGATGGCGGCGAAGGTCTCCGGCGCCTTCACCGCGGCGCGGATGGCCGCCGCGCAGCCGGTGTCGCCGGCGACCACCGCGAGCGGCAGCCCGGCCAGCGGCGGTTGGTGCGCCGTCCATTCGGTCGCGGCGAGGATGCGCTCGGTGAGGCGCGGGATGTTGTAGGGGGCGTCGGGATCGCGCTGGGCTTCCTGGCGGGTGAGCAGATTGACCACCATGGTCGCGAAGCCCGCGGCCTGCAGCGCCAGTTCCAGCGGACGCGCCGCCTGCTCCAGTGCCGGATGGCCATGGGAATGCAGGCACAGCGCGAGCGCGCGCACGTCCGGCGCGTGCGCCAGCATGCCGTCGAGCCAGACGCCGTTGGCGGGAATGCTGAGCTGGGTGTGACGCAGTTTCACGAAAGCGGTCCGCGGCCAGGGGAATGGCGGTGGATGTTAACCGGAATCCGGCGCGCGCCGAAGGCGTCGTTCACCGCCGCGCCGACCGCACCGAAGCGGCCGGCCAGGCGCTCGCCGCAATGCGGGCAGGCGCCCTCGGGCGTCAGTCGGTAGCTGCGGATCTCGTACCAGTCGCGCACGATCAGCGTCTCGCCACAGCGGGCGCAGTGGGTGGTGTCGCCCTCCGCGTCGTGCACGTTGCCGGTGTAGACGTGCTTGAGCCCGGCGTCGAGCGCGATGCCGCGCGCGCGGCTGAGGGTGGCGGGCGGGGTGGGCGGGACGTCGGCCATCTTGAAGTCGGGGTGGAAGGCGCTGAAGTGCAGCGGCACCTCGGGCCCGAGTTCATCGTGCACCCATTTCGACAGTGCGCGCAGCTCCGCATCCGAATCGTTCTGCCCCGGGATGAGCAGCGTGGTCAGCTCCACCCACACGTCGGTCTCGTGCTGCAGCCACACCAGGGTGTCGAGCACCGGCTGCAGGTGGGCGCCGCACAGCTTGACGTAGAACTCGTCGGTGAAGCCCTTGAGGTCGACATTGGCCGCGTCCATGCGCGAGAAGAAGTCGCGGCGCGCGCACTCGCTGATGTAGCCGGCGGTGACGGCCACTGTCTGCAGCCCCGCGGCATGGCAGGCGTCGGCCACGTCCATCGCGTACTCGGCGAAGATCACCGGGTCGTTGTAGGTGAAGGCGACGCTGTGGCAGCCCCAGTGCAGCGCGGTGTCGACGATCTCCTGTGGCGAGGCCTGGTCCA
>JAGOEI010000193.1 GCA_017997795.1 Thauera sp. | reverse complement strand
TCGTGGTCAAGGACCCGGTCGAGCTCTTCGTCGTGCAGAACGTGGTGCTCGACGGCCTGATGTACCCGCTGGTGTACGACACCATCATCGACGACGTGCTGTCGTCGCAGGGCGGCACGCCGGTGGCCATGCTCACCCAGTTCATGACTGACTGGTTCGCCGAGACGAAGAAGTGGTCGGATGCAACGGTGAAGATCGCGGCCGCCGAATCCGCCGAGAACAAGCAGATCCTGGCCCAGTGGCTCACCGAGTGGCGTGACCGTGCCGCTTCCGCGCTGTTGCCCGTTGCCCGTATCGCCCTGGGTGATCGCACCGACGCGGTGATGGCCGATGTCGTCCAGCAATTCAACGCGCGCATGGCCAAGGCCGGCGTCGCAATCTGAGCGGGGTATCCATGTCGACCGTATTTCTCGCGCTGCAAACCAACGAAGAAACCCGCCCGATCATCGAGGCGATCCTGCAGGACAACCCGGGCGCGGTGTGCGACGAGCAGCCGGCGATGGTCAAGATCAACGCCGACGGCCGCCTCGTCGTGCGTCGCGAGACGATCGAGGAGATCATCGGCCGTGACTACGACCTGCAGGAGCTGCAGGTCAACATGATCACGATGTCGGGCAACCTCGATCAGACCGACGACGAAATCACCCTGTTCTGGAAATCCTGAGACCCCGAGGAGACACGAAAATGGACATGCAAGTTGCCAAGAAGAAGCTTGGTCTGAAAGAGCGCTATGCCGTGATGACGCGAGGTCTGGACTGGACCCCGTCGTACCAGAAGATGGAAGACATCTACCCGTACATCGCCTACGAGGGGATCAAGATCCACGACTGGGACAAGTGGGAAGACCCCTTCCGCCTGACCATGGACGCCTACTGGAAGTACCAGGCCGAGAAGGAGCGCAAGCTGTACGCGATCATCGACGCCTTCAACCAGAACAACGGTCACCTCAACGTCACCGACGCGCGCTACGTCAACACCGTCAAGCTCTTCATCAGCGGCATCAGCCCGCTCGAGTACGTCGCCCACCGCGGCTTCGCCCACGCCGGCCGCGCCTTCCCCGGCCCGGGCCCGCGCGTCGCCTGCCTGATGCAGTCGCTCGACGAGATCCGCCATGCCCAGACCCAGGTGCATTCGATCTCGAACTACAACAAGTACTACAACGGCATGCATGACTTCCACCACATGCACGACCGCGTGTGGTTCCTGTCGGTGCCGAAGTCGTTCTTCGACGACGCCATCACCGCCGGCCCGTTCGAGTTCATGGTCTCGATCGGCTTCTCGTTCGAGTACGTGCTGACCAACCTGCTGTTCGTGCCCTTCGTCTCGGGTGCGGCCTACAACGGCGACATGGGCACGATGACCTTCGGCTTCTCGGCGCAGTCCGACGAGGCGCGCCACATGACGCTGGGCCTGGAGGTGATCAAGTTCATCCTCGAGCAGGATCCCGCCAACGTGCCGATCGTGCAGCGCTGGATCGACAAGTGGACCTGGCGCGGCTATCGCGTGCTGACCCTGGTGGCGATGATGATGGACTACATGCTGCCCAAGCGCACGATGAGCTGGAAGGAAGCCTGGGAGGTGTACTTCGAGGAAAACGGCGGTGCGCTGTTCAAGGACCTCGCGCGCTACGGCATCACCATGCCCAAGTGCGCCGAGCAGATCGCGCTCGAGAAGGACCACCTGTCGCACCAGGCCTGGAGCACCTTCTACAACTACGCCGCCGCTGCCAACTTCCACACCTGGATGCCGGACGAGGACGAGATGGCGTGGCTGTCGAGCAAGTACCCGGAGAGCTTCGACAAGCAATACCGTCCGCGCTACGAGTTCTGGCGCGAACAGGCCGCCAAGGGCAACCGCTTCTACAACAAGACGCTGCCCATGCTGTGCCAGACCTGCCAGATCCCGATGCTGTTCACCGAGCCGGGCGACCCGACCAAGATCTGCTACCGCGAGGTCGATTACAAGGGCGACAAGTACCACTTCTGCTCGGATCACTGCAAAGAGATCTTCGAGCACGAGCCGGAGAAGTACGTCCAGGCCTGGCTGCCGGTGCACCAGATCTACCAGGGCAACTGCTTCCCCGAGGGCACCGACCCGACGGTGGAGGGCTTCGACCCGCTGGCCGCCGTGCTGAAGTACTACAACTTCGAGCACGGTCGCGACAACCTCGACTTCGACATTTCCGAGGACAAGAAGAACTTCGACGAGTGGCGTGGCCAGGCGACGAAGAACATCTGACCGATGCAGGCTGCGGGTGCGCGCACCCGCAGCGATCAAGCGTGAGCAAGGAGACAAGACATGGCTGTTGCCGCTATTTCGAAATATGAGTTCGCCCCCGCCGACACCCAGGACAAGTTCCACGGCGCCCAACTGCTCTACATCGGCTGGGAAGACCATCTGCTGTTCTGTGCGCCCTTCGCCTTCCCGTTCCCGCCGAGCATGCGCTTCGGCGACGTCGTCGCCGGACCGATGCAGGCCGCCTTCGGCTACCACCCCGATTTCGCGCAGATCGACTGGGCGAAGGCGGAGTGGTTCAAGTCGGGCAAGCCGGTCACCCTCGACTTCGACAAGTCGCTGGCCGAGAACGGGCTCAAGCACAAGGACGTGATCCGTTTCCGCACCCCGGGCCTCAACGGCATCAAGGGCTCCTGCAACTGAACGAGCGAGCCGCGGCGCGCCAACCCGGTGCGCCGCGCCGCAGATTCACCGCTCCCAACCGAGACACGGATACGAACGATGAGCTACGAGCTGACCATTGAACCCATCGGCCAGACCATCGAGGTCGAGGACGACCAGACCATCCTCGACGCTGCGCTGCGCGCCGGCATCTGGCTGCCGCACGCCTGCTGTCATGGCCTGTGTGCCACGTGCAAGGTCCAGGTCGTCGATGGCGAGATCGACCACGGCGAGGCCTCGAGCTTTGCCCTGATGGATTTCGAGCGTGACGAAGGCAAGACGCTGGCGTGCTGTGCGCGCCTGCAGAGCGACGTCACCATCGAGGCCGAGATCGAGGAGGAGCCCGACGCCGAGTCCATCCCGGTGCGCGACTTCCCCGGTACCGTGAGCCGCATCGAGAACCTCACGCCCACCATCAAGGGCATCTTCATCGAGACCGATGAGCCGATGCACTTCCAGGCCGGCCAGTACGTCAATTTCTTCCTCGAGGGCGGGGAGTACAGCCGCGCGTTCTCGCTCGCCAATCCGCCTTCCACCGGGCGCGAGGTCGAGCTCAACATCCGTATCGTCCCGGGCGGCCGGGGGACGACCTGGGTGCATGAGCATCTGAAGGTGGGCGATCGCGTGCGCCTGTCCGGACCTTACGGTCGCTTCTTCGTGCGCAAGTCGGCGCCCGAGTCGCTGCTGTTCATGGCCGGCGGGTCAGGGCTGTCCAGCCCGCGCTCGATGATCCTCGACCTGCTCGAGGCCGGCGATACGCGTCCGATGACCCTGGTGTACGGCCAGCGCAGCCGCGCAGAGCTGTACTACCACGACCAGTTCCTCGCGCTGGCCGAGAAATACCCGAACTTCAGCTACGTTCCGGCGCTCTCCGACGAGCCGGCGGATTCGGACTGGAGCGGTTTCCGCGGCTTCGTCCATGATGCGGCGAAGGCGCATTTCGACAACGATTTCCGCGGGCACAAGGCCTATCTGTGCGGGCCACCGCTGATGATCGATGCCTGCATCACCACGCTGATGCAGGGCCGCCTGTTCGAGCGCGACATCTTCATGGAGAAGTTCTTCTCGGCAGCCGATGTGCAGCAGGTGCGCAGTCCGCTGTTCAAGAAGATCTGATCTGTTTCCAATCAGGGCATGTCGGGATTGCGGCTTGAGTGCGGCAAGTCTCGACAGGATTTGAGCGCTTCACGGGTTCATTTTTCCAACCAGCCCGAACCGGAAGATACCGGCCGGGTTTTGCAGGAGGAGCATCCACATGGCAATGACTGGCGTACTGCGTCCGGGACACATCTCGCTTCGCGTTCTGGACCTCGAAGAGGGCATCAACTTCTACAAGAACGTGCTGGGTCTGGTCGAGACCGGCCGTGACGCGCAGGGCCGGGTCTACTTCAAGGCCTGGGACGAACGCGAGCACAACAGCGTGTTGATTCGCGAGGCCGACAAGGCGGGCGTCGATTTCTTCGCATTCAAGGTCGCCGACAAGGCCACGCTCGACAAGCTCGACGGCGACCTCCAGGCCTTCGGCCTCAAGACCGAGCGCATTCCGGCCGGCGAGATGCTCGAGACCGGCGAGCGCGTGCGTTTCGAAGTGCCCTCGGGCCACCTGATCGAGCTCTATGCCGAAAAGACCGACGTCGGCAACGGGCAGTCCTACGTCAACCCCGATCCCTGGGTCCCGGACGCCGAGCACGGCATTGCGCCGACGCGCATGGACCACTGCCTGCTTTACGGCCCGGACATCGAGAAGGTGCAGGAGATCTTCGAGAAGGTGCTCGGCTTCTTCCTCGTCGAGCACGTGGTGATGGAAGACGGCAAGACCGACCTGGCGATCTGGCTGTCGTGCTCGACCAAGGCGCATGACAT
>JAGOEI010000192.1 GCA_017997795.1 Thauera sp. | reverse complement strand
CCCCGAGCCTGCGGTGTCGACTTCGGCACGTCGAACTCCACCGTCGGCTGGCTGCGTCCGGGCATGCCAGCCTTGATTCCGCTCGAGGACGGCCGGCCGACCCTGCCGTCGGCGGTGTTCTTCAATGCCGATGAGAACGCGGTGAGCTTCGGGCGGGCGGCGTTGGCCGAGTATCTCGAGGGTTACGAGGGCCGGCTGATGCGGGCGCTCAAGAGCCTGCTCGGCACCAGCCTCATCGACGGTCACACCGAAGTGCTGGGTCGGCCGCTTGGCTTCCGCGAACTGCTGGCGAACTTCATCGCCGAGCTCAAGCACCGTGCGGAGCGGGAGGCAGGGCGTGGCTTCGAGATGGCGGTGTTCGGTCGCCCGGTCCATTTCATCGATGACGATCCGGTGGCCGATCGGCGGGCGCAGGATACGCTCGAGGCCATCGCGCGCCAGGTGGGTTTTCGCGAGGTGAGCTTCCAGTTCGAGCCGATCGGAGCTGCGCTGCACTACGAGTGCACGCTGAACCGCGAGGAGCTGGTGCTGATTGCGGACATCGGCGGCGGCACCGCCGACTTTTCGATCGTGCGCCTGTCGCCCGAGCGCATGCGCCATGACGATCGCAGCGCGGATGTGCTCGGCAACGCGGGCATCCATATTGGTGGCACGGATTTCGATCGGGTGCTCAGCCTCGAATGCGTGATGCCGCTGCTCGGCTATCGCAGCCGCATGCGCAACGGTGCCGAGGTGCCGTCGAGCATCTTCTTCCAGCTCGCCGCCTGGCACACGATCAACTTTGCCTATACGCGGCAGGCGTGGGCGGACCTTCAGCACATCTATCGCGACGCGACCGCGCGCGATGCGCTCGATCGCCTTTGTCACCTCGTCAGCCGGCGCGAAGGCCACTGGCTCGCGCTCCAGGTGGAGCAGGCAAAGGTGGTGCTTTCGGCTGAGCCTGCTACCCGCATGGCGCTGGATCGTATCGCGGACGGGCTGGGGCTGGATGTGGGCCGCGAGGCCTTCACGGCTGCAACGCAGGGGCTCGTCGAGCGCGTCGGGGCTTGCGTGGCGGGTTTGCTGCAGGGGGCGGATGTGGCGCGGGAGCGTATCGATACGCTCTACTTCACCGGCGGCGCGAGCGGCGTGCCTCAGTTGCGCGCCCGTATCGCGGCCGAATTGCCGGAAGCGCGCGTGGTGGAGGGTGACCTCTACGGCAGCATCGGCACCGGGCTCGCGGTGGAAGCGGCGCGGCGTTACGGCTGAGCGCCGGCGGCCTCGCCGGACGGGGTGATTGCCGGTTGGATGTTCGCTGCGCCAGCATGGGCGCGACGGTCTGCAAGCACGAGCAGATTGCGTGGCGTCAGCGTGTGTGCGCAGAACCGGCCGACCTGCACATCGAAGCCGCGCTCCTCGAGCCCGAGCGCGATGTCGAGCACGAGCCAGAGCTCGAGCGGGCGACGAAAGGCATGGCGCACGAGTTCGAAGCGCCGCACTTGCGCGCGGCGCTGCCAGCCGATCGCTTCCCAGTCTGGCCATGTGATGTCGGCGGGCAGTGCCACGTTCTCGCGTGCGGCAAGCTGGCGACAGAAGGCTTCGAAACCCTCCGTGCGCCAGGATGCAGGGACCGGCCGGAATGGGCGTGGCGCCTCGCCTTCGACCGCGTTGCGCAAGGCGACGAAGCCCAGTTTCCACGCCTGATCGCGGGCGAGCCGGGTGCGGTCGTGGCGCGGCGCGGTCACGGTCTCGGTCACCGCCAGGCGTAGCGTCGCGGCATCGAGCGCAAGCCGGGCGTCGCGGCTGAGTGCTCGATAGGTGCCGTCGGTGCCCAGGTGGTAGCAGCACGGGGCGATGCGATACGCCGCGGCGCCGTCGCGGTCCGCGCTGCGCACCAGGCTGCGATGGAGCTCGCCGCAGGCATGCAAGGCCAGCACGGCGTGGCCGCTCACGTGAGCACGGGAGCCTTCGTCGAGCGCGTTGGCGCACACCACGCGCTGATCCATCTGCTGGCGGGCAGCCAGGCGGACTGCGTCGGCACACAACTTCGGGTCGAGCTCGAGCGAAATCACCGGCATGCGGTCGGCGAGGGCCACGCGTCGCCCGAGGTGCCCCTTTCCTGCGCACCACTCCAGGACGGGCGAGGTGGCCGCCGGCATGTGGCGGGCGAAGGCCTCGATCTGCGAGCGCTTGCGGCCGGGGACGCCGTCGTCGAAATGTGCGTCGCACGCGGGCAGGCTGCGTTCGGGCAGTTCGGGTACGCGGCACGCCTCGACGAGGCGGGCGAGCTCAGGCAGGTGTGATGTCAGCCATGTGGCGCAGGCCTCGAAGTCCTCACCGAGTTGTTCGACGTGTTGATCATCCAGCGCCTCCAGCGCGGCAGCCAGCCCTGGCCATTGCGTGCACCATTGCGGACGCGCGACATGAAACGGAGCCGGGCGCCAGAGTGAATCGAGCCGTGTCAGCAGCGACTGCAGATCGAGGAAGCGGGCGCGCAGGTTCATCGGCCATTGAAGGGTGGCGCGGAGGCGGGTGGGCTAGTCCGCATCGTCTTCATCTTCGTCGCCATCGACGACGGCATCCACGCCCGCCGCTGCGACATCGACCGTCGTCTCGACCACGGTGGCCGTTACGCTGACCGCCGTGGCGGCGACCGATACAGCCGCCCCCGCCACGGTGACGACGGCACAGCCGTTCGCACAGATCATGCCGAACAGCGCGAGGAACAGGGATCGATACATCACTGGCGAGACTCTTTTCTCTGGGAAGGGGTATGACCGGATCAGGGGCGGGACGCGAAAACACGGCCGAGCCTGCGCCCGGGTGTGGCAGAGTGCGGGCGATCAGCAGTGCCCTGGATGCGCGATTGGCCGTCGGTGCCGGGGTCGTGCTCCATCAATGCGCTGAGCCGGTGGTCGATAAAGCCGCGATATTCTGACATGCAAGGCGTCGGCCTTGTGGAGTGCGTCGACACACCGAGTGGGGATGGGCCTGGCTGGAATAGACGGAACTGGTCGTGCTCATGCTGATGCGCAACCCGTCGAGTGGTGAATGGGCGGTGTGGAAGAGGCTTCTCGGGAGTTTCGTCCGGCGTGCCTATAATGCGGGCCCGCCACGATTTGCCTGCTAGCGCATGAGACTCAATCTGAAGGTAGCTTTCGCCGAAAAGGACGAGGCGAAGAAGCTCGGTGCGCGGTGGGACGCCGCTCGCAAGCTCTGGTACATCGACGGTCATCTCGATGCGAGCCTGTTCGAGAAGTGGCAGCCCACCCCGCATGACGCGTCTGCAACCGAGTCTCCCATGCAGAAGCGAAACGCCCCGCGCCAGGCGACCCCGGCCGGCAATGTGCATGTGGGCAGTCGCTTCGTGGAGCTTCCCCGGGTGTGCGACTGTCTTCCGTGGGACGATTGCGAGAAGTGTCGCCTGCTGTCCTGGCCGAAATAGTCAGGGGGTGCGCTGATCGTGGAGATCGTGGCGGTCATCGATTTTGAAACTACAGGGCTGTCGCCGGCGCAGGGCGACCGGGCGACCGAGGTCGCGGCGGTGATCCTCGAGGGCGGCAGGGTGGTGGATCGATACCAGAGCCTGATGAACGCTGGGGTCCGCATACCGGGACACATTGAAGCCCTGACCGGCATCTCCAACGCCATGGTCCGTAGTGCGCCACCTTCCGGGGACGTGATGCAGGCGGTCTCCGACTTTGTCGGTGACATCCCCATCGTCGCCCACAACGCCGCGTTCGACGCCAGATTCTGGGATGCCGAGCTCGCCCGGATTCAGCGTTCGAGAAAGCAGGGCTTCGTCTGCTCCCTGCTGCTCTCCCGTCGCCTTCTTCCGCTCGCACCCAGTCACAAGCTTGTCGCGCTGGTCGAATACGCGGGTTTGCCCGTTGCCGGGCGGTACCACCGCGCGCTGGCAGACGCAGAGATGGCGGCGAGCCTTCTGGTGCGGCTCGAGAAGGAGCTTCGCCTTCGGCATCATGTGCATGACGTATCCTTCGAGCTGCTGCAGCGTATCCAGTGCGCACCGAAGGCTCAACTGCACAAATGTCTGGCGTCGGGGCGGCATGATTGAGCCGTTGAGCGCTGGTGTGTTCCAGGTCCGGGGCGACAGGGTCTAGTCGAAACCGCGCCGCTTCGATTCGAGCGCGACAGAAAGCTGCCCGTGAGGAGCGATACCGTCGTGGAGAGAAGGGCACTTCAGCTTCCGCAGAAAAGGCATGAAGCGGGGTGGCGCAGAGCAGCCGACGCAGTCCGATCGGCGATTCGCTTTGTGGCCTGGTAGCGGTCTCGGTGAGCAGAGCAGTAAAATTTATTGAAATGGGTGTTGACGCATTTTTTACAGTGCTTATAATTCGGCCTCTCTCAACGACGGGCAAGTTACTTGAAGCAAGTAAGCGCCGCGTTGGAGGAAGTTTCAGGTGGTTTGCTGTAGTTTCTGCAGCGGTTCTTTAAAAAGTTGAACAATCGATAAGTGTGGGTGCTTGGTGGTTGTGGTCGAGAGTGGCTTAGGTTGCTCTGGTTTCACAATGATTAGGTGCTCATGCTGATGTAAGTCAGTTATTT
>JAGOEI010000191.1:1799-4562 GCA_017997795.1 Thauera sp. | reverse complement strand
GCCACTTCTTGCTGTAGAGCCCGCCCAGCCAGCCCGACAGGAAGGAGCCGAAGATGTTGAACAGGCCGATCATCGCCACCGCGGTCATGCCGATGTTGGCCGACATGCCGCTATCCACGACGAAGGCCGGCAGGTGCAGCATGATGAAGGCGGTCTGGAAGCCGCACACGAAGAAGCTCCAGAACAGGTAGTGAAAGCTCGGCGTGCGCATCGCCTCGCCGAGCGCCTCGCGCAGCGACTGCTGGACGCCGGTGCTGCGATCGCTGGTGCCGGTAACGGCGGCCGCGAGCGGGATGATCAGTGCAATACCCAGGGCCAGCCACAGCAGCGCGTCCTGCCAGCCCACCATGCTGATCAGCCCCTGCCCCACCGGCAGCACCGCAAACTGGCCGAAGCTGCCGCCAGCCGAGGCCAGCCCGAGCGCCATGCTGCGCTTCTCGGGTGCAGCCATGCGCCCGATCACCCCCAGCACCACGCTGAAGGTGGTGCCCGACAGCCCCATGCCGACGAGCAGCCCGGCGCCGACGTTGAGCCCGAGCGCGCTGTCGGCATGCGCCATGATCACCAGACCCGCGATGTAGAGCAGCGCACCGCCAACCAGCGTGCGCCCGGCGCCGTGGCGGTCGGCAAAGGCGCCGGCAAAGGGCTGGAACAGCCCCCACAGCAGGTTCTGCAGCGCGATCGAAAACGAGAACAGCTCGCGCGACCAGCCCTGGTCGAGCGTCATCGGCTGCAGGAACAGGCCGCCGGTGTGGCGCACGCCCATGGCGAGGGTGAGGATCAGGGCGCCGCAGACCATGACCACGGCCGGGCGGCGAAGGAACGAATGATTTTGAACTGACAAGACAGGGACTTCCGCTTCGAGGGCCCGGATTGCGGGCCGGTGTGGCATGCGTAACGGTTGACGCGAGGCCGGGAGTATAAGATGCCGCTGAATAAACAGGAGTCGCCTCATGAGCATCGGCAGCGCAGTGTTCCTCGGTCTGGTCGTCCTCGCCCTGGTCTATGGCGTGGTCACCTACAACGGGCTGGTTCAGCTCAAGCACAACATCGCCAAGGCCTGGGCCAACATCGACGTGCTGCTCAAGCAGCGCCATGACGAGCTGCCCAAGCTGGTCGAGGTGTGCCGCCAGTACAAGCAGTTCGAGCAGGAGACGCTCGCCCGCGTCACCGAAGCGCGTGCGCGCGTGGCCAAGGCGCGCGAGGCCCACGACGTGCCCGCCCTGGGCGCCGCCGAGAACCTGCTGCGTGCCGGCCTCGGGCAGATCTTCGCGGTGGCCGAGGCCTACCCCGAGCTCAAGGCCAACGAGCACTTCATGCAGTTGCAGACGCGGATCACCGCGCTCGAGAACAGCATCGCCGACCGCCGCGAGTGGTACAACGAGTCGGTCAATCTGCACAACGTGCGCATCGAGCAGTTCCCCGACCTGATCATCGCCCGCATGTTCAGCTACACCGAACAGCCGCTGCTGCAGTTCAGCGTGGCCGAGAAGGCCGATGTGGACCTGAAGGCGCTGTTTTCCGCCTGAGGCCCGCGCCCTGCCCCAGCCGCGCACGCTTTTGCCCGCTCCCCGCACCCGAACCCGCCCGCGCCCGGGCGTCTGAACCATGCTCGTGCATCTGCGTCCCGTCCGCATGGATCTCGCCCTGCCGGCGATCCAGTTCGGCGCGGTCCTGCTCGCGCTGCGCTTCGGCGAACGGCCGGGCACGATCGCCGCGCTGGTGATCCTGCTCACCACCGGCCTGCTCGGCTGGGTGCGCGCGATCCGCCACGCCCGCCTGATCGCCGATACGCCGACCGCGCGCATCGCCTCCGCCGCCCAGGGCTACACCGAGCTGCAGGGCCGCGGCCAGCCGCTCGACGGCACGCCGCTGCTGTCGCCGGTCAACGCGCTGCCGGTGCTGTGGTACCGGCTGGTGACCGAGCGCCGGCAGTCCGACGGCAAATGGAAGGTGGTGAGCACCGACACCAGCGATGCGTCCTTCCTGCTCGACGACGGCAGCGGCCAGTGCGTGATCGACCCCGACGGCGCCGAGATGCTGGTGCGGCGCTGCGACGAGTTCCGTCGCGACGACCTGCGCTACCGGCAGTGGGCGTTGATCCGCAACGACCGCCTGTACGTGCTCGGCGATTTCGCCACGCTGGGCAGCGTCGATGCGGACTTCGATGTCGCCGCGCAGGTACGCGATCTGCTCGCGCAATGGAAGGCCAACCACCCCGAGCTGCTCGCCCGCTTCGACCTCGACGGCGACGGCAAGATCGACCTGCGCGAATGGGAGCTCGCGCGCGCGCAGGCGAAGCGCGAGGTGCGCCGGCTGCAGGCCGAGGTGCTCGCCGCGCCCGAGCTGCACGTGGTGCGCCGGCCGGCCAATGGGCGCCTGTTCCTGATCTCGGACCGCGACCCGGAGCAGATCGGGCGCAACTACCGCTGGCTGGCGGCCTTCCATGCTTGCGTTTTTCTGGGCACGGCGGCGGCGGGCGCGTGGTTCATGCAGATCGGCGTGATCTGACGCTTGAGCCGCCAGGCTTTCCCGACCGCCCCCATCGCGGCTAGCGCCGCTCCTACACGAAAACTGACGCCGTGCCGGTTGCTCGTTCGCGGCTGGTGCCGCTCCTACATGGGAATCGACGCCGCGCCGGTTGCTCGTTCGCGGCTGGTGCCGCTCCTACATGGGAATCGACGCCGTGCCGGTTGCTCGTTCGCGGCTGGTGCCGCTCCTACATGGAATCGGAGGTGCAGCGGTTCCTGTAGGAGCGCCGCC
>JAGOEI010000191.1:0-1699 GCA_017997795.1 Thauera sp. | reverse complement strand
CGGTTCCTGTAGGAGCGCCGCCAGGCGCGAGCACTATTCAACCCGCGGCGCGCGACTCCAGTTCCTCCCAGCGCAGCATCGCAGCCTCGATCTCGCCGTCGAGCGCCTCCATCCGCGCCTTGATGTGCGCGACCTCCTGCGGGGCGCTCTGGTACAGCGTCGGGTCGGCCATGCGCGCGTGCAGCGCGGTCTGTTCGTCTTCGAGTGCGGCGATGCGCTCGGGCAGCGTCTCGAGCTCGCGCTTTTCGTTGAAGGACAGCTTGGCCGGGCGGTTGGCGGCCTTCGCATCGGCGGTCTTTGCGTCGGCCGCGGGCGTCTTGCCGACGCTTGCAGCGCTGCGTTTCACCGCATCGCGCGCGGCGGTCTGCGCTGCCTGAGCAGCCTCTTCGGCGCGCCGGGCCTGCACGCGCTGCCAGTCGCCGTAGCCGCCGGCGTATTCGCCCCAACGCCCGTCGCCTTCGGCGGCGATCACCTGGGTGACCACGTTGTCCAGGAACGCGCGGTCGTGGCTGACCAGGAACAGCGTACCGTCGTAGGCGGCGAGCAGTTCCTCGAGCAAGTCGAGGGTCTCGATGTCGAGGTCGTTGGTGGGCTCGTCCAGCACCAGCACGTTGGCCGGGCGCGCGAACAGGCGCGCCAGCAGCAGGCGGTTGCGCTCGCCGCCGGACAGCGACTTGACCGGCGAGCGCGCACGCTGCGGCGCGAACAGGAAGTCGCCGAGATAGCCGATGACGTGCTTCTTGTCGCCGCCGATCTCCACATAATCCGAGCCCGGACTGATGACCTCGGTGAGCGGCAGCTCGGGGTCGAGCTGTTCGCGCAACTGGTCGAAATAGGCCACCGACTGCCGGGTGCCGCGGCGCACCGTGCCCTCGTCGGGCGCGACCTCGCCGAGGATCAACTTCAATAGCGTGGTCTTGCCAGCGCCATTGGGGCCGAGAAAGCCGATGCGATCCCCACGCAGGATGCGGGTGGAGAAGTCGCGCACCACCACCTTGTCGCCGTAGCGCTTGGAGACATGGGTGAGCTCGGCCACCATCTGCCCGCTCTTGTCGCCGGTATCCACCGCCAGGCTGACGTTGCCGAGGCGGTCGCGGCGCGCGGCGCGCTCGTTGCGCAGCGCCTCGAGCCGGCGCACGCGGCCTTCGTTGCGCGTGCGGCGGGCCTCGACGCCCTTGCGAATCCACACCTCTTCCTGGGCGAGGAACTTGTCGAAGCGCGCGGCGGCCTTCTCTTCGGCCTCGAGTTCTTCGGCCTTGCGCCGCAGGTAGTCGGCGAAGCGCCCCGGGTAGCTGGCGAGCTTGCCGCGGTCGAGCTCGATGATGCGGGTGGCGACGTTGTCCAGGAATACGCGGTCGTGGGTGATGACCATGACCGCACCGCGAAAGTCGCGGATCAGCTCCTCGAGCCACAGGATGCCGTCGAGGTCGAGGTGGTTGGTGGGTTCGTCGAGCAGCAGCAGGTCGGGCTCGGCGACCAGGGCGCGCGCCAGCGCCACGCGCTTGACGCCACCGCCCGACAGGCTGGAAACCTTCGCCGCCGGGTCGAGTCCGAGACGCTCGACCACCTGCTCGACGCGCTGGTTCAGGCGCCAGGCCTCGGCGGATTCCACCGCGTGCTGCAGGGTGTCGAGCCGGGCCAGGGCCTCGGGCGTGGCGTGCTCGGACACCGCGACCATGGCGGCGTGGTAGTCGACCAG
>JAGOEI010000190.1 GCA_017997795.1 Thauera sp. | reverse complement strand
AATGAAGCGCCGAAATGAAGACGATCAGGCCGGGTTCATCGATTCGGTCTGAATCGGGCGGGGCTTGGTTGTGTTCGATGCTGCGCTTGCGCCTTGACAGTTGTGTTTCAGCACGATGAATTCCATTTGTTGCAGTGCGAAAGACGCCTTGGCGCGCGTGACACGACTGTCGCATTGCGCGCCGAAGATCGCCTCCCAGTGATTGGGAGCGTGCAATGGAGAAGATGGAGGCCGTCGCCAGCCTGGTGCCGACCGCGGCACCGAAGCGCCACAGGTCAGTGGGGCGGACGATTGTAGTGAAATGCGCAACAGTGTCTTGAGCAGGTGAGTGTTTATCTCACCAGCGCCGGGTCGTAGAGTGCGATCCATGCTCAGCGCCTCATCTCGCGGACGCTGCGTCCCCCTCAGGCCACCCGGAGTGTTCGCATGACAAGCCTTCCTACCCTGTTCGTTTCCCACGGCGCGCCGACCTTCGCGCTCGAGCCCGGCCTCGCCGGTGCCAGGCTCGCCGCGCTCGGCCGTCAGTTGCCGCGCCCGCAGGCGGTGCTGGTGGTGTCGCCGCACTGGATGACGCGCCAGCCCCAGGCCACGCTGTCGCTGCGGCCCGAGACCATCCACGACTTTGGCGGCTTCGATCCGGCCCTCTACACCCTGCAATACCCGGCCGCGGGCGCCCACCTCGTCGCGCGTCGTGCGCTCGAACTGCTTCAGGCGGCGGGGCTGCCCGCCAGCCCCAACGCCGACCGCGGCCTCGACCATGGCGCCTGGGTGCCGCTGATGCACCTGTACCCCGCAGCCGACGTGCCCGTGCTCCAGGTGTCGTTGCCGGTGTCGCTCGACGCCGACGGCGCCTACCAGTACGGCCGCGCGCTGGCGCCGCTGGCGGACGAGGGCGTGCTGATCGTCGGCTCCGGCAGCCTCACCCACAACCTGTACGAGTTCCGCCTCGGCGATCCGCACGCCGAAGCCTATGCCGCCGAGTTCGCGCACTGGGTGCGCGACGCGGTGCTCGCCGGTGATCACCTGCGTCTGCGCCAGGCGCTGGCGATCGCGCCGCACGCCCGCCGCGCGCATCCCACCGCCGAGCACTACCTGCCGCTGCTGGTGGCCGCCGGCGCGGCGCGGCAGGCGCTGCCCGCGAGCGTCATCGAGGGCGGCATCGTGCACGGCGTGCTGTCGATGGATTCCTTCCTGTTCGGCGCCGACCTCGCCGTCGGCCAGGACGCCGCCGCGTCTGCCCTGACGACGAACTGAGGCTCGACCATGTCCGCGAAAGATCTCATCGTCCAGCAAGCCTCCGCCCCCGGCGGCCGCCTCATCCTGCTGTTCCACGGCGTGGGCTCGCGCCCGGAGGATCTGGTGCCGCTCGGCCGCCGGCTCGCCGAGGCCGACCCGGGCGCCTGGGTGGTCAGCGTGTGCTCGCCCGAGCCCAGCGACCTCGGCAGCGGCTGGCAGTGGTTCTCGGTGCGCGGCGTGACCGAGGACAGCCGCCCGGCGCGCATCGCCACGGCCATGCCGTCCTTCGTGCGTTGCGTGCGCGACTGGCAGGCAAAGGCAGGGGTGGATGCCGCCGGCACCACGCTGATCGGCTTCTCGCAGGGCTCGATCATGGCGCTCGAATCCACCCAGTTGCCCGAAACCCTGGCCGCACGCGTGATCTCGCTCGCCGGCCGCTTCGCCGCGCCGCCGCGCGTTGCGCCGGCAGGCACGCAGGTGCATCTGCTGCACGGCGAGCAGGATCAGGTGATCGATCCGCGCTACAGCCTGCTCGCCGCCGAGACCCTGCGTGGGCTTGGCGCGACGGTCAGCGTCGAGCTCTTCCCGGGCCTGGGGCATGGCATCGATGCGCGCGTCGCGGCGCGGGTCAAGGCCTTCGCCGCCTGAGGCGCGCGGTATCGGCAGGCGGGAAGACGTTCCGCCACGCAGAGCTTGCTCCCGAGCGGCGCGCGGCTTGTGTCGCGCCCTACGGCGTGCGCAGCCGGGCGGCGGGGAACTCGGACTCCCACAGGCGCGTGCCCGCGACATCCCACGCGGCGATGCGCAGCACGCGTGCGCCGGCCGGTCCGGAGAACTGCAGCGTGCAGAAGTTGCGCTGTGTGACCAGCGTCCCGGGCACCTCGCGTACCGGGAAGGGGCGGGGATGCACGCGCGAGGTCAGCGGTGAACAGGTGAGCTCGGTCAGCGGGTAGGTGCCGGGGCGCTCGCGCTCGGTCAGGTGGGTGTAGTGGATGTCGCCGGACACGAAGAACACGCCGTCGATGCGCTCGGCAGCGAGCCAGTCGAGGAAGGCCTCGCGCTCGGCCGGGAAGTTGTGCCAGCCCTCGCCGCCGCGCTGCTCGGGCGAGGGGCGGTCGCTGAGCATGCGGCTGCCGTTGGCGACCAGCTTGAAGGTGGCGCGCGAATCGCGCAGCGCGTCCCTGAGCCACGCGAGCTGCGCCGCGCCCAGCATCGTGCGCGCCGGATCTTCGCTGGCGTCGTCGTCGCGGTGGTAGCGATCGTCGAGCAGGAAGAGCTCGACGTCGCCGAGCGCCACGCGGGTGAAGGTGCCGGCCACATCGGGCAGGCCATAGCCGGGGTTGGCCCAGTAGTCCTGGAAATGCGCCAGGGCCGTCGCCTTGAGTGCGAAGTCGCGGTTCGCGTTGTTGGGGCCGTAGTCGTGATCGTCCCAGATGGCGAGGTGCTGGCCGGTGCGCAGCAGCCGCTGCAGCGGGGCGAAGCTGCGTGTGGCGGCCCAGCGCTGGTGCATGCGTGCGGCGGCCTCGTCCGCAGGCTCGAAGTCGCTGTCGCGGTAGTAGATGTTGTCGCCGAGCCACAGCATGACGTCGGGTCGCTGTGCGGCGACGGTATCGAAGATCTCGAAGCCGGCGCCGAAGGCGTTCGGCGTGAGCTCGTAAGGCGGGTCGGGGACGTAATTGCACGAGGCCGTGGCGATGAGCAGCTCGCGCGGCGCGGCCGGATCCGCGGGTGCGGTGGTGAAGGCGGGCGCCTCGTCGAGCTCGACCGGGGTGCCGTCGACCAGCACGCGGTAGGCGTAGCGCGTGTCGGCCTGCAAGCCGGCGAGTTCGACGCGCGCGGTGTGGCCGGGCTCGGGGCGGGTGGCGACCGGCACACTGCGCTGCACAGCGTCGGGCTGCGTGTGCGGCCAGTACTCGAGCTGCACCTGCGCGGGGTCGTCGGTCATCAGCCACACGCCGACGCGCTCGGCCGTCGCCGGCCCCGCCATCGGCCCGCCGGCCAGGGTGGCCGCGCTGGCGCTCGTTGCGTGCAGCGCCAGCAGCAGCCAGGGCAGGGCGAGACGGCGCAGGGCGCGATGGGTAAGGAGCATCGCGCAGCCGCCAGAAAATCCGGGAATGTGAGAAGTCATTCTTCAGTCAGCCATTGGCGTGCGCGCTCGAAGACAGGCGCGCTGCTTGCCGGTGTCAGTCAATCGCTTGCGAGTCATCGTCTTGCGCTGTGGCGCCCGACTTTTCTTTGGCGGCTTGAAGATCCGCCTCCATCTTCTTTTTCGCGAACGCGATGACAAGCTTCATGGCCACGATCATCACGCCCGCAACCAGAACGATGTAGAGCATGGAAGCGCGATTGCCGTCTTCAGAGCTCGCGGCCATGGCCGTGGCGCTCGAAAGGTAAAGACAAAAGCTGATCGCTGCGCGCGTCATGCACTGCATGTGGAACCTCACTCGTCGAACTCGTCGTTTGCCGCGTCGAAGATACGATGGGCGGCGCTCTGGCGGGTAGTGTCGCAGATCGGGTGAGCGGGGTCAGGTCTTGCGTTTGACTGTGCACAGGCTGCCGGTGCAGACCCGTTACTTTCGGCGCGACCCCGGGTCGGTCACGACTTTCCGCGGACTGCGCACTCGGCGCAGTGGTAGCCATAGCGCGAGGTGCCCCGCACGGCCTGCCGGCGGCCGTTCACGACCCGGCGCTGGCGGCATTTCTGGCACCTGAACGACGGCAGCGTGACGCCGGCGAGCCGGGCGAGGCGTTGCGTGGCATCGCGGTATTGCTCGATCGAATACTGGCTTCCATCATTGCGCGTGAGCGGCATGCACAATCCTTTGTTGATCAGCGGGCTTGGGTGCGGACGCGTTGCGCCTCGCAGTGTCGGCGTCCTGGGTTGCAGGGCCATGAACGCCGCGCGTTCGCGGCGCTCGAGGGCACTACGCGCTATCGAGCGCGGCCGCGTCAGCCGGTGCGCGCACGGGCTCGGACGCCTGGCGCAGGATCCGCTCGAGGATCTCGGGCACCTCGAACAGGGCCCGGTTGTCGACCCGTCGCACGCTGGCCTGGAAGGTGTCGAAGCCGTCCACAAGCTGTGCCACCGCGCGATCGATGGTGCGAAAGCTGCCATGCACCACGCCCAGCCCGTTCTCGCGGACCCATTCGGCGTTGTAGCGCTCCTGCGGCATGGTCCACGCGTTGTCGACGACGATCACCGGCAGGCCCTGTTGCACGGCTTCGCTGATGCTGCCCGGTCCGGGCTTGCCGATGAAGAAGTCGGCCAGGCGCATGTAGAAGGGGATGTCCGCCGTGAACTCGACCACCAGACGCGGTGCGACTTGCGGGAGCTGGCGCAGGCGTG
>JAGOEI010000189.1:2015-4630 GCA_017997795.1 Thauera sp. | reverse complement strand
GCGGTCACCCGATCGCGCTATGTGCCGCTGACCGCGGCCGACCTGTCCGACCCCGACAGCCCGCGCCAGCGCGCGCTGATGCAGCGCGAGCACGGCACCTTTCGCTACGCCTCGCTGCTGGTGCTCGGCAGCGGCCTGCTGATCCTGTGGGAGCGCGGCTGGCTGGCCGAGGCGCTCAGCCTGCAGGGCAGCCTGGCGCCACTGGGCGTCGGCATCTGGCTGGCGGTGATCATGGTGTGCAACCTGTGGTTCGTGCTGTGGCCGCACCAGAAGCGCGTGCTCGGCTTCGTGCGCGCGCCGCTGGACGAGCGCCTGCGCTGCTCGCGCGTCACCTTCCTGTCGGCGCGGGTCAACACCATGTTGTCGATCCCGGTGCTGTTCTTCATGGGGGTGGGGGCACATGGCGTCGGGCTGTTCTCCTGAGGGCGGCTTTGCGGACGCCTTCGCCGCCTGGCGGGCGCAGCCGGGCTTCAGCTTCTCGGCGGCGGCCGGGCCCCTGCCGGTCGAGGTCGCCAGCGAGGTCGCCGAGGCTTGCCGGCCTGGCCCCGGCTCGATCCTGAGCCTGCCCTTCACCGCGCCCACCTATCGCAGCCTGCAGGCCGAGACGGAGTCCTGCCTGCGCCGCCTGCTGGCGATTCCGGACGACTTCGTGGTGCTCTTCATGGCCGGCGGCGCGAGCGCGCAGTTCGCGCTGGTGCCGATGAACCTGCTCGGCGGGGCGGATGAAAGGGACGGGGTCCGCGGGGATGGCGTCCCCGGGGACGGTGCGTTCGCCAGCGCGGTGCGTGGCGCGGGGGCTCGCCGCGTTCGGGGCGAAACGGCTGCGTTGTCCGCGCAGGCGCTCTACATCGACAGCGGACACTGGTCGCGACGCGCGATCAGCGAGGCGCAGCGTTTCGGGCGCATCGGCGTGCTCGGCGTGCCAGCTCTGGCGGGTGACGCGTTCGTCGTAGATCAGGCGCTGCAGCAGGAATCGCAGCGGGGGCCAGGGAGGAGGGTGCAAAAGTGGCCGCAACAGGGGCCGCAGATCGCGCGCGATCCGTCGATCGCCTACGTCCATGTCACCCCGAACGAGACCGCCGACGGCCTGCAGTTTCCGGCCTTGCCGGACACCGCCGCGCCGGTGGTGGCCGACCTGAGCTCCGAGCTGCTCACCCGAGCGCTGGACTGGAATCGGCTCGGCCTCGCCTACGCCGGCACGCAGAAGACGATCGGCACGCCCGGGCTCACGCTCGTCGTCGTCCGCCGCGACCTGCTCGGCCATGCCAGCGGCGGCACGCCGCGGGTGATGGACTACGGCGCCCAGGCCGCGGCCGAATCGCGCCTGTGCACGCCGCCGGTGCTGCCCGTCTTCGTGGCCCATCGCATGCTGCACTGGATCGAGCGCGCCGGCGGCGTGGCTGCGATGAGTGCGCGGCTCGCGCGCCGCAATGCCCTGCTCGCCGCCGCGATGGCCGAAGGTGAAGCGAGCGGGCTCTACCGCCGGCACGCGCCCGACGGCTGGCGCTCGAAGCTCAATCCCTGTTTCCACTTGGCCGACGACGCGCTCGGTGACCGCTTCCTCGCCGAGGCGGAGGCGGCCGGCCTGCGCGATCTGCGCGGACATCCCGAGCGCGGCGGGGTGCGCATCAGCCTGTATAACGGGCTGGCGGATGCGGCCGTGGAGGCGCTCGCCGACTTCCTCGCCGCGTTCGCGCGGCGCAACGGCTGCGGTGCCCGCAGCGCCAGCGTGCCCAAGGTGGTCGCGCTGGAACCATGATCGCGCCGCTGAGCCCGCGTGCCTTGCGCACGCGCTGGTCGGTGCAGCGGCTGGCGCGCTGGGAGACGGCTGCCGGCGCGCCCGCAGCCGTCTCGCCGGTGGCGCTCCATCCCCCCCGGGTCTCGCCCGCCATCGTTCCGCCCGCCATCGTCCGACCAGCCACCGTCCCATCCGTCACCATCCGGCCTGCGTCGAGCGCCCGCGCGGCGAGCGTGAATTCGAGCCTGACCGGTCGCGCGGTCGAGGCGATGGGCCTGCGCTTTCCCTCGCCGCTGATCGTCGCTGCGGGGTTCGACCGACGCGGCCGTTTGCTCGCGCACGCCGCCGCGCTCGGCCTGGGCGGGGTCGAGACCGGCAGCCACCGCGTGCACTGGGCGGACGCGCCGCCGCTGTTTGCCGTCTCGGCCTGGCGCCACGGTGACGCGCCGCACCGCACGACCTCGCCACTCCGGCCCCGCCATGGGCTCAGCCTTGCCGTGCCCATGCACACGACCGACGTACAGCGCCGATCCGAACTCCTGTGTCGCGCACTGGCGGCGTGGCAGGCCGGTGCGGATTACGCCGTCCTCAACCCGGCGCGCAGTGGCGCCTCGCCGGCGGAGTGCGTCGAGCTCGTCGCCGCCCTGGGCGAACTGCGTGACCGGCTGCCGCGCACCCGGCGCCTGGCGCTGGTCGCCAAGCTGCCGCCGGCGTGGATGGCGACCAGCGGCGTGGCGGACTGGGCTCGGCGCCTGGTCGCCGCCGGGGCCGACGGACTGCTGGTGTCGGCCGAGGCGTCGCCACCGCGGCAGGCGAGCGCGCGGCTGGCCGCGCTCGCGGAGGCGGTGGGCCCGCGGGTGTGCCTGATCAGCGTCGG
>JAGOEI010000189.1:0-1915 GCA_017997795.1 Thauera sp. | reverse complement strand
CGCAGCGCGCACGGCTCTTGCTTGCCTGTGCCGGCGGCCATTCCGGCCGCCCCCACAGGCAGACACCCCGGAGCCGCCCGCATGACCTCGACGCTCGCCTTTCTCGTCGCCGCACGCCGCTGCGAAATCCACGACCTCGAGCAGCTCGCCCGCAGTTGCGAGCTGGTCCAGGCGGTGAGCGAGCTCGTCCACCACCTGCAGGGCGAGCGTGGCGCATCCAACCTCTACCTCGCCTCCGGCGGCGTCCGCTTCGGCCCCGAGCGCGCGGCGCGCATCGCCGCCAGCCGCGCGGCCGAGGCCGCAGTGCGCGCCTGGCTGGCTCGGCCCGAGGTTTGCGGCGCGGCGCCGGCGCAGGCGATGCCGGGCGGTGCGCGCCTGTTCACCCGCATCGCGATCGCGCTGCATGCGCTCGACGGCCTGGTCGAACTGCGTGAAGCGATCGCGCACCGGCGCTGCGCCGCACAAGAGGCGACGCAGCGCTTCAATCGCGTGATCGCGGCGCTGCTGTCCCTGGTCTTCGAGGCCGCCGACGTCGCCGCCGACCCCGCGGTGTCGCGCCTGCTGGTGGCGCTGTTCAACCTCATGCAGGGCAAGGAGTTCGCCGGCCAGGAGCGCGCGGCGGGCGCGGCGGCGTTCGCCGCCGGTACGACCGGGCGGGCGGGCGAGCAAGGCCTGCTGCATCTGATCGAAGCGCAGGAAGCGTGCTTCGAGCGCTTCGAGACCTTCTGCCCGCCCGACACGCTGGCCTCCTGGCGCGCCGCGCAGGCCGCGATGCCCTTGGCCGAACTCGAGCGCCTGCGGCGCAAGCTGATCGCCGCGGGGCAGGGCACCGCCCTGGCGCCTGCGCTGGCCGAAGCCTGGTTCGCGTGCTGTTCGCAGCGTCTCGACCAGGCCCGGGAGGTCGAATCGGCGCTCGCCACCGAGCTGCGCGCGACGTGTGCGCAGCGCATCGCGGCCCTGCAGGTCGATCCGGACGACCCACAGGCCGTGCTGGAGGAACTCGTGGGACGTTCCGACGCCGCAGCGCCACTCGGCATGCTCGTCGCCGGGGAGACGCCGGCCGGCGATCCGGTGGGCGAGGGCGCTCGCGCGCCGGCCGTGGCGGCCGAGCCGCTCGGCCCGCGGCTCACGCGCTCGATCGTCGATGTCCTGCACGCACAGTCGCGCCGTCTGCAGGCGATGAGCGACGAGCTCGTTGCGGTGCGCGCGACCCTCGACGAGCGCAGGCTGATCGAGCGCGCCAAGGGCGTGCTGATGCGTCATCAGGGGCTGGCCGAGGACGAGGCCTACCGCTTGTTGCGCCAGACGGCGATGAACCAGGGCAGACGGCTGGCCGATGTGGCGCAGGCCGTGCTGGCGGTTGCGGAGTTTCTTCCCGAGCGCAAATAGGGCGCTCATGCGGCGCTGCAGCGACAAGGATCGTCCCCAGCCCGGCCGGCGCAGCGCACCGCACGCTGGTGGTGCAGCGGCTGCGTACATTGCACTGCAGCAGTGCGCGAATCGGTCGCGTGAAGCCATCGCCACGCATCCTGGGTGCGACCGCGCCACGGTTTGGCGCCTGATCGGGCGCAATCAGGCGCCTGGCACGCTTGATGCATAGGGATGACCAGAGGCGGACCAACGACGGTCCGGCCGACGGCAGGATCAACCCGGCAGCATCAACCCGGCAAGACTTCGGCATCTGGACAACGGCGTCCATTTCGACTGCCCGCGCACGCTGCGCGGCGGACGGAATGGGCGCCGTTCGTTTTTGCACATTGAGGAGCACGACCATGAAGAAGATGAAACTCGTCCTCGTCGGCAACGGCATGGCCGGCGTGCGCACGATCGAGGAGCTGCTGAAGCTCGCCCCCGATCTGTACGACATCACCGTGTTCGGCGCCGAGCCGCACGGCAACTACAACCGCATCCTGCT
>JAGOEI010000188.1 GCA_017997795.1 Thauera sp. | reverse complement strand
GGGAAGACCCTCCCCCGCTTCGGCGAACGTCAGGCTCTGAAGGTCGGCAGCCAAAATACCATCGCGGGCCCAACCGGAACCCCACTCCTTGAGTGGTCCATGCAATGTTGGCTAACCGATTCCTTGCGAAGGATGCCCGAATCCGAAATTCGCCCAGAGCGCCACGGGTCAGTTGATCCGTATCGCTCTCCGATCGCCCGACCAAAGCATAACCATGTCCGTGCTCTATACGCGGTTCGTGGAGTGGATCGATCCTTGGTGATCGATAGCAGGCTCATGAAGGGATAGATACCCCTTGCATCCGCATATACTTTTATGTATTTTGTGGCCATGCACGGGACTGAATCTACCTTGTCCATCGAGGAACTCTCTCGACTCGTCAGGTCAATGGGCATACATCAGGACGAGATCGCCTTGGCGACGGGCGTGACACAACCTCATGTCAGCCGTGTGTTGTCAGGAGCGGTTTCTCCGACCGCCAAAGCTTATCGGCGTATATGCGCATATGTGGTTAGCCGGAAGAGCCCCATCTCGACACACCGAGTGGCACAGAACCAGGAACTGGTGAGCGCGATCGCATCTATCTGGGATGGTTCGGAAGAACAGGCACGGGCGCTTGGGGCAGTCATCCGATCTTTAGCGCCGTTGCTTACACTCTACAAGACCGGCGATCCGAAATGATTGTCCAGGATGCCGTACGCTTCGTCGCCAGGAACTTATATCCGCGATGGCTGCAGCGTCCAACCATCCTGCCCGATGAACTTGCACACAGTTACGCACTGCGCGTCCTGGTTCTGAACGAAGCCAACTCTCTCGATTCCTTGGTCGCTGCAGTATCCGCCGCTGGTTTAGTTGACCCCAAAGTCCCCAAGGCGGAGTTTCTCGCATGGATCGCGGATGTGGACGTTTCGGAGTTCCTACAGTTTCACACGCTCCTGCCCTTCCAGCAGGCCTTCACGTCCGGCGCGACACCCCATTCCCATGGCGAAAATCGGGACAACCACCTACGTTATGAAGCACTCCGGGTCAAAGTGGCATCGTTCAGGGTCTGCGATGCCTGCAAGCAAGAAGACCTAGCATATTGGGGATTTCCGTTCATACGGGTAAGTCACCACATCCCTGGGGTCGAATGGTGCGAGAAGCATGCGCAACCACTGATCTCTACGGGTTTCGACACTCGCCACATCTCCCGAATCCAGAGATTCTCTTGGACGGCTGCTCCATCAGATTCAACGGAATGCCCTGGCCCGCAGAATGAGGTTTTAGAACGGTACGCTGCCGTCTCAACGGCGCTGATGGCGAGATGCGAGAGCATGCCCATGAGACACGCCAGCCGCATAATTGCGGCCCGTGCGAAACAACAAGGCCTGCGAAGGGCGTTATGGGGAAGTCGGAAGATTCTTTCTGACTTGGTACTCGAGACAGTGCCGAAGGACTGGATCGCTCGCCTTCTCCCGTCCTTTTTCAGCCAAAAGACAACGTCAGGAGTCTTCGCTGCGTCCATGGACGGGGTGATGAAGCCTGGGATCATCTGCCGACCCGAGGCCTATGCCCTCGCGCTGGCGGTTCTTTACGATGACGCGGACGAGGCGTTATCGGACTTGACCAACGCGCAGGAGGCACCAGAGTCATTGAAAGTTTGCACAAAGCGCTCGCGTCCAATTGGGAGCAAACCGGCCGGGGCTTACACGGCAACTGAAGTCGCCGAGGCCTATGTACGTTCAAATTTCAGCAATGCGGCGATGGCAAAGCTACTTGGGGGCTCGTGCACCTGGATAAGATTACTCTTGTTGCGGTTAAATCTTCCACCGGCGAGCCTTATCGGAAAGGCACGCAACCGGGCGGCCTTACTGTCTTTCAAAGCTGGCGCGAACATCGAGTCGGCTTGCACTTCAGCTGGCGCGTCGGTCACGGACCTCGTGGATCTGCTCCGGTTTGACCTTGACCTCCTCGTGCCCTTGATTCGCCGGAGCTAACCTAGCCGTTCGCGTATCGCTGCCACTCGAACTTCTGTGGAGTTCTACACAGGATCGCAAAACGAGCAACGCCACCACAATGTGGGCACAGCGGCAGGTCGTTCAACAACATGCAGGCGCGCTCAGCGACCTCTGGCGCCCACAAACGTGCAGACCACACCTACCCCTTCACGCACACCACCTGCTTCAAGGTATGCAGGATCTCGGTCAGGTCGCGCTGGTTAGTCATCACTTCATCGATGTCCTTGTACGCGCCCGGAATCTCATCGACTACGCCCTTGTCCTTGCGGCAGATCACCCCTTCGGTCTGACGTGCGAAGTCGGCCTCGGTGAAGCGCTTGGTCGCCGCCGTGCGGCTCATGCGCCGGCCAGCGCCGTGGGCGCTGGAGCAGAAACTCTCCGGGTTGCCCTTGCCGCGCACGATATAGCTGCGCGCGCCCATGCTGCCGGGGACGATGCCGAGTTCGCCCTTCCCCGCACGGATCGCGCCCTTGCGCGTCAACCACACGTCGGCGCCGAAGTGGTGCTCGCGGGCGACGTAGTTGTGGTGGCAGTTCACCGCCTCGGTCGTGACCGTAAACGGCGGCAGGTGCCGCGCCAGTCCCGCGAGCACGAGATCGAGCATCGCCTGGCGGTTGGCCATCGCATATTCCTGCGCCCAATGCACCGCCTCGACGTAATCGGCGAAGTGTTCGCTGCCCTCGGCAAAGTAGGCCAGGTCGCGATCGGGCAGATGGACCATGTTGCGCGCCATGTCCTTTCTCGCCAGCTCGATGAAGTACGTCGCGATGGCGTTGCCGATGCCCCGGCTGCCCGAGTGCAGCATCACCCAGACTTGCGCGTGCTCGTCCAGGCAGACCTCGATGAAGTGGTTGCCGCCCCCTAGCGTGCCCATCTGGTTCGCCCACTTCGAGAACTTGCCGAAGGCCTTGAGCAACTGCGGATGGCGCTCGGTCAGGGCCTTGAGGCCGGGCTCGAAGGGGCGCACTGCATCGACCAGCACCCGGCCGTCCGCATGCTGGTCGCGGCCGACCGGCACATCGCGGCTGACCTGATCGAACACCTTCTTCAGGCGCTTCTCATCGATGTCGTTCGCGGTGAGCGACAGCCGCGCGGCGACCATGCCGCAGCCGATGTCGACGCCCACCGCTGCCGGGATGATCGCCTGGTGGGTGGCGATCACCGAGCCGATGGTCGCAC
This sequence comes from Thauera sp., assembly GCA_017997795.1. Lineage (GTDB taxonomy): Bacteria > Pseudomonadota > Gammaproteobacteria > Burkholderiales > Rhodocyclaceae > Thauera. The sequence goes on along the minus strand of JAGOEI010000188.1, from coordinate 1,485 downwards.
CGATGCCCAGATGCACGTCGGGCATCGCGGCGACGTGATGGTGGATGAAGGGCAAGCTGGCGATGTTGGCGAGCTGCGCCTTCGAGCCTTCGTCGATGTCGTCGGTCCAGATCTTGACCGCTACGGCGCTGCCGTCGAGGACGGTCTTCACGGGCATGGCTGCTCCCTCACGTTTCCCTGCCTCTATCCAACGCCGACACCCGACTGTTCGAGCACCGACGCCCCGTCCTGGAGCGCAAAAACGCAGTCGGGCCAGCGCTCCGCCCGGAGCGTGCTTGCAAACACCTGCAGACGAGCAACGATCGACTCGGCCGCAGGATCATGTTGCATGACCTTCAGCGCAACACCCGGTGCCACGCGTTGTGCCAAGGCCTTGAGCCGACCCAGCGTGCCGGTGTCCGATAGCAGCGCTTCGTAAAGATCGCGTTGCGCCATCGCCTGGACGAAGCACGCGACCACGAGGGACTCGCCCTCCCCTTCAGCGAGCACGAACTCGAGCCAGTCGAGCACCGCCGCACCGACACCGATTCGGCGCAGCTCGGCATAAGCTTGCGGCCATTCGGCCTGCGGATGACTGCGCAACCACTGTGTCAGGCCCAGCGGAGTGAGACCTGTGTAATGCGGTTCGGCACACCAGTAACGCGGATCGTCCCGGGGTGGCTGCCCGGCGTCCTGGTTCGAGCTGCGGCGCAGGAAAGCCGGGATGTCATGGGTACCAGCCTTGTTGGGCGTATCGCCGCGATCGGCACGTCGACCCGAGCGCAGCACCACAGGCGCATCGAAGGTATCGTCGAAGTCGAGATACGCACCGCTTACCGAAGCCAGTGATCCATAGTGCTCCGGCGCCTCATTGACGCTGAGCGGCGCCATGCAGAGCTCGTCACAGGAGTCGAGACTGCCGAGCCCGCCAAAGCCGGCGGGCAGCATCGAGGGCACCTTCACGAGATCGGGCATGTCCGCCGGCTTGTTGGCTTCGGCACGCGTCTCGACGAGCAGGAAATGCGTCAGCGGGCTGACCACCTGATACGCGACGGCGAGATTCAGCGCCTGAGGCGAGTGGGCGCCCTCGGCGGCGAGTAGGGTTTCGATCTGCGCGGCCACGGCCATACGGCTGAGTGCCGCATCATGCTCGGCAGCAGTCAGGCAGGCTTCGCCCAGCGATTCGGGCGCCACGGCGTGCGTGCGCCTGCCGATCAGGCGCACCGTCCCATCCGGCACCTGCGCAAAGCGTGCCCACACGGTCACCGCATCACCGTCGAACACCGAGCCGGGTAGCGCGCTCATCCACACAGGCTTCACACCGGCCGGCCACGCGAGCTCCAAGGCCGCCATGCGCTGCGAGCGCAGACGCGCAAACATGCGCAGGACGGCCGGCTCCACGGCCTCTCCGGGTGCGACGAAATCGCACGCACCGCCCGTCTCGTCGGCCAAGCGGCGCAGGACACCCTCGGCCGGTGCGCTGCCGATACCGACGACGAACACCCG
>JAGOEI010000187.1:2917-4672 GCA_017997795.1 Thauera sp. | reverse complement strand
CTCGGCGGCGAGCGCGAGGTCATCGAGGGCTTGCAGCTCGGCACCATCGACCTCGCCATCCTGTCGACCGGCGCCACGCTCAACTTCGTGCCGCAGACCGGCGTGTTCGACATCCCCTTCCTGATGCGCGACCTCACCCACGCCCGCCAGGTGCTCGACGGCCCGATCGGCCAGGACATGCTGAAGGCCTTCTCGGCGCGCGGCCTCGAGGCGCTGGCCTGGGGCGAGCAGGGCTTCCGCCACCTCACCAACAGCAAGCGCGCGGTGGTCGCTGCCGCCGACGCCAAGGGCCTGAAGATCCGCACCACCGAGAACCCGGTGCACATCACCGCCTTCCGCCAGATCGGCATCCTGCCCACGCCGATGGCCTGGCCGGAGGTCGCCACCGCGCTGCAGCAAGGCACCATCGACGGCCAGGAGAACCCGCTGTCGGTGATCACCTCGGCCAAGCTGTCGCAGATGCAGAAGCACCTGTCGCTGACCGGCCACGTCTATGCGCCGGCGGTGATCATGGTTTCTCCGACGGTGTATGGCGGCCTGTCCGACGCCGACAAGCAGGCCTTCATCGAGGCCGGCAAGAAGGCCGCGCAGGCGATGCGCGCCTTCGTCGACAACATCGAGAAAACCGGGGTCGAGCAGCTCAAGTCCGAGGGCATGGAGGTCGTCACCACGGTCGACCGCAAGTCCTTCGAGGACGCGGTGGCGCCGGCCTACGAGGACTACTACAAGCGCTTCGACAAGAAGCTGATCGAGGACATCCGCAACACGCGCTGATCGCCGGCTGAACGGGCCGCGCCTGCCGCACACCGCGTCCGGCACGGCGTCCCGGGTTGTCCCTCGCCGCCGCAAGGCCCTGCCTCCCCATCGCCCCCGCCATGCGCGGGGGTTCGCCTTTCCAGGCTCTGCCCATGACGCTTCTTCGCCGCATCGACCATTGGCTGTTCAAGGGCGTCTCCGTGCTCGCCCAGCTCTTCCTGATCGGCGCGGTGGCGGCCGGCTTCTGGCAGGTCGTCGCCCGCTTCGTGCTGTCCTCGCCGCTCGACTGGAGCGAGGTGCTGACGCGCGCACTGCTGATCTGGGCGGTGCTGCTCGGCGTGGCGCTGGCCTTCCGCCACGGCGCCATGCTCGGCGTGGAGATCCTGCGCAGCGTGCTGCGCGGCGGCCAGCGCCGGGTGCTGGAGTGGCTGGTCGCGCTGGTGTGCACCGGCTTCCTCGGCTTCCTGGCCTGGATCGGTGGGCAGATGACCTGGCGGGTGCGCTTCCAGACCGTGCCCAGCCTGGACATCTCGATCTCGTGGATCTACCTGGCGATTCCGGTCGGCGCCACGCTGGCGGCGGTCGCCGTCTTGTTGCGCGTGACCACCGCATCGGAAGCCGAACCTGTCCCGCTCGACGGCCAGGGCTGAACGCACATGCCCGATACGCGGCACGCCAGCGCGCAGCCCACCCGTCGCCTCATGCACTAAAGCCCGCCCGCCCCTGACCGCCAGGGCCCAGACACTTCTCTCCCCGCGCATCGCCCCCTCCGCCAACCTTCATCCCGCCCGCCGCCATGTCCCAGTTGATGATCCTCACCATGCTGATCTTCTTCGGCCTCACCGTGCCGGTGGCGGTCTCGATCGGCCTGGCGGCGATGAGCGGAGTGGCGGCGGCGAACCTGCCCTGGCTGGTGGTGGCGCAGCAGATCTACGCCGCGCTCGACAAGTACCCGCTGGTGGCGATCCCCTTCTTCATCCTCGCCGGCAACCTGATGGA
>JAGOEI010000187.1:0-2817 GCA_017997795.1 Thauera sp. | reverse complement strand
GACGCGCTCGGGCAGTGGCTCGGCCAGCTCTTCAGCGACAAGTACACCTTTCTGCTCGGGGTGAATGCGGCGCTGTTCCTGATCGGCATGGTCATCGAGACCTCGGCCTCGATCGTCGTGCTCGCGCCGCTGCTGCTGCCGGTGGCGGTGGCCTTCGGCGTCGATCCGGTGCACTTCGGCGTCATCATGGTGATCAACCTCGCGCTCGGCATGATCACCCCGCCCTTCGGCGTGAACCTGTTCGCCGCCAGCTCGATCTCGGGCGTGCCGCTCGAGCGCATGGTGCGCCCGCTGCTGCCTTTCGTCGCCACGGTGGTCGCCTGCCTGCTGATCATCACCTACGTCCCGCAGATCAGCCTGGTGCTGCGCGACCTCGTCTATCGCTGAGCGCGGCCTGCCGTTCACCACCGAGCAGGCGCGCCCCCGGAGCCGACCCATGACCCCGCCACCCCAGCCCATGCAGCCACTCTCGCCCGAACTCACCGCCCGCGCCCTGCCCTATTCCGAACTCGCCGACGAGATCGCCGCCCTGCTCGCCGAGCCCGGCGTCGAGGTGCCGCCGCGCATGGTGATGCCGCTCGCAGGCCAGGGCTCGCTGTTCGTGATGCCCTCGACCGACGGCAGGCTCGCCGTCACCAAGCTGATCACCTTCACCCCGGCCAACGTCGGCAGCACGCGCCCGACCATCCAGGGCGACGTGGTGGTGTTCGACGTCGCCAGCGGCGCGCGCCGGCTGATCATCGACGGCCCCACCGTCACCGCACGGCGCACCGCGGCCGTGTCGCTGCTCGCCGCGCGCCGGCTGGCGCCGAACGCCGACGGTCCGCTGCTGATCGTCGGCGCCGGCGTGCAGGGCCGCGCGCACCTCGATGCCTTCGTCGACGGCCTGGGCGTCGAGCGCGTGCGCATCGCCTCGCGCAGTCCGGCCAGTGCCCGCACCCTGATCGACTACGCGCGCAATCGCGGCCTGGAGGCGCTGCCCGCCTTCGACCTGCGCCGCGCGCTCGACGAATGCCCGCTCGTCGTCACCGCCACCCCGGCCAACGGCGTGGTGCTCGACGGCACGCCGCGTGCCGACGCCTTCATCGCCGCGGTCGGCGCGTTCACGCCGCAGATGGTGGAGCTGTCGCCGGCGCTGTGCCACGACATGGCCGCGCGCGGCAGCGTCGTGGTCGATACGCGCGACGCCGATCACGAAGCCGGCGATCTGATCCAGGCCGGCATCGATGTGGGCGCCATCCCGGCGCTGGCGCAGGTGATCCGCGAGGACTGGCCGCGACCGACCGGCCCGGTGCTGTTCAAGAGCTGCGGCTGGGCAGGCTGGGACCTGGCCGCCGCCCGCCTCGCGCTGCGCGCCGCGGGCTGAGCGGCAGCCGCGAAAACGACACCCGCTGCGCCGACTATTCCGGACGCCGCAGCGCCCGCCACCCCAGGTACGCACCGACCGCAATCAGCGGCAGCAGCACGCCGGGCTCGGTGAAGGCATGGATGAGGGCGTTGAAGAACCCATCCGTGCCGTGGGCATGACCGGGATGGGCGAAGGCGGTGCCCGATGCGCCAGCAAGTATCAGGGCGAGCGCGGAGGCGGTCGGCGTGCGGGAGGGTTTCATGGTCGATACTCCTGTGGTCTCGGTAATGGATGTGACTGCCGGGACGGCGCCGCGCCGCCCGACCGCTGATGAAGGAAGCTTGTGCACTCAGGCCGCCGCGGCGACGAGCAGGCCCTGGCGTTCGATGAAGTCGATGATATCGGCCAGCCCCTGCCCGGTCTTCTGGTTCGAGAACACGAAGGGGCGCGCGCCGCGCATCTTGCGCGCATCGCGGTCCATGACCTCGAGCGAGGCGCCCACCAGCGGCGCAAGGTCGATCTTGTTGATCACCAGCAGGTCGCTGCGGGTGATGCCCGGCCCGCCCTTGCGCGGGATCTTGTCGCCGGCCGAGACGTCGATGACGTAGATCGTCAGGTCCGACAGCTCGGGCGAGAAGGTCGCCGCCAGGTTGTCGCCGCCGGACTCGACGAAGACGATGTCGAGCCCCGGAAAGCGCGCATTGAGCCGGTCGACCGCCTCGAGGTTGATCGACGCGTCCTCGCGGATCGCGGTGTGCGGGCAGCCGCCGGTCTCGACGCCGATGATGCGTTCGGGCGCGAGCGCCTCGTTGCGCACCAGGAACTGGGCGTCCTCGGCGGTATAGATGTCGTTGGTGACCACGGCGATGTCGTACCGGTCGCGCAGCGCGAGGCACAGCGCCAGGGTGAGCGCGGTCTTTCCCGAGCCGACCGGACCGCCGATGCCGACGCGCAGCGGGCCGCGCGCCGGCGCGTGTACGGCCGCGGCGGAAGCCGCAGCGGTTGGGCGAAGCTCATGGGGGGCGTCCTGCGCTGCGCCGCCCGGCGCAAAGGAATGCGTTGTCATGATCTGAACAACCTCGTGTATTGGGTTTCGTGGCGGCTGCTGGCGATCGCCAGGCCGGGGGTGTAGTTGCTCCAGCGCGCCTCGGGCAGGCGCAGCGCGAATTCGACCAGGGCCGGGATGCGCTCGCCGAGTCCGGCCAGCAGGCGCTGACCGGCACTCTGGCCGAGCGGCACCGCCTTCACCGCCGCCATCACCTGGTTCTCCGCCCACGCCCACAGGTAGGCGGCGAGCGCCTGGTCGGGCGGCACCTGCCAGGCGGCCGCCGCCGCGGACCAGACGGTCGGGAAGCACGGCGTGTCGATCGCGAGCAGGCGCACGCGCCAGCCGGGAATCGACGCAAACGCTTCCAGCTCGGCCAGCAGCTTGACCAGCGACCAGCCCATCTGCACGGTCTCGGCGCGCA
>JAGOEI010000186.1:3409-4705 GCA_017997795.1 Thauera sp. | reverse complement strand
GCGGGCGGTAGGAGCGGGCGGTAGGAGCGGGCTTGCCCGCGAAGATCGTGCGCTGCATTCGCGGGCAAGCCCACTCCCACGGGGCGGCGTGCGCTCAGGGCTCCCCTTGATTGTGTTGCGCAAGCCAATAGATAGATTTTTATCTATGCAAGACAAAAAAACAAAGCATTTTTATGAATGTGTGCAGTGCGGCAAAATGCGCCTCGTCCTGGCCTCGTGGCCGTCAATGTCCCCGAAGGAAAACAACACATGGTCGATGCCGTTCCCTTCTTCTTCGCCCTCGGTGCGGTCGCCTCGCTCGCCCGCTCCGGCCTGCGCCTGCCCGCCGCCGTGTTCGAGACCCTGTCGATCTACCTGCTGCTGGCCATCGGCCTCAAGGGCGGCGTGGAGATCGCGCGCTCGGAGAGCGCGACGCTGTGGGTCGATGCGCTGCTGGCGATCGGGCTGGGCGCGATCATCCCGCTGCTGGTGTTCCCGCTCTTCCGCCTGCGCTTCTCGCGCCCGGACGCCGCCTCGCTGGCGGCGCACTACGGCTCGGTCTCCATCGTCACCTTCGCGGTAGGCGCGGCGGTGCTGGCCGGGCGCGGCATCGAGGTCGAGGGGCATCTGGCCCTGCTCGCCGCGCTGATGGAGGCGCCGGCGCTGATCGTCGCGACGCTGATCGCGCGCTGGGGGGTGAAATCCGCCGATGGCAGCTCCACCGCCGGCGCGCTGGTGCATGAGGTGTTCGCCAACAAGAGCGTGGTGCTGCTCGGCGGCGGCATCCTGATCGGCTGGGTCGCCGGGCCGCAGGGCTTGGAGCCGCTGTCGCCGCTGTTCGTCGATCTGTTCAAGGGCGCGCTGTGCCTGTTCCTGCTCGAGATGGGCCTGATCGCCGCCGACCGCCTGCCCGACCTGAAGAAGGCGGGACTGTTCCTGGTCGGCAGCGCGCTCGTCCTGCCGCCGGTGCTGGCGCTTGCCGGCTGGGGCGTGGCGCAGGTGATGGGCCTGGGCGTGGGCGGCACGGTGCTGATGATGACGCTCGCCGGCAGCGCCTCCTACATCGCGGCGCCGACCGCGATGCGGATCGCGGTGCCCGAGGCCAACCCGGCGCTCGGGGTGGCGGCGGCGCTGGCGGTCACCTTCCCCTTCAACCTGCTGCTCGGGATTCCGCTGTATCTGTGGTGGGCGCAGACGATGGCGGGGGCCTGAGCAGGGCGCCGGGGTCGGCGGGTGGCGCCGGGGTAGTCGCCGGCGCGTCGATCTGGCCCGGGTCCGTACCGGCCTCCGGGTTCGCACCAGCGTCCGGTTCCGTAA
>JAGOEI010000186.1:0-3309 GCA_017997795.1 Thauera sp. | reverse complement strand
TCGGCGTCCTCGTCCTGCACTGCCGGCTCTTCCGGCGACACCATCTCCAGCACGGTGGGCGAGGTGCGCATCATCGGGGTGAAGTGGGCGGGCTCGTCCACGATCTCGTCGACGCTGCGACGCGACAGCACGAGGGCGAACAGCGCCAGCGGCAGGAAGGCGAGCCCCAGGTGCAGCGGCAGCGCGATCGCGCCGATCCAGCCCATCAGCGCGCCGGCAATGGCCGGGCCGGCGGCGGCGCCCACGCCGTGCAGGAAGAGCACGCCGGTGTTGCCCGACAGGATCTCGTCCTGGTGCAGGTGATCCACCAGGTGGGCGACCACGATCGGGTACACCGCGAACGCCATGCCGCCGTAGATGAACAGACCGGCCAGCGGCAGGTAGGGGAGGTGGCCGAAGGCGGCGAGGACGCCCCCCGCCAGCGCGGCGCCGAACGCGGCGACCGCGAGCGCAACGCGGCGATCGCGGGCGTCGGAGAATCGCCCCATCGGCCATTGCAGCAGCGCGCCACCGACGATCGCGGTGGTCATCAGCAGACCGATGCCCGACGCGTCGAGGCCGATGCGCTCGCCGTACACCGGGGTCAGGCTCCAGAACGCGCCCATCGACAGCCCCGACGACAGCGCGCCGACGAAGGCCGCCGGCGCGGCCTGCCAGATCAGGCGCAGCTTGAGCTTGGCCTGGTTGCCGATCTGCGGCTGCGCAAAACGCGTCATCGTCACCGGCAGCAGCGACAGGCAGACGAGCATTGCAGCGACCGCAAACAGGGTGAAATTGGCCGGTGTGTCCAGGCGCAACAACTGCTGCGCGCTGGCGAGCGCGGCGAGGTTCACCACCATGTACACCGCAAACACCTGGCCGCGGCGCTCGGGCGCGGTGCGGTCGTTGAGCCAGCTCTCGATCACCGCATAGAAGCCGACCAGGCCCATGCCGGTGAGCACGCGCAGGCCCATCCAGAACCAGGGATGGATCACGATCGCGTGGAGCAGGATGCAGCACGCGACCGAGGCGCCGAAGAAGGCGAAGGCGCGGATGTGGCCCATGCGCCGGATCAGCCGCGGCGCGACGAAGGTGCCGAGGAAGAAGCCGAGGAAGTAGGTCGAGCCGATGAGGCCGAGGGTGTTGGTCGAGAAGCCTTCCAGGCTGCCGCGCAGCGGGATGACGGTGTTGACCAGGCCGGAGCCGAGCAGCAGCAGGGCGATGCCGGAGAGCAGCGCGCCGATGGGGATGATGGTTGGCAGCATGAGCGGGACTTTGGATGTCGTCCGCGCCCATCAGCGGGCGCGGCACCTCGAAGGAACTGGGAAAACATTTTCAGCAAACAGTTTAATCGAGGTGCCGCATGCGGGCCGCATCCCGCACGCATCGCGTTGCGCGCAGGATCGGTCCGCGTCAGCCGAAAGCGGGCTGGCTGGGCCGTCCGATCGGCTTGCCGGCGGCCGCCCAGGCATCGAATCCGCCGGCGATCGATTGCACGCGCACGTAGCCCATCTCCTGCAAGGCGCAGGCCGACAGCGCCGCACGGCCGCTGGTCTTGCAGTACAGCAGCACCCTGAGGTCGCGCGCATCCAGCTCGGGCGTGCTGCTGAGCTTGAACTCGAGCACGCCGCGCGGGACGTTGATCGCGCCCGGAATGTGGCCGGCGGCGAACTCGTCGGCCTCGCGGACGTCGATCAGCACGTCGGCATCGCGAATCGCGGCGTCGGCGGCGTCGATGTCGATTTCGTGCACATGGGCCTTGGCGGCGGCAACGAGGTCGAGTGCGGTTTTCATGGAGACTCCTTGTCGATCGGAAGAGGGAAGGGAAGGCGCCTATACTAGCAACCCCGCCGCGGCCGGCTTGCCAGCGCGCGTGCGGATTTGCTAAAAATAGGGCGGCCTTCGACGGCCATTCCGGATCCGACGCGGGGACGACCCCGCCCGTAATGCGCAAGAACGCAGCGACCGTCGGTTTTCCACGGGACGACCCGTGCTGATCGACGCCCTCGCCAAGGGGGCTCGCTTTTCTTGCAGGACGCCAACGTGTCATCCACACCCAAGCTTCGTTCGCTCGGCGATCGGATTCGTCAGATTGCCCTTTTCGAGATCGGCGGCCTGGTGCTGATCACCCCGCCCTTCGCCTGGCTCAGCGGCGTGCCGCTCTCTGAGTCGCTCGGCATGCTCGCGCTGCTGGCGCTGATCGCCGCGGTCTGGAATGGCTGCTACAACACCGGCTTCGACTGGGTCGAAGGCCGTCTCACCGGCCGCACGGCCGACCGCCGGCCCTTCCGCCTGCGCTGCCTGCATGCGCTCGGATTCGAGACCGGCCTGCTGATCCTGACCCTGCCGGTGATCATGTGGTGGACCGGCATGGGCTGGCTCGAGGCGCTGATCGCCGACATCGGCCTGGCGATCACCTACACCGTGTATGCGCTGCTGTTCAACATGGGCTACGACCGCGTGTTTCCGATCCAGCAGGCGCCTGCGCGCGCCGCGGACCGGATGACGGTCGAGCGGGTCGATGGCGCACTGCATGCCGAGCGCTGACATGGACCCTGCAGCGGATGTTCGCGGGGCGGAGCTCACCGGCTTCAACACCTTCGGCCTGAGGGCGCGCGCGGCGCGGCTGGTGTATGTGAGCGACGCCGACCATGCACGTGCGCTGGTCAATGAGGCCGACTGGGCGCGCACGCCGCGCCTGGTGCTGGGTGGCGGCAGCAACGTCGTGCTCACCGGCGACTTCGCCGGCACCGTGCTCAAGGTCGACCTCCCTGGCCGCCGCCTGCTGCGCACCGAAGCTGACGCCTGGATCGTCGAGGCCGGCGCCGGCGAGAACTGGCACGACTTCGTGCGCTGGACGCTGGCCCAGGGCTGGCCGGGGCTGGAGAACCTGTCGCTGATCCCGGGCACGGTGGGCGCGGCGCCGATCCAGAACATCGGCGCCTACGGGCTGGAGATCGTCGATCGTTTCGACTCGCTCGACGCGATCGATCTCGACACCGGTGCGTGCCGCAGCTTCCGTGCGCACGACTGTGCGTTCGGCTACCGCGACAGCGTGTTCAAGCGCCAGCCGGGGAAGTGGCTGGTCACCGCGGTGCGCTTTCGCCTGCCGCGGCCGTGGCAGCCGGTCACGCGCTATGCGGACGTGGCGCGCGAGCTGGAGGCGCGCGGCATCGGCGCGCCCTCCGCGCTAGACATCTCCGACGCGGTGATCGCGATCCGTCGCCGCAAGCTGCCCGACCCGGCCGAGATCGGCAACGCCGGCAGCTTCTTCAAGAACCCGGTGGTGGCGGCCGACGCCTGCGCGCGCCTGCTCGCCGCGCATCCGGC
>JAGOEI010000047.1:12981-16218 GCA_017997795.1 Thauera sp. | reverse complement strand
CCGCACATGCTGATGATGTCGGCGACACCGATCCCGCGCACGCTGGCGATGACGCACTACGCCGACCTGGACGTGTCCGTGCTCGACGAGCTGCCGCCCGGGCGCACGCCGATCCGCACCCGGCTGGTGTCCGATGCGCGTCGCGAGCAGGTGGTCGAGCGCCTGCGCGCGGCCTGCCTCGGCGGGCGCCAGGCCTACTGGGTGTGCCCGCTGATCGAGGAGTCCGAGGCCCTGCAACTGCAGACCGCGCAGGACACCTTCGCCGCCCTGGTCGAGACTTTGCCCGAGCTGCGCATCGGTCTCGTCCACGGCCGGCTGAAGAACGACGAGAAGTCCGCCACCATGGCGGCGTTTTCCGGGGGCGAGCTCGACGTGCTGGTGTCGACCACGGTGATCGAGGTCGGCGTGGACGTGCCCAACGCCAGCCTGATGGTGATCGAGCACGCCGAGCGCTTCGGACTTGCGCAGTTGCACCAGTTGCGCGGGCGGGTCGGGCGCGGCACGGCCGAATCCGAATGCATCCTGATCTACGCCCAGCCCCTGTCGCAGACCGGGCGCGCGCGGCTCAAGGTCATCTACGAGAACACCGACGGCTTCGCGATCGCGCGCGAGGACCTGCACATCCGCGGCCCGGGCGAGTTCGTCGGCGCGCGCCAGAGCGGCGTGCCGCTGCTGCGCTACGCCGACCTCGACGGCGATGCCGAGCTGATCGAGCCCGCGCGCGAGCTGGCCGAACACCTGCTCGCGCACGATCCCGCCAAGGCGCAGGCGCTGATGATGCGCTGGCTGGGCGGGCGCGAGGCCTTGCTGCGCGCATGAACCCGCTCCTCTCTCCTTACCCTTGCGCATGCGCAAGCAGGCAATCGCAGCCGTACGTTTCGTGCGGTACCCGGTCCGCGCGCACGTGAATTCAACGCTCCCGATCGTTTCTCCATGCGTCCGCTGATCGCCTTTCCGCTCCACACCGGCCCCCGCCACGAGACCTGGCTCGCCCATCCGCCGCGTGCTTCCATGCCGGCGGCCCTGCGCCCGTGGCTGCGCGACGCCGGCTCGCTGACCGCACGCATCCGCGCGCGTTGCGAGCGCTTCGCGGTGCAGGTCGTGTGCCAGAAGCTTGCGCGCGTGCATCGCGACGAGGCGCTGCTGCTCGGCCTGCGTCCGGGCGAACGGGCCTGGGTGCGCGAGGTGCTGCTGGTGGCCGATGGCCGGCCGGTGGTGTTCGCGCGCTCGCTGCTGCCGCCGCGCAACGTACGCGGGGCGTGGAACCTCTTTCACGGCATCGGCTCACGGCCGCTGGGCCAGGCCTTGTTCTCGGACCCGGCGATCAGCCGCCTGCCGCTGGCCTGCCGGCGGCTGGACGGGCGCGATGCGCGGTATCATCGCGCCCAGGCTGCGCTGACCCGTTACGCACCCGCGCAATCCCTGCCGCGCACCCTGTGGGCGCGGCGCTCCGTCTTCCTGCTGCGCGGCAGCGCGCTGATGGTGAGCGAAGCCTTCCTCCCCGAAATCCTGGAATTGCCCCGATGACCTCCGGCATGAGTCTCAACGACAAGCTGCCCCACTACATCCGCCTGATGCGGATCGACAAGCCGATCGGCACCCTGCTGCTGCTGTGGCCCACGCTGTGGGCGCTGTGGCTGGCGGCGGAGGGCTGGCCGCCGCTGCACATCCTGGTGATCTTCACGATCGGCACCTTCCTGATGCGCTCGGCCGGGTGCGTGATCAACGACTACGCCGATCGCGACTTCGACGGCCACGTCGAGCGCACGAAGAACCGCCCCCTCGCCACGAAGTCGGTCAGCCCGCGCGAGGCCCTGCTGCTGGCGGCCGGTCTGTCGCTGCTGTCCTTCGTGCTGATCCTGCCGCTGGACCCGCTGGTCATCTGGTTGTCGGTGCCCGCCCTGTTCCTCGCCGCGAGCTATCCCTTCACCAAGCGCTTCTTCGCCATCCCGCAGGCTTACCTGGGCATCGCATTCGGCTTCGGCATCCCGATGGGCTTCGCCGCGGTCGTGGGCGAGGTCCCGGCGGTCGCCTGGCTGATGCTGCTCGCCAACGTGTTCTGGGCGGTGGCCTACGACACCGAGTACGCGATGGTCGACCGCCCGGACGATCTCAAGATCGGCATCAAGACCTCGGCGATCACCTTCGGCCGCTTCGACGTGGTGGCGGTGATGCTGTGCTATGGCGCCGCGCTCGGCCTGCTCGCGGTGGTCGGCGCGATGACGGGCGCGGGGGCGGCCTACTACCTCGGGCTGGCCGCGGCGGCGGGCATCGCCGGCTACCACTACACGCTGATCCGCGCGCGCGAACGGGCGGACTGCTTCAAGGCCTTCCGTCACAACAACTGGCTGGGTGCGGTCGTGTTCGCCGGCATCTTCGTCGACCAACTGCTGCGGGCGGCCTGAGCCGGCGGCGGCCAGTGCGCCGCACGCCTTCGACTGCCGCGCGCCTCCAATCGCCGATGCCGCCCTGCTCAGGCATCAGCGGCCGCCCTCAAACGCAATTCAGATCCCCTCTGCTACGGACCGCGCCCATGCATTTCATGAACGCTCTCGAAACCGCCTGGCAGCAGCGCAACAGCCTGCTCTGCGTCGGCCTCGACCCCGACCCCGCGAAGTTCCCCGCCCACCTGCAGGGCAGGCCCGACGCCATCTTCGAGTTCTGCAAGGCCATCGTCGACGCCACCGCCGACCTGGTGTGCTGCTTCAAGCCGCAGATCGCCTACTTCGCCGCCCACCGCGCCGAGGACCAGCTCGAGGCGCTGATCGCGCACATCCACGCCGTGCACCCCGACACGCCGGTCATCCTCGACGCCAAGCGCGGCGACATCGGCAGCACCGCCGAGCAGTACGCCATCGAGGCCTTCGAGCGCTTCAAGGCCGACGCGATCACGGTCAATCCCTACATGGGGCGCGACTCGGTCGATCCCTACCTGGCCTGGCCCGACAAGGGCGTGATCCTGCTCTGCCGTACGTCGAACCCGGGGGGCTCGGATCTGCAGTTCCTCGAGGTCGACACGCCCCGCGGCCGCATGAAGCTCTTTGAATACGTCGCCCGCACCGTCGCCGAGGACTGGAACGCGAGCGGCAACTGCGGCCTGGTGGTCGGCGCCACCTTCCCGGCCGAGATCGCGCGCGTGCGCGAACTGACCGGCGACATGCCGCTGCTGGTCCCCGGCATCGGCGCGCAGGGCGGCGACATCGCCGCCACGCTCGCGGCGGGCCGCACGGCCAACGG
>JAGOEI010000047.1:0-12881 GCA_017997795.1 Thauera sp. | reverse complement strand
CCCTGAATCTGCAGCACGGCGATGCCTGCACGACCACTGGCGCGCGGCGCCAACCTGAATATCGATCGAAGAGGCCTGAATGAAATACGACGACCTGCGCGACTTCATCGCCCAGCTCGAGACGCGCGGCGAGCTCAAGCGCATCACCGTCCCGGTCGACACCCACCTCGAGATGACCGAGATCGCCGACCGCGTGCTGCGCGCCGGCGGCCCCGCGCTGCTGTTCGAGAAGCCGGTGACCAAGGGCGTGCCGCAGGCCATTCCGGTGCTCGCCAACCTGTTCGGCACCCCGCAGCGGGTGGCGATGGGCATGGGCGAGGACGTCGCCGACGGCAACTGGAGCACGCCGCTGCGGGAAGTCGGCAAGCTGCTCGCCTACCTCAAGGAGCCCGAGCCGCCCAAGGGCCTGAAGGACGCCTGGGAAAAACTCCCGGTGCTCAAGCAGGTGCTCAACATGGCGCCCAAGGAAGTGCGTTCCGCGCCCTGCCAGCAGGTGGTGTGGTCGGGCGATGAAGTTGACCTCGCGAAGCTGCCGATCCAGCACTGCTGGCCGGGGGATGCCGCGCCGCTGATCACCTGGGGCCTGGTGGTGACGCGCGGACCGCACAAGAAGCGCCAGAACCTGGGCATCTACCGCCAGCAGGTGATCGGCCGCAATCGCGTGATCATGCGCTGGCTGGCGCATCGCGGCGGGGCGCTCGACTTCCTCGAGCATCAGCGCGCGCATCCGGGCGAGCCCTTCCCGATCTCGGTGGTGCTCGGTTGCGACCCGGCGACCATCCTCGGCGCTGTGACGCCGGTGCCGGATTCGATCTCCGAGTACCAGTTCGCCGGCCTGCTGCGTGGCGCCAAGACCGAGCTGGTGAAGTGCCTCGGCAGCGACCTGCAGGTGCCTGCATCGGCCGAGATCGTGCTCGAGGGCGCGATCCACCCCAACGACATGGCGCCGGAAGGCCCCTACGGCGACCACACCGGCTACTACAACGAGGTCTCCGACTTCCCGGTGTTCACCATCGAGCGCATCACCATGCGCCGCGACCCGATCTACCACAGCACCTACACCGGCAAGCCGCCCGACGAGCCGGCGATGCTGGGCGTGGCGCTCAACGAGGTCTTCGTGCCCCTGCTGCAGAAGCAGTTCACCGAGATCGTCGACTTCTACCTGCCGCCGGAGGGCTGCTCGTACCGGCTGGCTGTGGTCAGCATCCGGAAGCAGTACCCGGGCCACGCCAAGCGCGTGATGTTCGGCATCTGGAGCTTCCTGCGCCAGTTCATGTACACCAAGTTCATCATCGTGGTGGATGAGGACGTGAACATCCGCGACTGGAAGGAGGTCATCTGGGCGCTCACCACGCGCATGGACGCCACGCGCGACACCACGCTGGTCGACAACACGCCGATCGACTACCTCGACTTCGCCAGCCCGGTGGCCGGGCTGGGCAGCAAGATGGGGCTGGATGCGACCAACAAGTGGCCGGGCGAGACCAGCCGCGAGTGGGGCACGCCGATCGTCATGGACGCGGCGGTGAAGGCGAAGGTGGATGCGATGTGGGGCGAGCTGGGGCTGTAGCGCCGCCAGGCCAGTGGGAGCGGGCTTGCGCGCGAATGCCGCAAGATCAAGCGCCACGTTCGCGGGCAAGCCCGCTCCCGCAGAAGCTTGCTCCCACAGGACAGCGCTCCCGAGGGCGTCCTCGTTACGTTTTGTTGTTGCGCTGCAACCGAACACGCGGCATGGTCCGCGGTCGAAGCCTTTGTCATGCGTTGCGGAGCTTCCCGGCGCGGGCTTCATTTCGAGGAGATTCGATGAGCACTTCCTATCCCGCCCCGCTCGAGGCCGGTCAGCCGTCCGAGAACATGGTCACGGTCACTCACCTGGTCTATGCGCTGCACGCCTTCGCGGTGTTCTCTGCGGTGGTCGGTTCGGCGACGATCATCTTCAGCTTCGTCGCCAGCCTGCCCTCGATCGCCGCGGTGATCCTGAACTACTGGAACCAGAACGCGGTGCGCGGTACCTGGCTGGAGAGCCACTTCCGCTGGCAGATCCGCACGTTCTGGTTCGCGGTGATGTGGATCGCGGTGTCGCTGCTGATGGTGATCACCGTGATCGGGGTGCCGTTCGCGATCGCCGTGCTGCTGCTCGCGGGGCTGTGGATCCTGTACCGCATCGTGCGCGGCTGGTGGGTGCTGATCCAGCGCCGGCCGCTGCCGATGAGCTGACGCAGTCGGCGGCGTTGGCGCCCGCATTGGGTGCTCCCATTGGCAGCCCCGATGCGGCGGTCCGATTCTGCGGTCCGATCTGACCGCCTCGCGACCGGGCGCGCCCTGCGTGTCCGGTCGCAATGCTTCAAGCTCAGGGCGCTCCTGCCCACAGCCAATCCATCAGTGCGTCCTGCGCGGCCGCGCTGCTCGCCGCCTCCGGGTGGTTGACCATCATCACCACCGCGTGGCGACGGCCGTGGCGGTCGAGCAGGTAGCCGGCCATCGCACGCACGCCGTTCAAGGTTCCGGTCTTGATGTGCGCCTGCCCGCTTGCCGGGCTGTTGCGCAGCCTGCCGCGCGCGGTGCCGTCGAGTCCGGCGACCGGCAGCGCGGCGATGTATTCCGGCATCCACGGCCGTTGCCAGGCTTTCAGCAGCAGAGTCCCCAGGCTGTCCGCACGGATGCGCTCGATCCGTGACAGTCCGGAGCCGTTCTCGATCACCAGTCCGTCGGTGTCGACGCCGGCGGCGGCGAGCAGCTCGCCCGCCAGGCGTGCGCCGCCGGCGACCATGTCCGGCACCGGCGCCGTGGTGGACGGCAGCGCGCTTCCCAGCGTTGCCAGGAGCTGGCGGGCGATGACGTTGCTCGACCATTTGTTCATGTCGCGCACGACGTCGGCAAGCGCGGGCGAGTCGTCGCTGAAGAGCTCCTGCGCGTCGGTGGGCGTCTGGCCATCGCGGACGGTCCCGCCCAGGCGACCGCCGACCTCGCTCCACAGTGTGCTCACCAGCGCGGCGCCATAGGCGGCCGGGGGCAGCGGGGCTGCGCTCCAGGTGCGCGGACCGCAGGCGGCGGGCAGGCTGCCGCTCAGCACCAGGCGGCGGCCGCCCTCGATGCTCGCCTGCAGGTCGCCGTACCAGGTGCCGCAGGGGGCATCGGAGGTCAGGATGCGGTTGTCGATGTCGATGCCCGCCAGTGCCGGCTCGGCGGCCAGGGTCACCGGCTCGTTGGCTGCCTTGCCCGGGTAAAGACCGAGCAGCAGCGTGTTGTAGTTGAGCAGCAGGCCGTGCGGGCCGCTGTTGTAGGGGCGCAGGCCGCGACCGTCGAAGGCGTCGGGGTCGTGCGCGGGTAGGCGCAGCACCGAGCCGTCGAGCACGATGTCGCCGGCGATGCGCTCGACGCCGAGCGCGCGCAGCCGGCGCAGCAGCTTCCACACGCGGTCATAGCCGAGCACCGGGTCGCCGCCGCCGACCAGGAACAGGTCGCCTTCCAGCACGCCGTTGCGGATCGGGCCGTGGGTGGCGACGCGGGTGCGCCAGGTGTGCGCAGGCCCGAGGCGCTCGAGCGCGGCGAATGCGGTCACCAGTTTCATGACCGAGGCCGGATTCATCGGCGTGCGGGCGTTGAAAGCGATGGTGGGTGCGGCCGCATCGACCGGCTGCACCCATACCGACACCGATTCGGCTGGAATGCGCGCATTGTCGAGCGCGAGCTGCAGCGCTGGCGGGAGCCGGTCGCTTGCAGCGGAATGTTGTGTTGCAGCGAGCGTGAGCGTCAGCAGCAACAGACGACTAATGCGTGCAAAAAGGCGTCGAATGGGCATGATAATGATCACGAAGCACTGTCAATTGCGCGCAAACTCGAGCTCGACTGCATTAGCATGAGCGTCATTCGATATGCTGGATAGTGCAGTGCAGCAGACGTTGAGCATGCGCTGGTGGGCGAGACGCCGGGAAGGATGAGGATCATGAGTGGATTTGGGCATTACGCGCGTACGGCCGACGAACTCGAGCGCGAGATCGTGAAACGGGGCATCGCCATCGGGCTCGACTTTGGCGATGCGGTGCGCCTGCGCGAATTGGCGCAACAGGCCTTGAGTTGCACGTCGGGGTGCATGATGAAGCTGCTGCGCAGCCCGATCCGTCAGGAAAAGCTGACTGGAGAGTTGTTCGCACTGTCCGAGTTGATGCTGGTGAACATGCGCCAGAGCGCGGAGACGGGTGTGCACACGCATGGCGGCCCCGCCTGGAAGGCGTTCGGACGCGCCCTCTACGAGGCTTACGACGCGGGCGCGGGGCACGAGCGCCTGGAGGCCTGAGGCCGTCGCTCGCGCGGCGGCGCCGAGGCGCTCGCCGCGCACGGGCGGGCTTCAGGGCAGGGTGCGCTCTGCCGCAAACAGCTCGGCCACGGTCTCGCGCTGGCGCACGGCGTGCGCCTGGTCGCCATCGACGATGACTTCGGCCGCGCGTGGGCGGGTGTTGTAGTTCGAGCTCATGGTCATGCCGTAGGCGCCGGCCGACAGGATCGCCAGCAGATCGCCCTCGGTCACCGCCAGCGTGCGCGCGCGGGCGAGGAAGTCGCCGCTCTCGCAGATCGGTCCGACGATGTCGTACTCGACCGCCGCGCCGGCGTGCGGATTCACTTCCACCACCTCGTGCCAGGCGTCGTACAGCGCCGGACGGGCGAGGTCGTTCATGGCGGCGTCGACGATCGCGAAGTTCTTCGTCTCGCCCGGCTTGAGGTATTCGATGCGGGTGAGGAGCAGGCCGGCGTTGCCAACCAGCGAACGGCCCGGTTCGAAGCACAGTTCTTCACTGCGTCCCTCGAACACCGCCAGAAGGGGCGCCAGATAGTCGGCGACCGCCGGCGGGGTCTCGTCGCGGTAGCGGATGCCGAGTCCGCCGCCGAGGTCGATGTGCGCCAGCACGATGCCTTCGGCGGCGAGGCGATCGACCAGGTCGCGCAGCTTCTGCGCGGCCTCGGCCATCGGCGCCGGATCGAGCAGTTGCGAGCCGATATGGCAGGCGACGCCGCTGATGCGAAGGTTGGGCAGCGCGGCGGCACGGCGGTAGAGCGCGAGCGCGTCGGCGAAGGCGACGCCGAACTTGTTGCCCTTGAGCCCGGTGGAGATGTAGGGGTGGGTCTTCGGGTCGACGTCGGGATTGACGCGCAGCGCGATCGGCGCCCGTTTGCCGAGTTCGCCGGCGACCGCGTTCAGGTGCTCGAGCTCGGCGGCGGATTCGACGTTGAAGCAGCGTATGCCGGCCTCCAGGGCTTGGCGCATCTCGGCGCGGGTCTTGCCGACGCCGGAGAACACCACCTTGTCGGCCTGTCCGCCGGCGGCCAGCACGCGCGCGAGTTCGCCGCCCGACACGATGTCGAACCCCGCACCGATGCGCGCGAACACCGACAGGATGCCGAGGTTCGAGTTGGCCTTGACCGCATAGCACACCAGCGCGCGGCGACCGGCCAGCGCCTGCTGCCAGGCGCCGAAGGCGGCTTCGAGCGCGGCCTTCGAGTACACATAGGTGGGCGTGCCGAAGCGCGCGGCGATTTCTGCCAGCGGCAGGTCTTCGATCCACAGCGCGCCCTCGCGGGCGCTGAGCGTGGGGACAGGCCAGGAGGCCGGGCGGGGGGCGGGAGCGTTCATTCGATCAGGGGGTCGGAAAGCAGGTCCTGCGGGACGATGGGTTTGCTATGATCGGCGCCCGCTTCGGGCTGCGCGGTCGAGCCGGGCGCGGGGAGATAAAGCGGACCCTTGATGCCGCAGGCGGAGAGCAGCGCGCAGGCAAGCGCGATCACGGTAAATTTGGCTCGCATCGCCGTTCTTCGGGAAAAACCGGAATGCTAACAGAAGGAGTCAGCATGGAAGAGTCTGCATTCAATGCGCTCGCCGAGGCCGAACTGGCCCGCATCGAGTCCGCACTCGAGGACTGCGGCGTGGACATCGACATCGAGCCCAAGCCGGGCGGGATCCTCGAGCTCGAGTTCGACAACGGCAGCAAGATGATCATCAACCGCCACACCGCCGCGCGCGAGATCTGGGTGGCGGCGAAGTCGGGCGGGTTCCATTTCCGGCCGCAAGACGGCAGCTGGGTGAATACCCGTGGCGGCGACGATCTGTGGGAGATGCTTGCCGCGCTGGCGAGCGCGCAGGCCGGCGCGGCGGTCACGCTGGTGCGTCCGGCCTGATTGCTTTGACGCCCCGGGGCCGAGCGGCCTCGGGGGCATCGCGCATGCTTCAGCGCCGGATCGGCGTCGGCATGCGGTCCTCGACCGGCGCCGGCGCCTGAGCGGGAGGCGGAAGCGGGCTGGCGATCGGGGCGGGGGGAATCGCCTCGGTCTCGGCTTCCATGGCCGGCGACGAATCATTGGCAAACATTTCCTGCAGCCAGTCGGGGACGGGCGGCGGGGACGGCGGTTGATATTCGGCGTAGTGGTAGTCCTGGCGGGTGCCGAGGCCGTTCTGCACCAGCTTGAGTCCGTCGGGGCGCGGGCGCTCGACTTCGGGCACGCCCTCGAGTGCCACTTTCATGTAGTTGATCCAGATCGGCAGCGCCGCGGCGCCGCCGGTTTCGCCCTTGCCGAGGTTGCGCGGCTGGCTGTGGCCCACCCAGGAGACGGTGACGAGGTCGGGGTTGTAGCCGCAGAACCAGGCGTCCACATAGTCGTTGGTGGTGCCGGTCTTGCCGGCGAGATCGTTGCGCTTGAGGACGCGGGCGCGGGTTGCAGTGCCGCGCTGGACCACGTCGCGCATCATCGAATCCATCAGCCAGGCGTTGCGCGCGTCGATCACGCGCGGCGCGCTCTCGCCGGCAACCGGCGGGTCGGTGCGCGCGATCAGGCGGCCGCTGCCGTCGTAGATCTCCTTCACCACGTAGGGCTCGATGCGATAGCCGCCGTTGGCGAACACGGCAAAGCCGGCCGCCATCTGCCACGGCGTGGCGGCGCCGGCGCCGAGCGCCATGGTCAGATAGGGCGGGTTCTGCGCGGGATCGAAACCGAAACGGCTGAGGTAGTCGCGCGCATACTGGGGCGTGATCTCCTCGAGCAGGCGGATCGACACCATGTTCTTCGAGCGCGCGAGCGCGTCGCGCAGCGTCATCGGGCCCGAGTAGCGGCCGTCGTAGTTCTTCGGCTCCCACGCCTTGCTGCCGGTGACGCCGGCCGGGTAGTAGAGCGGCGCATCGTCGAGGACGTTGCCGGGGCCGAAATTGCGGTCGAGCGCGGCCGAGAAGATGAAGGGCTTGAAGCTCGAACCCGGCTGGCGAACGGCCTGGGTGACGTGGTTGAACTTGTTGCGGTTGAAGTCGAAGCCGCCGATCAGCGCGCGCACGGCGCCGCTGTGGGAATCGACCGCGACCAGTGCCGCCTGCACTTCGGGCAACTGGGCGATCTCCCATGCGTCCTTGCCGGTGCTGCGCAGGCGGATGATCGCGCCGCGCCGCACACGGCGGCTCTGTGGCGCTTTCTCTGCCAGCATCGGGGCGACGAAGCCGAGGCCCTTGCCGGTGATGCGGATTTCCTGTCCGCGGCGATAGACGACGACCTCCTTGGTGCTGGCCTTGAGCACCACCGCGGCGAGCAGGTCGCCGTGGTCGCTGACCTCGCCGAGCGCTTCGTCGAGCTGCTCCTCGGAGACCGCGCCGCCGGGCAGATCGGCGAAGGACTCCGGCCCGCGGTAGCCGTGGCGGCGGTCGTAATCGATCACGCCGCGCCGCAGTGCCGCGTAGGCGGCCTCCTGGTCGGCGCGCGTCACCGTGGTAACGATGCGGATGCCCAGCTCGTAGGCCTTTTCGCCGAACTGTTCGACGGCGATCTGGCGGGCCATCTCGGCCACATAGTCGCCGGGTACCGCGATGTCCTGGACCTTGCGCGCGGCGGCGGTGTCGCGCTGGCTCTGGCGCGGGGTGGCGAACGTGAGCGCCTCTTCAAATTGCGCGTTGTCGATGAAGCCGGCCTCGAGCATGCGCCGCAATACATATTGCTGGCGCACGGCGGCGCGCGCCGGATTGACGATCGGGTTGAAGGCGGAGGGCGCCTTCGGCAGCCCGGCGAGCATGGCCGATTCGGGCAGGCTGAGCTGCTCGAGCGTCTTGCCGTAGTAGGCGCGCGCGGCGGCGGCAAAGCCATAGGCACGCTGGCCGAGGAAGATCTGGTTGATGTAGAGCTCGAGGATCTGGTCCTTGCTGAGGTTCTGCTCGATCTTCAGCGACAGCAGGATCTCGTAAAGCTTGCGGTTGTAGGTCTTCTCGCGCGACAGGAAGAAGTTGCGCGCCACCTGCATGGTGATGGTCGATGCGCCCTGGCCGCGGCCGCCGGAAGACAGGTTGGCGAGCGCGGCGCGGGTGAGGCCGACCGGGTCGATACCCTTGTGTTCGTAGAAGCGTTCGTCCTCCGCGGCGAGGATGGCGTGCTTGAGCGTGGAAGGAACTTCGGCGATGCGCACTACGTCACGGCGCTCCTCTCCGAACTCGCCAATGAGGTGTCCATCGGCCGTATATACTCGCAGCGGCACCCGGGGACGGTAGTCGGTGAGCGTGTCGAGCGCAGGCAGGTTGGGCCAAGCGAACAGGGCCATTGCCGCGAGCGTGGCAAGGCCGAGGATGACCAGCGCGATCAGCGCTGCGATCGGATACAGGACCCAGCGCATGGGCAATCCAGAACGGTTTTGAGCGGACGCGCATTATACGGGATGCCTTCGTGCGCCCCTCAAGTGTTCCTGTGAGCGGTCGTTATCCGTGAAGCAGTTCCCTTTACGCCCCATAGGCTTGTTGCTAGCATGCGACAAAGTGCCTTAGATATGACGCGTAACATAAAGAAATTTAAGGATTTTCTTTGTGATTGACCTCCCTTTCCTCAGTTCTGCGACGCGTCAGCTTGCCGGACTCGATATCTCGTCTTCATCCGTCAAGCTGGTCGAGTTGTCGGGAGGGGACAAGGACGCTTACAAAGTGGAGCGTTACGCGATCGAGCAACTGCCGCGCGATGCGGTCGTCGACGGCAACATCGCCAACCTCGAGGCCGTCAGCGAGGCGGTCAAGCGCGCGCTGCGGCGCTTTGGCGGCGGGGTGAAGAACGTGGCGGTGGCGCTGCCGTCGTCCTCGGTCATCACCAAGAAGATCATCCTCCCCGAAGGCCTGCGCGAGACCGAGATGGAGTTCGCGGTCGAAGCCGAGGCCAACCAGTACATCCCCTTCGCGCTCGACGAGGTCAATCTCGACTTCCAGGAGATCGGCCCCGCGCCCGGCAGTCAAGGTGACGTCGAGGTGCTGATCGCCGCCTCGCGCAAGGACAAGGTCGAAGACCGCGTTGCGGTGGCCGAGGCTGCGGGCCTCAAGGCCGTCATCGTCGATGTCGAATCGCTGGCGATCGAGTCGGCGCTGGAACTGGTCTGCCGGCAGTTGCCGCGCGGCGGCGCGGATCAGGTCATCGCGCTGGTCGACATCGGCGCCAGCGTCATGAACGTCACCATGTTCCGCAATGGTCAGTCGATCTATTCGCGTGAGCAGGCCTTCGGTGGCAGCCAGCTCACCCAGGACATCGCCCGCCAGTACGGCATGAGCTTCGAAGAAGCCGAATCCGCCAAGCGCGCAGGCTCGCTGCCCGACAGCTACCCGCGCGACATGATGCGGCCCTTCATGGACAGCCTTGCGCTCGAGGTCTCGCGCGCGCTGCAGTTCTTCTTCACCTCGACCTCGTTCAACCAGGTCGATCACATCGTGCTCGCCGGCGGGTGCGCGGTCATGCCCGGCCTCGGCGACGTGGTCGGCGCCCGTGCCCAGGTCGACACGGTCATCGCCAACCCCTTCGCCGGCATGACGCTGAGCAGCAAGGTGCGGCCCAAGTCCCTGCTTTCCGATGCGCCCTCGCTGATGGCGGCCTGTGGTCTGGCATTGAGGAGGTTCGACGCATGATCCGGATCAACCTTCTCCCGCATCGCGTCGAGAAGCGCCGCCAGCGCCGCCAGCAGTTCTACGTCATCGCCGCGGCGATGGTCGTGCTCGGCGCGCTCGTCGGGCTCGGCGTGCATGCGATCTACAGCGGTCACATCGAGGCCCAGGAGGCGCGCAACACCTTCCTCAAGACCGAGATCACCAAGCTCGATCGCGATATCGCCGAGATCCGCCGCCTCAAGGAGCAGATCGACGCGATGCTGGCGCGCAAGCAGGTGATCGAGTCGCTGCAGAGCACGCGCGCCGAGACCGTGCATCTGTTCAACGAGCTCGCACAGCGCATGCCCGATGGCGTGTACCTCAAGTCCATCAAGCAGAACGCCCGGCGCGTGACGCTGGTCGGGTATGCGCAATCCAATGCCCGGGTGTCGCACCTGATGCGCAACATCGAAGCCTCGCCCTTCCTCGCGCAGCCGTCGCTGGTCGAGGCCAAGGCCGCGATGCTCGACAACCGTCGGGTGAGCGAGTTCACGCTTGCCATCAACATCCGCCAGCCCGAGAGCGAGGCAAGCGCAGAGGCAGGAGGCGCGGCTGGGAAGGCCGGCGTCAAGACGGACGCGAAGGCCGCCGCCAAAGCGGGTGCGAACGGAGCTGCTGCGGGGGCCGCCAAATGAAATCCACGACTGCTGCCGCCGCACGCAAGGGCATCGACTTCAAGCGCATCGCGCAGGACTTCAAGGGGCTCGACGCCAACGATCCGGGGCTCTGGCCCGCGGCGCCACGAGTGGCTGTGTTCGTCGGCCTGCTGGTGGCCACGATTGCCGGCTTCTGGTGGTTCGACTGGCAGGATCAGGTCGCCGTGCTCGAGCAGCGCCAGGCCGAAGAAGTCCAGCTCCGCGAGAGCTGGGTTGCCAAGAAGCGTCAGGCGGTGAACCTCGAGGAGCATCGTCGCCAGCTCGCCGAGATCGACCGCCAGTTCGGCGCCCTGCTCAAGCAGTTGCCCAACCGCGCCGAGATGGATTCGCTGCTCTCCGACATCAACCAGGCCGGACTCGGGCGTGGCCTGCAGTTCGAGCTGTTCAAGCCGGGTGCGGACGTGGTCAAGGAGTTCTACGCCGAGATGCCGATCGACGTGAAGGTGTCGGGCGTCTATCACGACCTCGGCGAATTCGTCGCCGACGTGGCGCGCATGCCGCGTATCGTCACCCTGAACAACGTGGGCATCGAGGCCGACAAGGACGGGCGCCTCAAGCTCGACACCAAGGCGACCACCTACCGCTACCTCGACGAAGAAGAGCTGGCGCAGCAGCGTCAGGCGGCTCAGGCTGCACAGGCCGCGAAGCAGGGGAACAAGAAATGAACAGGGCTGCAATCCTTGGCGCCTGTGTGCTGCTCGCCGGTTGCGCGGGCGGCAGCGAGGACGATCTCCAGGCCTGGATGAACGAGCAGGCGAAGACCATGCGCGGGTCCGTGCAGGCGCTTCCCGAGCTCAAGCCCTTCCCCGTGGTGGCGTACGCCGGCACGCAGGGCGACGACCCGTTCCGCTCCGCACGCATGGAGCCCGAGCGGCGTGCGTCGGCGGGTGCGCTGCGCCCGGACATGGACCGTCGCCGCGAGCCGCTCGAGTCCTATCCGCTCGAGTCCATGCAGATGGTCGGCATCCTGATGCAGGGACGCAACACGCATGCGCTGATCAAGGCCAACAACGCCTTGCACCAGGTGAAGGTCGGAAACTACATGGGACAGAATTTCGGCGTGGTCACGCAAATCACCGAGACCGAGGTGACGCTGCGCGAGCTGGTCGAGGATGTCTACGGCGATTGGGTGGAGCGAATCACCCCGCTGACGTTGCAGGAGCGGCAGGAGGCCGGAAAATGAGACACCGTATTCGAGTGCTGCTGCTTGCAGCCGTCTTTGCAGGCGTCGCCCCTGCGCCTGTCGCGCTTGCGCAGGACGCCGGGCAGACGCAGGTTTTTGCCAACCAGATCGAAGGTCTGGAGGTCGCCGAACAGGGCGGAACGGTCTACGTTCGCCTGACCCTGCGCGAACCGCTCGCGGTGCCGCCGCCGAGCTTCAGCGTCGCCAATCCGGCACGGATCGCGTTCGACTTCGCCGGCACGGGTAACGCGCTGGGCCGCAACCTGCAGAGCATCGAGCAGGGCGATCTGCGCAGCGCCAACATCGTGCAGGCGGGCGATCGCACCCGGCTGGTGCTCAACCTCGTCAAGATGAGCCCCTACGAGGCGCGCGTGCAGGGCCGCGATCTCATCATCGCGATCTCGCCGACGTCCGCGCAGCTCACGCAGAACACGGTCGTCACCGAGTCCCAGGGCAACTTCGCCGATTCTCGTGCGGTTGCGGCAAGCGGGCTCGCCGTGCGCGACATCAAC
The DNA here is from genome assembly GCA_017997795.1 of Thauera sp. Taxonomy (GTDB): domain Bacteria; phylum Pseudomonadota; class Gammaproteobacteria; order Burkholderiales; family Rhodocyclaceae; genus Thauera. The sequence continues at coordinate 616 of JAGOEI010000047.1, read as the reverse complement.
TTCCGCCGCGGTACCGAGGGCGACGGCCGGATCGTCGTCGATCTGTCCAGCCCCGATACCGGCATCGACATCCGCCAGCAGGGCGGCAACCTGGTGGTGGACTTCCTCAAGACCACGCTGCCCGAGCACCTGCGCCGGCGCTCGGACGTCACCGACTTCGCCACTCCGGTCACCTCGATGACCGCGCAGCAGGTCGGCGACCGCGTGCGCCTGACGGTGGCGTCGAGCGGCTTGTGGGAGCACAACGCCTACCAGAGCGACAACCGTTTCGTGCTCGAGGTCAAGCGCGTGGTCGAGGACCCGAACAAGCTCGTCCAGGGCTCGCGCGGCCAGTTCCAGGGCGAGAAGCTGTCGCTGAACTTCCAGAACGTGGATGTGCGCTCGGTGCTGCAGGTCATCGCCGACTTCACCGACTTCAACATCATCACGTCGGACTCGGTGCAGGGCAACCTGACCCTGCGCCTGAAGGACGTGCCCTGGGACCAGGCGCTCGACATCATCCTGCAGGCCAAGGGCCTGGACATGCGCAAGAACGGCAACGTGATCTGGATCGCGCCGGGTGACGAACTCGCCGCGCGCGAGAAGCTGCAGCTCGAGGCCAAGGCGCAGATCAACG
>JAGOEI010000046.1 GCA_017997795.1 Thauera sp. | reverse complement strand
ACTTCGTCGCCCAGCAGGTCGGCGGCAAGGGCGGCGGCCGCCCCGACATGGCCCAGGCCGGCGGCACCCAGCCCGAGAACCTGCCGGCGGCGCTGGCCGGGGTGAAGGAGTGGGTGGCGGGGAAGCTCTGACGAATTGAGGGCCGCGTGGGCCGGCTGCAAACGACCCGCGCGGACTTCGTCCCTTGGCAAAAAAACGCCCGGCTTAGCTTGCTGGGCGTTTTTCGTGAGGGACCGCGGCGGGACGAGTTTGGCGTTGCATCAAGCGGCTTGGCCGTTCAAGTTCCTGGCTGAACTGAACGAACTCGACGCGGGCGCGTCGGAGCCGCGGCCCGAGCGTGACACGCGTGTGCACTCCCTATTTTTCGCTCTCGGCCGAGTCGAGCCACGGGGTGCCGGAAAGTTCGGGCTGTGCTTCGAGCAGGACGATCTCTGCGCCAGTGCTGGCCCGAATGGAGCGGACGATGTCGAGGAAGGTCTTCTCGGTCCATTGTTCTGGCGTGCCGACCACTGCGTTGGCCATATCTCGACTGATCTGCATCAGACCGCCTTCTTCCTTGGTGAAGACGGCATAGAGGTCAAGGTGGTAGCCCTCCCTGTACTGGAACAAGCAAGCCGTCAGATTGAGGTCGCTGCTGCCGGCAATTTGGCGCTGGGCCTTCGCGGTCCACACCGCGCCGTCGCATATCGCCATGCGGAACCCCAGTCCTCCTCCTGCACGGCTAGCAAGCGCTGCCATTGCCGTTCCTTCGAAGGGATTGACGAGTTTGAAGCGCCCGGCTTGCTCCGGTAGTTGGCCGGATGAGGGAATCGGTGTCGCTTCCTGCGCATTGTTGACGTTGCGCCCGATACCGTCGCTCGCAGCCTTCGCGACCGCCTGACGGCTTGAGTTGGTCTTGATATCGAAAATTCGGTAGTACTCCACCGTCTTTGTCTTTGCTGCGAGGTAGTTGTTGGCTGTGCCACAGCCACTGATTGCAGTTGCGAGCACAGCGATAAGGAGCAGACGCTTCATTTTCTCTCTTTCCCAATTGTGATCGGGGGGCACTCCCCTGGTTCGGTTCTGGGCAACGGCCCGGCCATGCAACCTTGGAATCGTTCCGCGAGATCGTGCACCTTGGATTCGGGCGGCTGAGCCTTGATTCGAATACTTGGAAGTCGTCTCCGGTTTCCAATCATCATGCGGCAGCTTTGATTCCGGTTGCCGAAAAAGCATATACCAAATACATCAAGGCTGTCTGCGTGCCGAGGCTGTCCTATCGATGACCTGTCCTGCGCCTGGCGCACGTCCGCCCGGGACCGGCGTGAGCGATCAACGCAACACCGCTCTCAGAACGCCCGCTACCCGATCTCCGCGAGGAACCTCGCCCGTGCACGCTCCAGAATCAGCCGACCCTCTTCATCCGCGACACCCAGCGCCGTGCGGTGATAGGTCTCGAACGCGGCCTTGACCTTCGCCGCATCGAGGGGCGGTGCGGCCTCGATCGCCGGAACGGACGGCGCTGCTTCGCCGGGGACGGGCTCCAGCGCGGCGTGCTTGGGGATGAAGTCCACGCCGCCGGCGTCCGCCGCGGCGGTCATCGGGCCGACCTTGGTGTAGCTGCGGCCTTTCCAGTGGAAGCGGGTGCCGATCGGGAGCTGGTCGATCTTCATCGGTGTGCAGGGGGCGTGTCGTTGTCGGGGCCGACAGTCTATTTGAAGACGACGACCGGCGGCTTGCCCGGCCCGGCGGCGCACGTCCTTGCGCCTTTCGGGGCCAGCGTCGATCCACATTGACATTGCGGGGTCCGGCTTCTAGGTTCCAAGGGCGACCGCCCGACCGAGACTAGAGAGGAGATGCGATCGACCCGCGTGGTTTGGCCGGCGGATTCGATACCGACAGAGAGAAGGAGGTGCGCCATGAAGACGCCTCATGTCCGTTTGGCAACGATGGCCTTGGTGCTGTCGTCACTGCTCGTCGCGCCGCACGTTGCCGCCGACGAAACCTGTAATTCGCCCTACCTCAGCACCCTGATCAAGGGCCAGGAAGACTACGTCCACGTGTGGACGCTCGGGGTGAAGGGCGTGGGTGACGAGTCGGACAAGCTCGTCACCGTGGATGTGAATCCGCAGTCCGCGGATTACGGCAAGGTCGTGCATGTGCTCAGCGTGGGCGGGCGCGGCGAGGCGCACCACGGCGGCTTCACCGACGACCGCCGTTACCTGTGGGCCGGCCGCCTGGACGACAACAAGATCTTCGTGTTCGACATCGGCAGCAACCCGGCCGCGCCCACGCTGGTGCAGACCATCGCCGACTTCGCCGACAAGACCGGCTTCGTCGGCCCGCACACCTTCTACGCGCTGCCCGGGCGCATGCTGGTGCAGGGGCTGTCGAACACGCAGGACCATGGCGGGCGCACCGGCATGGCGGTGTACAACAACAAGGGCGAGTTCGTCGCCAGGTACGACATGCCCACCGGCGAGCATGGCGGCGTGGTGGCTGACGGCTATGGCTACGACATCGGCATCAATCCGGCGAAGAACGCGCTGCTCACCTCCAGCTTCACCGGCTGGAACAACTACATGATGGACTTCGGCAAGCTGGTGCAGGACGCCGAGGCGATGAAGCGCTTCGGCAGCACCATGGTCATGTGGGACCTGAAGGCGATGAAGCCGCAGAAGGTGCTGAGCGTGCCGGGCTCGCCGCTGGAGATCCGCTGGTCGCTGAAGGCGGGCGACAACTGGGCGCTGACCGCCACCGCGCTGACCTCGCAGCTCGTGCTGGTGAAGCGGGACGCCGCAGGCGAATGGCAGGCGAAGGCCGTGGCCGCCGTCGGCGACCCGGCGCAGATCCCGCTGCCGGTGGACATCTCGATCACTGCCGACGCCAAGGGGCTGTGGGTGAACACCTTCATGGACGGCAAGGCGCGCTACTTCGACCTGTCCAACCCGGAAGCGCCGGTGCAGACCTACGAGAAGGTGATCGGCAAGCAGGTGAACATGGTGAGCCAGAGCTGGGACGGCAAGCGCGTGTATTTCACCAGCAGCCTGCTGGGCAACTGGGACAAGCGTGGCGCCGACGACGAGCAGTTCCTCAAGCTCTACCACTGGGACGGCAAGGCCCTGACCGAGCAGTTCGCGCTGGATTTCTACGCGCTCCAGCTTGGTCGCGCGCACCACATGAAGTTCTCGGCCAAACCGGGGCCGGGGGTGGCGCAGGATGATGGCCGCGGGGTGGCGGTCGCGCAGCGGTGAGTGGAGATGAACCGTGCGTGCCGGTGGGCGAGGGCGCTCGTGCTGGCGGCGGCGGGTCTGGTGCCGGCTGTCGTCACGCTCGGCGCCGGCTCACCTGAACTTGCACCCAAGGCGCCAGTGCAGGATTTCGTCGCGCCGGCGCCAGGCAGCTACGCCTTGCCGCCGATCCAGCGCGTGCCGGAGGGCACGGTGCTGGACATCGACGGCCGCCGCCAGGCGTTCTCGCGCTACACCACGGGGCGGGTGACGCTGCTGTCCTTCATGTACACCTACTGCACCGACCCCATCGGCTGCCCGCTGGCGTACGAGACGATGATGACGATCCGTTCCCGGTTGCTGGCGCGCCCCGAGCTTGCGCGCCGCGTTCAACTCGTCAGCCTGTCCTTCGACCCCGTGCATGACGTTCCTGCGGAGATGAAGCGCTACGCCGGCCGGCTTGCCGACCCGGCGAGTCCGCTGCGCTGGCACTTCCTGACCACGCGCTCGGTGGCCGAACTGAAGCCCCTGCTCGATGACCTGGGCCAGGACGTGTCGGTGGAGGTGGACGCTAGGGGCCAGGCCACACGGGTGTTGAACCACATGCTCAAGCTGTTCCTGATCGACGCGCGCGGTCGCGTGCGCGAGATCTACTCCACCGCCTTCCTGCTGCCGGACGTGATGCTCAATGACATCGAGACGCTGATGCTGGAGCCGACGGATCGTTGAGGTGATGCTGCTCGCGGCGACGCTGGCCGCAACTGCCGCGGCCGACGTGCTGCCAGCGGCGGATGTGGCGCTCGAGATCCGCACCCCGCTCGGATTGCCCGCGGTGCCTTTACCGGCGCACAACCCGCCCACGGCGGCGAAGGTGGAGCTCGGCCGCAAGCTCTTCTTTGATCGCCGGCTCTCCTTCAACGGCACGATGTCGTGCGCGATGTGCCATGTGCCGGAACAGGGCTTCACCTCGAACGAACTGCGCACCCCGGTGGGTAACGAAGGCGCCAGCGTGCGCCGCAACGCGCCCGGGCTGATGAACGTCGCCTACCATCCGCGCCTGTTCCACGACGGCCGCGACGGTGCGCTGGAAACCCAGGTGTGGGGCCCGCTGCTTGCACCCGACGAGATGGCGAACCCGTCGCTTGGCCATGTGCTCGATCGTTTGCGCGACTTGCCCGACTACGCCGGCCTGTTCGAGGCCGCATTCGCCAGCCGGGGTGCGAGCGCCGACACCGTGGGCGCAGCGCTGGCGAGCTACCAGCGCACCCTGGTGGCGGGCGATTCGCCCTTCGACCGCTACCGCTACGCCGGCGAGGACAATGCGCTGAGCGCCGATGAGAAGGCCGGCCTCGCGATCTTCACCGGCAAGGGCCGCTGCGCCGCCTGCCACCTGATCGGCGAGCGCGATGCGCTGTTGTCGGATTTCCGTTACCACAACACTGGCATCGGCTGGCTGCGCAGCCAGGAACGCGCCGGGATCGAGGTCGAGCTGGCGCCCGGGGTACGCGCGCACATGAGCGCCGCAGTGGTGCGAAGCATCGGCGCCGCACCGCGCAGCGATCTCGGCCGCTTCGAGATCACGCGCGACCCGCGCGAGCGCTGGGCGTACAAGACGCCGATGCTCAGAAACGTCGCCGCGACCGCGCCCTACATGCACGACGGCTCGCTGCCGACCCTGGAGGCAGTGGTCGAGTACTACGATCGCGGCGGCACGGGGGCGCCCGGGCAGAGTCCGCTGATTGCGCCACTGCGGCTGAGCGTCACGGAGAGGGCGGCCCTGGTCGCCTTCCTGAAGGCGCTGAGCGGGCGGGCAGGCAGGCCCTGAGTAATGACATGGCGCCGTGATGCGGTGAGATCGGGATCGCAGGCAAGGGGGTGAGTGGGGTGAGTCTGCCGAGTGTGTCGAGTGGGCGCTGGCGAGCGCGGCTTCCGGTGTAAGCTCGGGCGCGTGCATCCGTTCAACACCGATCTTCATCCGGGACCCGCCATGCGCCGATTGCTGCCTCTTCTCGCCTTGTTCCACCTCCCGCTCGCCCTGGCCGCCGGGCCGCAGACCACGACCTTGCCTTCGGGCGTCATCGTCCAGACCTACCGCGAGGGCGAGATCGGCTCGCCGCCCGCGTTGGCCGACGTGGTGCGGGTGCATTACCAGGGCACGCTCGCCGACGGCAAGGAGTTCGACAGCTCCTACAGCCGCGGCCGTCCGGCAGAGTTGCCGCTCGAAGCGCTGATTCCATGCTGGCAGGAAGTGCTGCAACGGATGAAGCCGGGTGGCGCGGTGCGCATCGTGTGTCCGCCCGAAACCGCCTACGGTAGCGGCGGTGTGGCCGGGAAGATTCCGCCCGACAGCACGCTGACCTTCGTGATCGAGTTGCTCGAGGTCAAGCGCTGAGTCGGGCGGTGTCGCGTCAGGCGGAAGGCGGCGTGCCCCCGGCGCGCCGCAGTTCCGCCAGCTCGGCGCGGATCGCGCGCAGTTCGGCGAGCACCGCGTCGTGGTCCACGCTGACCAGCTCGCGCGTCTGCTCCTGCTCTTCGTGCTCCACCGCGCTCATCGAATCCACCACGATGGCGATGAAGAGGTTGAGCACCGCGAAGGTGGTGAGCAGGATGAACAGCACGAAGAAGATCCACGCGTAGGGGTAGGCCTCCATGACCGGGCGAACGATGCCCATCGACCACGACTCCAGGGTCATGACCTGGAACAGGGTGTAGAAGGATTCGCCGATGGTGCCGAACCAGTCCGGGAAGCTCGCGCCGAAGAGCTTGGTGCTCATCACCGCGGCGACGTAGAACACGAGCAGCAGCAGGGTGAGCACCGAGCTCATGCCGGGGATGGCGCGCAGCAGCGCATTGACCACCTTGCGCATCGAGGGCACCACCGACACCAGGCGCAGCGCGCGCAGGATGCGCAGCGAGCGCAGCACCTGCAGGCCTTCGCCGGTGGGGGCGAGGGTGATCGCGACGATGGTGAAGTCGAACAGGTTCCAGCCGCTGCGGAAGAAGCGCAGGCGGTAGACGAAGAGCTTGAGCGCGATCTCGACGACGAAGATGACGAGGGCGGTGCGGTCGAGCGCGAGCAGCAGCCCGCCGGCTGCGGCCATGGCGGTGGAGGAGGTCTCGAGGCCGAGGGTGATCGCGTTGACGATGATCACCGCGACGATGAAGCGCTGGAAGGCGGCGGATTCGACGAGGCGTTGGAGGGTGGCGGTCATTGTTTCTGATTTCGGGAGAGTGGGCGGAGGGGAATTCAGGGGGGGCTGGTTTGTCGGCAGCGATCGCGGCTTGCGCCGCTCCTACAGCGCAGGCTTGGGCCTCGTGCGGCTCCCTGTAGGAGCGACGCAAGTCGCGAAGGCGGAGCGGTGGGGCGGCGACGCGGCTGCCGTCGCCGCCCCACCATCCCGCCCCCTTGCGTCAGCTCGCCTGGGGCTTGGCCGCTTCCTTTTCCTTGCGCGCCGTGTACCACAGGCTGGCGAACACCGAGCAGGCGAGGATGGTGGCGACCACCGACAGCGACACCAGCACCGGGATCTTGACCCAATCGACGATCAGCATCTTGGTGCCGATGAAGACCAGGATTGCCGCCAGGCCGTACTTGAGCAGCTCGAAGCGGTCGCCGAGGTCGGCGAGCAGGAAGTACATCGCGCGCAGGCCGAGGATCGCGAACAGGTTCGAGGTCAGCACGATGAAGGGGTCGGTGGTGATCGCGAAGATCGCCGGGATGCTGTCGACCGCGAAGATCACATCCGAGATCTCGACCAGCACCAGGGCCAGGAACAGCGGCGTCATCATGCGCACGCCGTCGCGCATCACGAAGAAGCGCTCGCCCTCGAGCTTCTCGGTGACCGGGTAGTGGTTGCGGATCCAGCGGATGAGCGGGTTCTTCTCGAGGTCGGGGTCGTGCTCGGAGAACCACGCCATCTTGATGCCGGTGACGATCAGGAAGGCGCCGAAGACGTACAGCAGCCAGTGGAACTCGTTGATCAGCCAGCTTCCGGCGAAGATCATGATCGTGCGCAGCACGATCGCGCCGACGATGCCGTACAGCAGCACGCGGCGCTGAAGCTCCAGCGGTACCGCGAAGAAGCTGAAGATCATCATCCACACGAAGACGTTGTCGACCGCGAGCGACTTCTCGACCAGGTAGCCGGTGACGAAGGCGGTCGCCTGCTCGTTGGCCAGCGCACGTCCGAGCGTGCCGTCGAGGTACCACCACAGCCCGGCGGCGAAAAGCAGCGACACCGTAATCCAGGCGAGCGACCAGCCCGCCGCTTCCTTCAGCGACACCCGATGCTGCTTGCCGCCGCCGAAGGCGAACAGGTCCACCAGCAGCATCGTCACCACGATGGCGGCAAAGGCCGCCCACATCCACCACGTTCCGATCGATTCCATCGCGCGCTCCGCACAAAAACAAAAAGGGCCTGTTCCCGACGGACACAGACCCTGGCGCGCTTCAATGCACGGACCTTGCCCCTCGGGCAAGGTCTCGCTTGCAACGGCCGAACGGATTCGATCGTTGCCCCCGGCACCGGGAGACGGTCTGGCGACCGATCTGCCGTATTGACGATGCCGGAGCGGAAAAGCTACTCCCCTTGATGGGCAGGAGTGTGTCTGCCGCGCTACCGGCGTGTCAACCGCGGCGCAAAGGATCGGGGCGCGCGCGGGGGCTTTGGTGTTGCGGCGCAGCATCAAGCAGCCGGCCGCGCCGGGGCGCGGTCGACACCCCGTGCCGGCTGGGGCATCATCGGCGGCGTCCGCCCCGCCCGTCATGACCGGGCGCGCGTCGGCCACCCCTTTTCAATCACCTCGAATCCATGGAAATCCTCTTTCTGATCGGCCTCATCGTCCTCAACGGCGTCTTCGCCATGTCCGAGATCGCGCTCGTCACCGCGCGCCGGGCGCGCCTCGCACGGCTTGCCGAGGATGGCGACGGAGCGGCCGCGGTGGCGATCAAGCTGGGCGAGGATCCGACCCGCTTCCTGTCCACGATCCAGATCGGCATCACCTCGATCGGTGTGCTCAACGGCATCGTCGGCGAGGCCGCGCTCGCCGGGCCGCTGGCCGACTGGCTGCAGGGCCTGGGCGTGGAGCAGCGCGTGAGCGAGATCGGCTCGACGGTGCTGGTCGTGGTGGTGATCACCTACGTGTCGATCGTGGTCGGCGAGCTGGTGCCCAAGCGCATCGGCCAGATCGACCCCGAGGGCATCGCGCGCCTGGTGGCGCGGCCGATGAACGTGCTGGCGATCGCGTCGCGGCCCTTCGTGTATCTGCTCGCCGGTTCGACCGCGCTGCTGCTGCGCATCCTGGGCCAGCGTGAGAGCACCGGGCCGAGCGTGACCGAGGAGGAGATCCACGCCATGCTGGTCGAGGGCTCCGAGGCCGGCGTGATCGAGAAGAGCGAGCACGAGATGGTGCGCAACGTGTTCCGCCTCGACGACCGCCAGATCGCCTCGCTGATGGTGCCGCGCGGGGACATCGTGTCGCTCGACCTGACGCGCCCGCTCGAGGAGAACCTCGAGCTGGTGGCGTCCTCGGCGTATTCAAGCTTCCCGGTGTGCCGCGGCGGGCTCGACGACATCCTCGGCATCGCCAGCGCCAAGAAGCTCTTCAACCAGTCGCTGCGCGGCGAGACGCTCGACCTGACCAAGGAGCTGCAGTCGCCCGTGTATGTGCCCGAATCGCTCACGGGCATGGAACTGCTCGACCAGTTTCGCGCCTCGGGCACCTAAACCGTGTTCGTGATCGACGAGTACGGCGAGGTGCAGGGCATGGTCACGCTGCACGACGTGATCGAATCGGTGACCGGCGAGTTCCTGCCGCACGACACCGAGGAGGCCTGGGCGGTGCAGCGCGAGGACGGCTCGTGGTTGCTCGACGGCCTGATCCCGATCGTCGAGCTGAAGGACCGCCTCGGCATCAGGACCGTGCCCGAAGAGGACAAGGGCCGTTACCACACGCTGTCGGGCATGGTCATGTGGCTGCTCGGCCGCCTGCCGGGCACCGGCGACATCGCCACCTGGGAGAACTGGCGGCTGGAGGTGATCGACCTCGACGGCAAGCGCATCGACAAGGTGCTGGCGAGCCGCCTGCCCGAGCCGGCCGACGAGATCGGCGCCGAGCAGGAGGCCAGCGCCGAGGATCGGGGCGAGGCCGCATGATCGATCAGGTCGCCGAGAAGGTCGTCCGTCGCGTCATCCTCGGCTTCCTGCTCGGCGGCCTGTTGCTGCTGAGCTATGCGGTGCTGCACCTTTTCATCGTGCCGGTGGCCTGGGCGGTGATCATCGCCTATGCGACCTGGCCGGCTTACCGCCAGTTGCGCAAGCGCTTCGTGCGCTATCCCACGCTCACCGCGCTGCTGATGACGCTCTTGCTGAGCGCCGCATTCGTGCTGCCCGCCTTTTGGATCGGCATGTTGCTGCGCACCGAGGTCGGGGTGGCGATCGCGGCGGTGACGGCGCAGATCCGCGAGGGGGTCTTCGCGCTGCCCGAGTTCATCCGTGCGCTGCCGTGGATCGGGGACGACCTGCAGGCGATGGTGGATGCGCTGACGCGCGATCCAGAGGCGCTGCGCGCGCAACTCACCGAGTGGGTCGGCCAGGGCAGCAACTTCGTGGTGGCGCTGATCGGCGACGTCGGGCGCAACGCGGCCAAGCTCGGCTTCGCGCTCATCACGGTGTTCTTCCTTTATCGCGACGGCGAGCGCGTGCTCGAGCAGGTGGTGGCGGTGCTGCGCCGCTTCCTCGGCGAGCGGCTCGATCCCTACCTCGCCGCGGTGGGCGGGATGACCAAGGCGGTGGTGTGGGGGCTGATCGCCACCGCCGTCGGCCAGGGCGTCGTCGCCGGGCTGGGCTACTGGTGGGCGGGCGTGCCGGCGCCGGTGCTGATGGGCGCGATCACCGCGGTGATCGCGATGATTCCGTTCGGCACGCCCTTTGCGTGGGGCTCGATCGGGGCGTGGCTGCTGGTGACCGGCAACACCGTCGAGGGCATCGGCCTGCTGCTGTGGGGCGTGCTGGTGGTGAGCTGGGTGGACAACCTGGTGCGCCCGCTGGTGATCAGCAACGCCACGCGCATCCCCTTCCTGCTGGTGATGTTCGGCGTGCTCGGCGGCCTGGCCGCGTTCGGTCTGGTCGGCCTGTTCCTCGGCCCGGTGGTGCTGGCGGTGCTGATGGCGGTGTGGCGCGAGTGGCTTGAGGAGTCCGAACTCGGGCGGCCGGCGCCACCGCGCTGAAGGCCTGCCACGGCGCTCAGGCGCCGTACTTGCGTACCAGCGTGTCGTGCAGCGCGACGAACTCCTGCGACAGCTTGTGCCTGGGGTCGAGGTGGATCATCGGCTTGGCCTGCTCGTGCGATTCCTTGATCCTCACCGAGGCCGACAGGTAGGGCTGCAGCACCGGCAGGCCTTCGTCGATCAGCTCCTGCACCACCTTCTGCGGCAAGGTCGCGCGCGGCTGGAACTGGTTGACCACGATGCCTTCGACCTCGAGGTCGCGGTTGTGGTCGGCCTTGATCTCCTGCACGTTCTCGAGCAGCGAATACAGCGCCTTGCGCGAGAACTCGTCGCAATCGAAGGGGATCAGGCAGGCATCGGCGGCGATCAGCGCCGAGCGGGTGAAGAAGTTGAGTGCCGGCGGGGTGTCGATGTACACGCAGTCGAAGTCCTCGGCGAGTTCTTCCAGCGCGTCGCGCAGCTTGTAGATCTTGTAGCGCGATTCGAGCTTGCCCTGCAGTTCCTCGAGCAGCGGATGCGAGGGCATCACGTGCAGGCCCTCGAACGGGGTGGCGACGACGAACTCGGCGGTGTCGCGCGGATTGAGCTTGAAGTTGAGCGTCTGGTCGAAGAAGTCGGCCAGCGTGGCGTCGAGGTTCTCGCCGGCGGCGCCCAGCAGGTACTGGGTCGAGTTGCCCTGCGGGTCGAGGTCAACGACCAGGGTGCGCTTGCCCTGCTGGGCGCTGATCGCCGCCAGGTTGCAGGTGATCGTCGATTTTCCGACGCCGCCCTTCTGATTGAACACCACTCGCCGCATGAAGCTCTCCCCGTATTGTTTGCAGGCGTCGTGCGATCGCCGCGCCCGGAGCCGGCATTCTGCCAAAAGCGCGCCAATCCGGGGCGCTTGCTGCATGCACGGTGATAAGCGTCATTACGCGGCGGTCCTGCCAAAGGCGGGGCGGCTGCGCTAAACTTGCCCGACGTCAATCGAGGCCGTTCCCGCGTCACGCTGGCGCGAACAACAACAAGCAAGCCCTTGCGAACATCCCGAACGATGCACCCGTGTCCGTGCTGCCCGGCCGGCACGTGCCGCGCATGGCCGTCGCGACCTGTGCGGCGTTTCCACGCAGTCACAACATAGACCTCAGCGTACAAAGAGGGGAGAACATGGATCAGGACTTCATCACCGCCGCGCTCGACTATCACCGCTCGCCCACGCGCGGCAAGATCTCGGTCGTGCCCACCAAGGGCCTCACCAACCAGCGTGACCTCGCGCTCGCGTACTCGCCTGGCGTGGCCGCGGCCTGCGACGCCATCGTCGCCGACCCCGCCGAAGCCTTCGAGCTCACCAGCCGCGGCAACCTCGTCGCCGTGGTCACCAACGGCACCGCGGTGCTCGGCCTGGGCAACATCGGCCCGCTCGCCTCCAAGCCAGTCATGGAAGGCAAGGGCTGCCTCTTCAAAAAGTTCGCCAACATCGACGTCTTCGACATCGAGCTCGCCGAGAACGACCCCGACAAGCTGATCGACATCATCGCCGCGCTCGAGCCCACGCTGGGCGGCATCAACCTCGAGGACATCAAGGCGCCCGAGTGCTTCTACATCGAGAAGAAGCTGCGCGAGCGCATGAAGATCCCCGTCTTCCACGACGACCAGCACGGCACCGCGATCATTTCGGCGGCAGGCCTGCTGAACGGCCTCAAGGTCATCGGTAAGGACATCGGCAAGGTCAAGCTGGTGTGCTCGGGTGCCGGCGCGGCGGCGATCGCCTGCCTCGACCTGATGGTCAGCCTCGGTCTCAAGCGCGAGAACATCACCGTCTGCGACTCCAAGGGCGTGATCTACGAGGGCCGCGAGCCCAACATGGAACCGACCAAGGCACGCTATGCGCAGCGCACCGACGCGCGCACGCTGGGTGACGCGATCGTCGGCGCCGACGTCTTCCTCGGCCTGTCGACCGCGGGTGTGCTCAAGCCCGAGATGGTGGCGAAGATGGCGGACAAGCCGCTGATCTTCGCGCTCGCCAACCCCAACCCCGAGATCCTGCCGGCCGACGCCAAGGCCGTGCGCCCGGACTGCATCATCGCCACCGGCCGTTCGGACTTCCCGAACCAGGTTAACAACGTGCTGTGCTTCCCGTTCATCTTCCGTGGCGCGCTCGATGTGGGCGCGACCACGATCAACGAGGAGATGAAGCTCGCCTGCGTGAAGGCGATCGCCGAACTGGCCGAGGCCGAGGCGAGCGACATCGTCGCCAGCGCCTACGGCGGCCAGGAGCTGAGCTTCGGCCCCGAATACATCATCCCCAAGCCTTTTGACCCGCGCCTGATCGTCAAGATCGCGCCCGCGGTGGCGAAGGCGGCGATGGAGTCGGGTGTGGCGACCAAGCCGATCGCCGATTTCGACGCCTACGTGACCAGCCTGAACGGGTTCGTCTATCAGTCGGGCATCGTCATGAAGCCGGTGTTCTCGGCCGCCAAGGCGGTGCCGATGGAGCAGAAGCGCGTGATCTACGCCGAGGGCGAGGACGAGCGCGTGCTGCATGCGGTGCGCGTGGTGCTCGACGAAGGCCTGGCGCGCCCGATCCTGATCGGTCGCCCCGACGTCATCGAGATGCGGATCAAGAAGATCGGCCTCAACCTGGTGCCCGAGCGCGACTTCGAGGTCGTCAATCCGGAGTCCGATCCGCGCTATCGCGAGCTGTGGACCGAGTACTACAAGCTCATGAGCCGCGACGGCGTCACCCCGGACGTGGCCAAGGCCAAGATCCGGCGCGACACCACGCTGATCGGCATCATGCTCCTGCGCCGCGGCGACGCCGACGCGATGGTGTGTGGCACCTTCGGCTCCTACGACTACCACCTCAAGCAGGTGGCCGACGTCATTGGCCTGGCACCGGGCGCCAAGCAGTTCGCGGCGATGAACCTGCTGCTGCTCACCAAGCGCATGCTGGTGGTGACCGACACCTATGTGAACGAGAACCCGAGCGCCGAGGAAGTCGCCGAGATCGCCCGCATGGCGGCCGACGAGCTGCGCCGCTTCGGTATCGAGCCGAACGTCGCGCTGCTGTCGCACTCGAATTTCGGCAGTTCCAATTCGGCGTCGGCGCGCAAGATGCGGCGTGCGTGCGAGATCCTGCACGCGACCTGCCCCAACCTCAACGTCGACGGCGAGATGCACGGTGACGCCGCGTTGTCGGTGGAGATGCGCGACAAGCTGCATCCGGACTCGCGCCTCAAGGGCGAAGCCAATCTGCTGGTGATGCCCAACCTCGACGCCGCCAACATCTCCTTCAATCTGATGAAGATGGCCAACGGTGACGGCGTGTCGGTGGGCCCGATCCTGCTCGGTGCGGCCAAGCCGGTGCATATCGTCACGCCGTCGGCTACGGTGCGCCGCCTGGTGAACATGACCGCGCTCGCGGTGGTGGACGCCAAGGAGTCGCGTAACGCCGGGCTGTAATGCGGTCGGGCGGCACGTGTTTCGCGCCGCCCCTGCGCTGTCGTCACCGCTGCGATCAGCCGTGACGGCAGCGGTGCAATTTTCGGGGGCAGTCCTGCGAGGGGCTGCCCCGCTTTGTTTCGTGCGTACCGGAAGTGTCCGATGAAGAACCCTGGATCGTTCCCCCTGCGCCCGCTGCTGCTTGCCGGCGCGCTCCTTCTGACCACGCCCGCGGCGGTCGCCGCCGACTGGCTGCTGGCGGCCCCCGCGCTGCAGGTCGTCCCCGGCCAACGCTTCGAGGTGGTGGTGATCGGCGACGGCAGGGCGGCGAGCTGGCCCGCGCGCCTGCCCGCGAGCATCGCGCTGCCCGGCGGCGGTCCGCGCATCGCGGTCGAGCTGGTGGCGATCGGCAAGGCAGACGCGAATGCGCGCCAGCGCCGCTACTTTGCACGCTGGCCGACCGAGGTGGTGGGCGTGGCCACGCTCGCGCTCGCCGACCACCCTTCGGCGCGCGTGCTGCTCGATGGCGGCGCGGCGACCCGGGTGGTTTCGGCGCCGGCCCAGGCGCCTGCGGGCGGGGTGGCGGCGGGTGAGGCGTCCGCAGCCACCGCGCCGGTCGCCACGGCGCCCGTTTCCTCGGTCGCGCCGATGGCGCGCGTGGCCGACACGCCCGCCGATCCGACGCCGGTCGAGCCCTCCGCGCTGGGTTTCCACGAGCCGATGTACTTCCTCGTCGGCGGCAAGGACCCGGTGAGCGCGCGCTTTCAGTTCAGCTTTCGCTACCGCATCTTGGACGAGCAGGGCGTGGTCGCGGAGACGATCCCGGTGGCGAGCGGGGTGTACTTCGGCTTCACGCAGACCTCGCTGTGGGACCTGCAGGGCGAGTCGAAGCCCTTCCTCGACTCGAGCTTCCGGCCCTCGCTCTTCTACCGCTGGGGGCTCGACGACCCCGACCAGCGGGGTTCGCTCGCCCTCTATGGCGGCTACGAGCACGAATCCAATGGCAAGGAGGACATGCCCTCGCGCAGCATCGACACTCTGTTCGCGCGTGCCGATGCGCGCATTCGGGTGGACGAATCCGGCACTTACCTCGGCATCGCGCCCAAGGTGTGGACCTACCTCGACCGCGAGGACAACCCCGACATCGCGCGCTACCGTGGCCATGCCGAACTCGGCCTGCGCCTCGGCCGCGATGACGCGCTGATGTTCTCGACGCTGATCCGGCGCGGCAGCGCGGGCAAGATGGGGACCCAGTTCGACCTGTCGTATCCGCTGCGGCGCAGCGTGTTTTCCGGGGTGGGCGCCTTCGTCCACCTGCAGGCCTTCAAGGGCTACGGTGAGACCCTGCTCGAATACGACGAGAACAAGGAGACGCAGTACCGGCTGGGGATTTCGCTGGTACGCTGAGCGCCCCATCCGCCCCCCCAATCGTGCTGCTCGTGGGCGGCGCAACAAGACTGACGAGGAGATCACCCATGAATCATGCGATCCGTTTTCACCGCACCGGCGGTCCCGAAGTCCTGCAGTGGGAGGCGGTCGAGCCGCCGCCGCCCGGCCCCGGCGAGGTGCGCCTGCGCCACCATGCGGTCGGGGTCAACTTCATCGACACCTACCACCGCAGCGGCCTGTATCCGCTGCCGCTGCCCTCCGGCCTCGGCATGGAAGGCGCGGGCGTGGTCGAGGCGGTGGGCGAGGGCGTCAGTGAGGTGAAGGCGGGCGATCGCGTGGCCTACACCATTGGCCCGCTCGATGCCTACTCCGAGGTGCGCAACATCCCTGCCCGCCATCTGGTCGTGCTGCCCGAGGACATCGCCTTCGAACAGGCCGCGGCGATGATGCTGCAAGGCATCACCGCGCACTACCTGCTGCATTCCACCTATCCGGTGAAGGCGGGCGAGACCATCCTGGTGCACGCGGCGGCGGGCGGTGTGGGCTCGATCCTGGTGCAGTGGGCCAAGCTGCTCGGCGCCACCGTGATCGGCACCGTGGGCAACGACGACAAGGCGGTGCGCGCGAAGGCGCTCGGCTGCGACCACGTGATCGTGTACTCGCGCGAGAAATTCTCCGAGCGCGTGCGCGAGCTCACCGGCGGCAAGGGCGTGGCGGTGGTGTACGACTCGGTCGGCCGCGACACCTTCCTGGACTCGATCGCCTGCCTGCAGCGCCGCGGCACCATGGTGAGCTACGGCAACGCCACCGGCCCGGTGGCGCCCTTCGACTGCGCGCTGCTGCACAAGGCGGGATCGGTGTATGTGACCCGCCCCGGGCTGCCCGACTACATCGCTACCCGCGAGGAACTGCTCGAACGTGCGGCCTCGCTGTTCGAGGTGGTGCGCAGCGGCAAGGTGAAGGTCGAGGTGATGCAGCGCTACGCGCTGAAGGA
>JAGOEI010000185.1 GCA_017997795.1 Thauera sp. | reverse complement strand
GGCCGCCGAACTTCAGCACCTCGCCGCGGCCGTCGAGCAGCTTGACGCCGAGCATGAAGTCGCGCACCGCGCCCATGCTCGAGCGCCGCGGCCCCGATAGGCCAGCCGCGACACAGCCCGCCACGGTGGCCTCCGCGCCAAAATGCGGCGGCTCGAAGGCCAGGTACTGGCCCGCCTGCGCCAGCACCGCCTCCAACTCGGCGAGCGGCGTGCCGCCGCGCACCGTCACCACCAGCTCGGTCGGCTCATGCGCCACCACGCCGCGGTTGGCGCGCAGGTCGAACAACTCGCCCACCGGTGCGCGGCCATAAAAATCCTTGGTCCCGCCGCCGCGCAGGCACAGCGGCGTCTTCGTCGCGGCCGCCGCGCACACGCGCTCGGCCCAATCCTTCTCGATCGTCGTCATCGTCTCATCGTCCAAGCATTCAAATTCGCGACCGCGCTCCTGGCCGCCTGCGCGTTCCCGGGACGGGGTGCAGCACCACGGCTGCAATCGCGACTTGCGTCGCTCCTACCGAAGACCTCACGGCTGCGATCGCGACTTGCGTCGCTCCTACCGAAGACCTCGCGGCTGCAATCGCGACTTGCGTCGCTCCTACCGAAGACCTCACGGTTGCGATCGCGACTTGCGTCGCTCCTACCGAAGACCTCGCGGTTGCGATCGCGACTTGCGTCGCTCCTGCGGGCAGCCCCGGGCGGCGGTAGGGGCCGGATGCCGCGAAGGCTCCTGTAGGAGCGACGCAAGTCGCGATCCCCGCGTTCAGAACCGCGGAATGTCCGGATACGGCACGTGGCCCTTGCTCACCTTCATGCGGCCATATTCGGCGCAACGGTTGAGCGTCGGGATCGCCTTGCCCGGATTCAGCAGCCCGGGCGGATCGAACGCCGCCTTGACGCGGAAGAACTGGCGCACTTCCGCCGTCGTGAACTGCGCGCACATCTGGTTGATCTTCTCCAGGCCCACGCCGTGCTCGCCGGTGATCGTGCCGCCCAGCGCCACCGACAGCTCGAGGATCTCGGCTCCGAACTCCTCGGCGCGCTCCATCTCGTCGGGCTGGTTGGCATCGAACAGGATCAGTGGGTGCAGGTTGCCGTCGCCGGCGTGGAAGACGTTCAGGCAACGCAGGCCGTACTTGTGCTCCATCTCCTGGATCGCGGTCAGCATCTCGCCGACCCGCTTCCTGGGGATGGTGCCGTCCATGCAGTAGTAGTCGGGCGAGATCCGCCCCGCCGCCGGGAAGGCCGCCTTGCGCCCCGCCCAGAACTTGAGCCGCTCGGCCTCGTCGCGCGACACGCGGATTTCGGTGGCGCCGCTGTCCTCCAGCACCGCACGCACACGGGCGATCTCCTCGGCCACCTCCTCGGGCGTGCCGTCGGATTCGCACAGCAGGATGGCCTTGGGATCGAGCGGGTAGCCCGCATGCACGAACTCCTCGACCGCCGCGGTCGCGGGCTGGTCCATCATTTCCAGGCCGGCGGGGATGATGCCGGCGGCGATGATCTTCGCCACCGCGTCGCCGGCGCGCACCACGTCGTCGAAGGCGGCAAGCACGCACTGCGCGAGCTGCGGCTTGGGCACCAGCTTGACGGTGACCTCGGTGAGCACCACCAGCATGCCCTCGGAGCCGGTGACCAGCGCCAGGAGGTCATAGCCGGGCGCATCGAGCGCGCCGGAGCCGATCTCGACGATCTCGCCCTCGATCGTCACACCGCGCACGCGCAGCAGGTTGTGCACCGTCAGGCCGTACTTGAGGCAATGCACGCCGCCGGCGTTCTCGGCGACGTTGCCGCCGATCGAGCACGCGATCTGCGAGGAAGGGTCAGGCGCGTAATACAGGCCGTGGGGTGCCGCCACCTCGGAGATCGCGAGGTTGCGCACGCCTGGCTGCACCACCGCCGTGCGCGCCAGCGGATCGAGCTTGAGGATGCGGTTGAAGCGCGCCAGCGACAGCAGCACGCCGCGGGTGTGCGGCAGCGCGCCGCCCGACAGCCCCGTGCCCGCGCCGCGCGCCACCACCGGCACGCCCAGCTCGAAGCAGGTGCGCAGCACCGCCACCACCTGCTCCTCGGTCGTCGGCAACGCCACCACCAGCGGCAGCGCGCGGTAGGCGGCCAGGCCGTCGCACTCGTAGGGGCGCAGATCCTCGGTCTCGTACATCAGCGTGCCCGCGGGCAGGACGCGGCTGAGCGCCTCGACCACGCGCACCTTGTCGACCTCGGAAAAATCGCGCTCGGTCTCCCCGAACGCCAGCACTTCGGCTTGAGTGTTCATCTTTGCAGGTCCTCGCCATGGGCCCCGGCAGGCGTGCTTGCCCGCCGCGTCGCGCAAGCGAAAGTATAGGCGGCACGAGCGCCGCCCGGTTTGACGCATTTTTGCAGGCGCCTTGACGAAACTTCGCAGCGCGCGCCGCTTGCTTGCGCTCCGCGCCGTGCCGACGACGGGGGCCGTCGCCCGCATCGCCACGATTCAGGGCAGCACGCCCTGCAGCCAGTCGACAAAGGCCGCGCATTCCCAGCGCTCGAGCGCCCCCGGCGCCCAGCACATGTAGTGCGCATAGGGCGACACCATCGGCCGATCGGACAGCGCAAGCAGGCGCCCGCTGTCGAACCACGCGGCGCCCAGTTTGTGGCGCACCAGGGCGACGCCGAAGCCGCTCGCGGCCGCGTCGTACGCCAGCCCGAGGTCGTTGAACTGCGCCCCGCTCGCCGGCTCGGCAAGCGCCAGCCCGCAATGCGCGTACCAGTTCGCCCACGGCTCGAGCGGGCTGCGCACCAGGCGCGTGGCGGTGCATTCGGCCTCGTGCGCGAAGCCGTCGAAGGGCCCGAACTCGTCGAGGAAGGCCGGGCTGCACGCGGGCGTCACCAGGTCGCGCAGGATCAGCCGGTGCTCGAGGTCGGTGTAGCCGCCGAGGCCATAGCGGATCTCCAGGTCCGCCTCCTCGGCGGTCACGTCACGCAGCGGGATCGACACCTGCAGCGTCAGCTCGATGTCGGGAAAACTGCGGCGAAAGAGCTCGAGCTTGGGCATCACGAACTGGCGGCAGAACGAAGGCGTCACCGCCACCCGCAGCCGGCGCGCGCCGGCCGTGGCACGCTCGCCCGGCATCTGCTGCAGCGCGGCGAGCGCGGTGCACACATGCTGCAGATACGCCGCGCCCTCGGTGGTTAGGGTGAAATCGCCGCGGCTGAAGAGGCGGATGCCGAGGTGCGATTCGAGCTGGCGGATGCGATGGCTGATCGCGCTCACCGTCACGCACAACTCGGCCGCGGCGCGGCTGGCGCTGCGCAGGCGCGAAACCGCCTCGAAGGTGAGCAGGCACTGGATCGGGGGGATGCGGCTGGTCGCCATCAGGGCATGACTCCGAGCGGTCGAGCGGACAATCGAAAAGGCGGCCGAGAGGACCGCATTATGCGCGCCAATGCCCGCCCCCCAATGCGCCACCCCACCGAAACACCCGACCGCTCCCCCCCGATTTGCGCGCAAGCCCACTCCCACAACAGTCCCGCGCCGGCCCCCTGCCCCATCACCATCCATGGAGGCCTGAGCGCTTTCTCATTACCATGGAAGCCTCTTCGCACAACGGACGGCCCTCGAGCGCCTTGCCCGCGCCCAGGCCTTCGCCGCAGCCCCCCCAATGTCGGCTCTCCAGCGCGCCCGCTCCTTCCTGCCCTTCCTGTCCTGGCCTGCGCAATGGCGCGCCGCCGGCATGCGCGACGACGTGGTCGCCGGGGTCACCGTGGCGCTGGTGATGATTCCGCAGGCGCTGGCCTACGCCAAGCTCGCCGGCCTGCCGCCGCACGTCGGCCTGTACGCCGCGCTGGTGCCGGCGGTGGTGGCGGCGCTGTTCGGGTCCTGTGGGCAGTTATCGACCGGGCCGGTGGCGCTCACCAGCCTGCTGGTGGCGGCCAGCATCGCGCCGCTTGCGGGGCTCGCCGGCGGCGACGTGATCGGGCTGGCGCTGCTGCTGGCGCTGCTGTCCGGACTCATCCAGCTCGCGCTCGGCCTGCTGCGCCTGGGCTGGCTGCTCAACCTGCTGTCGGTGCCGGTGCTGATGGGCTTCGTCAATGCCGCGGCGCTGATCATCTGCCTGACCCAGATCCCGCCCCTGCTCGGGCTGGCCATGCCCTACTCGCAGCACCTGGTGGTGGATTTTGCGCAGGCGCTGGGTGGGCTCGCCGAGTTGCATCCGGCCTCGGTCGCCTTCGGCCTCGGCAGCCTCGCGGCGCTGTTGGCGCTCAAGCGCCTGTGGCCGCGCCTGCCCGGCGTGCCGCTGGTGGTGGCCGCGGCCACCGCGCTGTCGGCGTGGACCGGCTTCGCAGCGGGCGGCGGCGCCGTGGTGGGCGAGGTGCCGGGCGGGCTGCCCGAGTTCAGCCTGCCGCCACTGCGCCTGGACCTGATCGCGGCGCTATTGCCGGCGGCCTTCGTGGTCGCCATGGTCAGCTTCATGGAGGCCGCCTCCAGCGCCAAGCTCATCTCCGGCCGCACGCGCGCGGCGTGGCGGCAGGACCAGGAGCTCATCGGCCAGGGCCTGGGCAAGATCGCCGCCGCCTTCACCAGCGGCATGCCGGTCAGCGCCTCGTTCTCGCGCTCGGCGCTCAACTACGCCAGCGACGCCCGCACCGGCCTGTCGTCCATCGTCACCGCCGCCTTCGTGCTGCTCGCGCTGCTCTACCTCACGCCGCTGCTGTGGCACCTGCCCAAGCCGGTGCTGGCGGCGATCATCCTGCAGGCGGTGGCCGGGC
>JAGOEI010000184.1 GCA_017997795.1 Thauera sp. | reverse complement strand
CCCCCGCCATGTCCACGCTCAGCAACCCCTCGGAAATCGCCCGCGAGACCCTGCGCCAGCTCGCGATGCGTCGCGTCGCGCCCACGCCCGACAACTACCGCAAGCTCTACCACGAGATTGCCGGTACGCGCGGAGACGACAACGAATTGCCGGAGGCCTTCGTGCGCAAGCTCGCCCGCCGCCTGCCGCGTGACAATGCCGAACGCCAGCGCCATGTGCGCCAGCTCGAGCAGGCGCTTGCCGACGGCAAGCCCAAGGCCGCGGAAGCCGCGCTGGAGCATTACCTCGACGGGCTCAAGCTCGCCGAACAGCCCGCCTGGAACGAACTCATCACCACCCTGCTGCGCCAGTGGGAGGCACGCCAGACGGGCTGGACCACCGCCCGCAAGCGCGAATCGCTCGACCGCGTGCTCAACGCCGCCGACCCCACGACGCTATACACCCGCCTGCAGGGCCTGCTGCGCGGCTGGAGCCAGTCCGCCACCGACGACGAGCCGCGCCCGGCAGAATCCGCTGCCAGCGAGACGCCCACTGCTGCGGCCGAACGCAGCACGAAGCCCGCCACCGCACAGCCCGACACCCGGCCCGGCGCAGCGACCCCGGCCGCACAAGCCGCGGCGACCACCGCCACCCCTTCCGCCGCCGCCAGCCCAAGCCCGCAAACCGCCGACACCCTGCGCGAGCTGCTGCGCGTGAGCTATCGCCAGACCGTCCCCGCCCTGCTCGCCGAACACCCGCCCCTGCAGGAAACGGCGCTCGCCCTGTCCGGCGAGTTCGCCCAGCGCGACGGCATCCAGGGGCTGCAGCAGCTCGGCGAGCAACTGCGCGCGTTCACCCGCGAAGTCGAGCTCGCCGCCGCGGACGACGCCGAGGTGCGCGCCGGCCTGCTCGAACTCCTGCGTCTGCTGCTGCGCAACATCGACGAGCTCGTGCTCGACGACCAGTGGCTGAGCGGCCAGATCGAGATGCTGCGCGAGATCGTCGACACCAAGCCCGACCCGCGCAAGCTCGACGACGCCGGCCGCCGGCTCAAGGAGCTCATCTTCAAGCAGGGCCAGCTCAAGCACACCCTGGCCGAGACCCAGCGCCACCTGCGCGACATGCTCGCCGGCTTCGTCGACCAGCTCGCCCGCTTCTCGGAGAGCACCGGCACCTACCACGACCGCATCGGCAACTGCGCGCAGCGCATCGCCCAGGCCAGCGACATCGCCGAGATCGGCCCCCTGCTCGATGAGGTGATGACCGAAACACGCAGCATCCAGGAGGAAGCCCGCCGCTCGCGCGACGAACTGCTGACCGCGCGCCAGCAGGCCAGCGAAGCCGAGCAGCGCATCGCCACGCTGCAGGCCGAGCTCGAGGAAACCAGCCGCCTGATGCGCCACGACCAGCTCACCGGCGCGCTAAACCGGCGCGGGCTGGAAGAAATGTTCCAGACCGAGGCTGCCCGCGCCCAGCGCCGCGGCAGCCGGCTCTCGGTCGCCCTGCTCGACATCGACCACTTCAAGAAGCTCAACGACAGTCTCGGCCACAAGGCCGGCGACGACGCGCTCGTCCATCTGGCCCGCGTGGTGCGCCAGCACCTGCGCCCGCAGGACGTGCTGGCGCGCTTCGGCGGCGAGGAGTTCGTCATCCTGCTGCCCGAAACCGCCGAGAGCGACGCTCAGCAGGCCCTGGTGCGCCTGCAGCGCGAACTCACGCGCGAGTTCTTCATGGCCGACCAGCAGAAGGTGGTGATCACCTTCAGCGCCGGCGTCACCCCGCTCGGCGCCGGCGAAAGCATGGAGAGCGCCCTCAAGCGCGCCGACGCAGCGATGTACCAGGCCAAGCAGGCAGGGCGGAATCGTGTGATGGTGGCGCCGCTGCCGGAGGCGAACGCCACCTCCGCGTAAGCCTCGGGACTGCCAGCCGGGGGGAAACGGCGCCCCGCGCGCCCTACTCGCCCACCTTCCCCCGCCCCGCCTTCACCGACGCGCGTCGCGCCTTGCCCTCCAGGCGCCGGGTGACCGAGGCGCGCGTCGGCCGTGTCGCGCGGCGGGCCTTGGGCGGCACTAACACGCTGTTGATCAGATCTTCCAGCCGCCGCATCGCCTCGGCGCGGTTCTTCTCCAGGCTGCGGAACTTCTGCGCCTTGATGATCACCACCCCGTCCTTGCTGATGCGCTGGTCGCCGAGTTGCAACAAGCGCACCCGCAGCTCCTCGGGCAGCGAAGAGGCCCCGATGTCGAAGCGCAGATGCACCGCGTTCGACACCTTGTTCACGTTCTGCCCGCCCGCACCCTGGGCGCGGATCGCGGTAATCTCGACTTCGTCGGGCGAGACGCTCAGGTGGGGTCGCATCGAAGTCCGTCCTGAAGTTCAGGCCGCGCCGGCCGCCGCGTCCGCCCGCCCCGCCTGGCGCGCAGCCTCTTCCCGGCGCGCCGCCTCGATCACCTGCATCACCTCGTCGACATCGGCAGGTCCCGCCTTCGCCGCGAAGACCCCGGTGAGCACGCTCTCGGGCTGCAGCTTGCCGGATTCGTACAGCGCCCAGATCTCCTTACCGTAAGCGGTGTCGCGCAGCTCGGGCGCGAACTGGCCGAAGTAAGTGGCGAGGTTGTCGACGTCGCGCGCCAGCATCGCGCGTGCGTTGTTGTTGGCCGCGGCATCGACCGCCTGCGGCAGATCGATGATCACCGGCCCGTCGCGATCGACCAGCACGTTGTATTCCGACAAGTCCCCATGGACGATGCCGGCACACAGCATGCGCACGACCTGGCGCACCAGCACGGCATGGAAGCGCCGCGCATCGTCCTCGTCGAGCGCCACGTCGTTGAGCCTCGGCGCCGGCTCGCCATCCTCGTCGGCCACCAGCTCCATCAACAGCACGCCCTCGTGGAAGTCGTACGGCGTGGGCACGCGCACGCCGGCGGCAGCCAGCCGGCGCAGCGCGTCGACCTCGGCGTGCTGCCACGCCGCCTCCTGCTCCTGGCGGCCGTAGCGCGAGCCCTTGGCCATCGCGCGCGCCTGGCGGCTGTTCTTGACCTTGCGCCCCTCGGTGTAATCGGCCGCCTTGTGGAACCCGCGCTTGTTGGCCTCCTTGTACACCTTGGCGCAGCGCAGCTCGTCGCCGCACTGCACGACATAGACCATGGCCTCCTTGCCGCTCATGAGCTGGCGCAGGACGTGGTCGACGAGGCCGTCGGCCACCAGCGGTTCGATTCTGCTCGGGGTCTTCACGTGTTGGGGGTGCTCCGGGTTGTGTTGGGCTCGCTTGCCACGCCCGGCCGGGCGGCCACACGCAGGGTGTCGAGATACAGCGCCTCCACCTGCTCGCGCGCCCACGGCGTGCGACGCAGGAACTTGAGGCTCGAGGCGATGCTCGGTTCGTGGTTGAAACAGCGGATGTCGATCCGCCGCCCCAGCCCCGCCCAGCCGAAGCGGGCGACCAGGTCGGTCACGATGCGCTCGAGCGTGAGGCCGTGGAGCGGATTCTTGGGTTGTGCTGCGGTCATCGGGTGTTCTCGCGTCCAGACTGAGGGTTGTGCGGATCGCTTGCTGCAAGGGGAGTGACTGATACTCCGCCCTGGCGCGCGTTGTCAATGCAGCATCGCGTCGGCCTCGCTCCCGGGTGCATGCCCCCCATCGGCTAGCCCATCTCTTCCCGCCTGGCCTCCTGCTCCTCGCACAGGTGCGCCATCTGCGGCTGCGCGAGCGCGATGCCACGCGCGCGCAGCGCGGCGTCGATCAGGCTGAAGACCTCGTTGCGGCACACAGGCTCGCGGTCGTGCTGGGGCACCTCGTACTTCACCCGATAGCTGATTCCATGCAGACCGTAATGCACCACCTGCACCTCCGGCGGCCGGTCTTCGACGATGGTCTCGGCCCCGGACAACGCCTGGCGGATCAGCTCCTTGGCCTCGGCCACCGCCAGACCCACCGGCAAGGTCAGCTCGGCATGGTCGCGGTACTCCTTGCGCGGCGCGCTGAAATTGGTGATCCGCTGCCGCGAGATCTGGCTGTTGGGCAGGATCACGTAGGTGCTGTCCCCGGTGACGAGACGTGTCGTGCGCCAGCCGATCTCCTGCACGCGCCCCTGGGCCAGCGTTTCGATCCGCACCCAGTCGCCGATGCGGAACGGCGCCTCGATGCCGAGCGCGATGCCCGACAGCGTGTCCGCCACCACGTTGCGGATGGCGAATCCCAGCACCGCCAGCACCAGGCCCGATCCGGTCAGGATGCCCGACAGGTCCTGGCGAAAGAACAAGGACAGCGCGACCAGGGTCGCCAGCGCAAAAAGCAGCACGCGCAGCAGATCCAGGAGCACCTTCGGCACCGGCCGCTGGCCCTTGCGGCGCTGCGATAGCCGGTTCGTCGCCAGCACGAGCACGAGCTGCGCCCCGGCCAGCACCGCCAGCGCCATGGCGGCATTGCGCGCAGGATCGAGCCAAGCCTGCGCAGCATGGTCGGACGGCAGCAACCCGAACACCGGCTCCGCAAAGACGGCAACGAGCACGAGCAGGGTTAAACGGGCGGCAGCACGCAGCCAGGACGCAATCGGCGCGACCGAATCAGACGGCTTCATTGCGCCCCCCGTTTCGCACCCGGGCGCAGGGCGTGCGCGTGATTGACCCAACGCAGCATCAACCCGCTCTGCGCGCTTCGGCGACCGGCGGCACAATGAGATTTTTCGCCGCTTCGCGGACAGGCGAGCGGCAACAAGGCGCAATACATGGCATGACCTGCAAGCTGAGAGATGAGAGATGAG
>JAGOEI010000183.1 GCA_017997795.1 Thauera sp. | reverse complement strand
GCGCAGGCGCTGTCCGGCTTCACCGCCTGGACCTTCGGCCCTCTGCCCGAGTTGCTCGAGGTGCGCGTCGCCGGCCGCGAGGTGATCGGCTTCCCGGCGCTGCACGACGACGGCGACAGCGTCTCGCTACGCCCCCACGACACGCCCGAGGAAGCGGCACGCGTGCATCGCCGCGGCCTCGCCCGCCTGTTCGCGCTCAACCTCAAGGACCAGGTGCGTGCGGTCGAGCGCCTGCCCGGCCTGCGCGAGCTCGCGCTGCAGTACATGAGTTTCGGCACCGAGGCCGAGCTGAAGGCCCGTCTGGTCGAGGCCACGTTGAGCCGCTGCTGCTTGCTCGAGCCTTTGCCGACCGATGCCGACGCGTTCGCGAAGCGCTGCGCTGAGGCCAAGTCGCGGGTGAGCCTGGTCGCGCAGGAGTTCATGCGCCTCGCCGGCCAGTTGCTGGTCGAGCATGCGGCGCTGCAGAAGCGCCTGTCGGGGCTGAAGACCTTCCCCGAGTTGGTCGCCGACATCCAGGGCCAGCTCGGCGCGCTGCTGCCGAAGGACTTCCTCGTCGCCTTCGAGTGGGAAAAGCTGGCGCACTTCCCGCGCTATCTCAAGGGCGCCTCGGTGCGGCTCGACAAACTCCGCAACAATCCGGCACGCGATGCGCAGTCGATGAGCGAATGGAAGCAGCTCGCCCAGGCCTGGGAGCGCGAGCGCCTCGCGCGCCGACGCGCCGGCGTCGAGGACCCGGCGCTGGAGGAGTTCCGCTGGCTGCTCGAGGAGCTGCGTGTCGGCCTGTACGCGCAGGAGCTGAGGACGCCGATGCCGGTGTCGGTCAAGCGCCTGCAGAAGATCTGGGAGAGCCGGCCGCGCTGAGTCGCGCGGCCGGCTCGGCACGGTGCAGGGCCAGGGGAGTGGCTCCGCGCGGTGCACGTCGCCGCGGCGCGGGCGCGTTCAGCGCAGCGGAATGACCAGCGGCGGAATATCCACCCCGATCACCACGGCGGGCGAGCGGCTGTAGCTGTACGAGCGGTAAGGCCGCTCGTAATAGTGGTTGTGGATTTCCGGCTCGCGGTAGTAGCGCGGGCGTTCGCGGATGATGACCTTCTCGCGATACACGGTGCGCTCGTCCCAATGGCGGCGATGCTTGTGATCGTGCTTGTAGTGGTGCTTGTGGTGGCCCCAGCGCGGGCCACGGTCGTCCCGGTCGGCGTGCGCGGCGGGGGCGGCAGCGGCGAGCATGCCGCCGCAGAGCAGGGTGGCGACGATCTTGCGGGTCAGGGTCGTGTTCATGGTCTGCCTCGTTCGATTTCTTCGTTGCAGGGCAGGGCCCCGGTGATCCGGATACTAGGCGAGGCGTGCGCCGCGAGGCAGTCGCAGAGTGTAAGCGGGCTTTTGTAACGGCACTCCCGAATCCCGCGCCTTGGCAGTTATCTTTGATTTTTCGGACTTTCTTGCTAGACTGCCGGGCTTCCCTTGCTCCACCGGACCGCATGCCGGGGGGCTGTAACAACCAACCGCAAGGAGTTTGCATGCGACATTATGAAATCGTATTCATCGTGCACCCGGATCAGTCCGAGCAGGTGCCGGCGATGGTCGAGCGCTACAAGGCCATCGTGACCACCCGCAATGGTCAGATCCACCGCCTGGAAGACTGGGGCCGCCGTCAGATGGCCTACCCGATCCAGAAGGTTCACAAGGCCCACTACGTGCTGATGAACATCGAGTGCGACGGCGAGACGCTGGCCGAACTCGAGCACTCGTTCAAGTTCAACGACGCCGTGCTGCGCCACCTCACCATCAAGATGAAGAAGGCGGTCACCACGCCTTCGCCGATGATGAAGGAAGAGAAGTCGCGCTCGATGAACATCGGGTCCGACGAAGCCAAGCCGGCCGACAGCGAAGCTGCTGCCGCCTGAGTTGCGAGTTGTCTGAACCGGGTCTGAACGAACTGCGCCTCGATGCGCGCGTGGCCGAAGTGCTGCCGCTGCGTCGAACCCCTGCCGGAGTGCCGATCGCAAGCTGCGTGCTGGCACACGAGTCGAAACAAGTCGAAGCGGGCCTGACCCGCGATGTTTCGGTGGAAGTGCAGGCGGTGGCGTTGGGCGATCTGGCGGCGGTGCTGGCTGCGGCGATTCCGGGTAGTGCGCTGCGCGCCACCGGATTCCTTGCCGCAAAGAGCCTGCGCAGTCGAACCCCGGTTCTGCATCTGAACACAATCGAATTTCTCGAAGGAAACTGAAAATGGCCTTCAAGCCGAAATCCAAGTTCAAGAAGAAGGACGACCGTGGTGGTCGTGGTCTGTTCAAGCGTCGCAAGTTCTGCCGCTTCACCGCGGAGAAGATTGAAGAAGTCGACTACAAGGATGTGGACATCCTGAAGGACTTCATCACCGAAAACGCCAAGATCATGCCGGCGCGCATCACCGGCACCAAGGCCGGTTACCAGCGCCAGCTGTCGGTCGCCGTCAAGCGCGCGCGCTTCCTGGCGCTGATGCCTTACACCGACCTGCACCTGTAAGAGGGGAACGAACTCATGCAAATCATTCTTCTCGAGAAGGTCGTCAACCTGGGTGGCCTCGGTGACGTGGTCAAGGTCAAGGACGGCTACGCCCGCAACTACCTGATCCCGCAAGGCAAGGCCAAGCGCGCGAACGCCGCCAACCTCGCCGAGTTCGAGGCTCGTCGCGTCGAACTCGAGCGCGTCCAGGCCGAAAAGCTGGCTGCCGCCCAGGAGCTGGCCGGCAAGCTGGAAGGCGTCAGCGTCGAAGTCGCCCGCAAGGCCGGCATGGACGGTCGCCTGTTTGGTTCGGTCGGTAACGCCGACATCGCCGAGGCGCTCGTCGCCAAGGGCTTCGACATCGATCGCTCCGCCATCCGCATGCCGGACGGCCCGCTCAAGCAGGTCGGCGAGACCTCGCTGGAAGTGTCGCTGCACGCCGACGTGCTGGCCAGCATCACTGTCGTGGTAGCGGCCGCGCAGTAATCGCGTCTGCGAGTACCCGCAAAAAGGGCTGCCATGTGCAGCCCTTTTTGCTTTGGTGCGGAGGAGCGAGTGTCTGGTGTCGAAGTTTCGCGGTGTGTCCGTGGTCCGGGTGGGCTGGCCCGGCGCGGCCGCCCCGCGGCGCATCTTTGCGCCGGACCGATTCACGCAGCAGCCGATGTCCCCGTTCATGTTGCAGCCTGTCGCTACAATGAAGCGATCACGCATAGATGGTGTTTCCAATGAGCTCCGCACCTTCCCGGTTTTCCGATTTTCCGTCTGATCCGCAGCTCGCGCACATCAAGCTCCCGCCGCATTCGCTCGAGGCCGAGCAGTCCCTGATCGGCGGCGTGCTGCTCGACAACCAGGCGTGGGAGCGGATTGCAGACCTCGTCAGCGAGACGGACTTCTATCGCGATGACCACCGACGCATCTACCGCCACATCACGAAGCTGATCGACCAGGGGCGGCCAGCCGACGTGGTGACGGTGTTCGAGTCCCTCGAAAAGAACGGCGAGGCCGAGCCGGCGGGTGGCATCGCGTATCTGGCCGAGATTGCCAACAACACGCCTTCGGCGGCGAACATCCGCCGATATGCGGAAATCGTTCGCGAGCGCGCGATCCTGCGCAAGCTGGTGGCGGTGGGCGACGAGATCGCTTCCAGTGCGCTCAGCCCCTCAGGCAAGGAGGCCAAGGCGCTGCTCGACGAGGCCGAGGCCAAGGTGTTCCAGATCGCGGAGGCGGGGGCGCGCCACGCCAGCGGCTTCGTATCGATTCAGCCCATCCTCAAGCAGGTGGTCGATCGCGTGCAGGAGCTCTACGACCGCGACAACCCATCCGAGGTGACTGGCGTGCCCACCGGCCTGGTCGACCTCGACGAAAAGACCTCCGGTCTGCAGCCCTCGGACATGATCATCGTCGCCGGTCGCCCGGCGATGGGCAAGACCACGTTCGCGCTCAATCTGGCCGAGCACATCGCGATCGAGCAGCGTCTGCCGGTCGCGATCTTTTCGATGGAAATGCCCGGTACCCAGCTCGCGACGCGTTTCATTTCATCGGTGGGGCGGATCGACATGCAGAAGATCCGCAGCGGCCGCCTGACCGACGACGATTGGCAGCGCCTTACGATGGCGATGGGCAAGCTCTACGATGCGCCTCTCTTCATCGACGAGACGCCGGGCCTGAATCCGATCGACCTCCGCGCCCGCGCCCGGCGGCTTGCGCGCCAGTGCGGCAAGCTCGGGCTGATCGTGATCGACTACCTGCAGCTCATGAGCGGAACCCGTGAAGGCGACAATCGTGCCTCGGAACTCTCCGAGATCTCACGCTCGGTGAAGTCACTGGCCAAGGAGCTCAACGTGCCGATCATGGCGCTATCGCAGCTCAACCGCAGTCTCGAGCAACGCCCCAACAAGCGCCCGGTGATGTCCGACCTGCGAGAGTCGGGGGCGATCGAACAGGACGCGGACATCATCATGTTCATCTATCGCGATGAGGTATACAACCCGGATTCGCCCGACAAAGGCACCGCAGAGCTGATCATCGGCAAGCACCGGAATGGTCCGACCGGCACGGTGAGGCTGACCTTCATTGGCGAAAACACCCGCTTCGAGAATTACGCTGCGGCCCCGGGCATGTACTGACGCCAGGGAGCTGCGTAATCGGCGCGCGCGCTCCTCGTTGCCTGATCGGTTTGATGTTTACCCGCGGCGGTCTTCCTAGTTGGCGTCGATCGTTGGCCTCTGCGGAGGTGGTGTCGTGGCTGCCATTGCAGGGCGAGCTGCACTCC
>JAGOEI010000045.1 GCA_017997795.1 Thauera sp. | reverse complement strand
CCTGGTCGAACTGGCCATGGTGCTGGTGATCCTCGCGCTCCTTGGCGGCAGTCTGCTGGTGCCGCTCGCCAGCCGCATCGAGGCGCGCGACCGCCAGGCTGCGCTCGAGCGCCTGCGCGACATCCAGGGCGCGCTCACCGGCTTCGCGATCATCCACGGCCGCCTGCCCTGCCCGAGCACCGCGACCGATCCGGCCGACCCGCGCTACGGGGTCGAGGACACGGCGCCCTGCAACTTCGCCGTCGAGGGCCGGCTACCGTGGCGCAGCCTCGCCCTGCCCGCCACCGACCCCTGGGGCAGCGCACGCATTGCGCCTGGCGACGGCTGGGCGGGGCACTGGCGCTACCGCGTCGATCCGGCCTTCACCACCGCACCGATCGGCGCCGCCACCGCACCAGTCGCCAACCTCCAGATCCGCAGCCATGACGGCAACCGGATCACTACCACCGACTCGCAGGCGGTGGCGATCGTGTATTCCACCGGCCCCAACCGTCAGGCCGATGGCCTCAACGCGAGCTATTCGGCAGGCGCGCCGAGCTATCAGGCCGGCGAATCCACCGCCGATTTCGACGACCTGCTCGCCTGGCTCGGCCGGCCGCTGCTGATCGCCCGCGTCGCGCAGGCCGGCCGCCTTTAGGCGCGCCCGCGACGCTCATTCGTCAGCCCAATCCCACACCCATCACCCACCGCCCCGCCCATCCAGGAGACCCGCACATGAAAAAGCCGCAGACCGGATTCACCCTCGTAGAGATCGCCATCGTCCTGCTCATCGTCGGCCTGCTGCTCGGCGGCGTGCTCAAGGGCCAGGAGCTGATCGACAGCGCCAAGGCCAAGAATCTGGCGCAGGACCTGCGCAGCATCCCGGCGATGGTTCATGCGTATCAGGACAAGTTTCGCGCGCTACCCGGGGACGACCCGGCTGCGGTCCGCCACCTGTGCAGCAGTGGGGACACATGCACGGAGGTCGGCAACGGCAATGGCCTGCTCAACGGCGACTGGAACGCCACCAGCGGCGTCGAGACCGTGCGCTTCTGGCAGCACCTGCGCCTGGCCAACCTGATGACCGGCAGCACCGACACCGACGACGCCGGCTTCCTGCCGCGCAATGCGCTGGGCGGACGCCTCGGCGTCCAGCGCGGCAACAGCGTGCTCGGCGTCCCGGGCAGCCTGGTGGTGTGCTCGGACGCGATCCCCGGCAAGCTCGTGCGCCAGCTCGACATCGCGCTCGATGATGGTGATCCCGCGCGCGGGTCGCTGCGCGCCGGCACGACCGGCGCCACCGGCCTGGTCGCCATCTCGGCGGCCAACCCGCTGGACGACGCCAACAGCCATACGGTGTGCGCAAGCCTGTAAGCGCCCTGGACGCCCGCCCCCGTTCGCGAATCACCGATCCGGCGCGGGGCGTGCATCGCGCAGCAGGGAGCCGCGGGGGATTCACGCCGCGGGCGCGGGCGGCAGCAGAGCTGCCGGAGATGGCCGCTCAGCCGCCCAGCAAGCGTTGCTCGGCCGCTTCCAGGCCGCTCGGTCCGCCCAGCAGCACGACCACGTCACCCGCCTCGATCCGCGTCTCCACCCCGGGCGACAGCGCGCGAATCCCGCGCCGGCGCACCGCCGACACCGTCACCCCGCACTCGTCGAGCCGCATCTCGCCGAGCGCCCGCCCGACCACGGCCGCCCCCGGCGGCACGCTCACCGAGCGCAGCCGGGCCTCGTTCGCATCGCCGCCTTCGCCAATGTCGCTGCTGCCCTGGAAGAACCCGCGCATCAGCGCGTAGCGCTGGCTGCGGATGTCGCGGATGCGCCGCACCACGCGCTTCAAGGGCACGCCGATCAGCGCCAGCGCATGCGAGGCGAGCATGATGCTGGCCTCGAAGGCCTCCGGCACCACCTCGGCGGCGCCGGCCTGGGCGAGCTTTTCCATGTCGGCCTCGTCGCTGGCGCGCACCACCACCGGCAGGTCGGGGCGCAGCGCATGGGCGTGGTGGATCACGCGCAGCGCGGCCTCGACCTCGCCGAAGGACACCACCAGCGCGCTCGCACGCATGATGCCCGCGGCCATCAAGGTCTCGCGCCGGGCGGCGTCGCCATAGACCACCGTGTCCCCGGCCGCGCCGGCCTCGCGCACGCGCTCGGGGTCGAGGTCGAGCGCGACGTAGCTGACGTTCTCCTGCTCGAGGAAGCGCGCCATGTATTGGCCGCTGCGCCCGTAACCGCAGACGATGATGTGCTTCTCGGTATTGAGCGACTGCGCCGCCACCCGCGTCAGCTCCATCGAGCGCAGCAGCCACTCCGAGGCCACGAAGCGCATCACCAGGCGATCGCTGATCTGCACGATCAGCGGCGCCAGCAGCATCGACAGCACCAGCGCCGCCACCGCCACCTGCGCCAGCCCGTGCGGCATCAACCGAAGGTCGAGGATCTGCGACAGCAGCACGAAGCCGAACTCCCCACCCGCGCACAGCCACAAGCCCGAGCGCATCGCGGTGCCGGGCGGCGAGCCGAACAGCCGCGACGCAGCGAACACGATGCCGAACTTCAGCACCAGCAGCGCGGCCAGCAGGCCGAGCACCGCCGGCAGGTTGCGCAGGATCTCCATGACGTCGAGCAACATGCCGACGGTGACGAAGAACAGCCCGAGCAGCACGTCGCGGAAGGGCTTGATGTCTTCCTCGACCTGGTAGCGGTACTCGGTCTCCGAGATCAGCATGCCGGCGAGGAAGGCGCCGAGCGCCAGCGACAGCCCCACGCGCTCGGACAGCCACGCCAGCCCGAGGGTGATCAGCAGCACGTTGAGCATGAAGAGCTCGGTCGAACGGCGCTTGGCCACCAGCGTGAACCACCAGCGCATCAGGCGCTGGCCGAAGACGAGCACCAGCAGGAGCAGCAGCACCGCCTTGAGCGTCGCCAGCCCGAGCGTGAACAGCAGCTCCTCCGCCGGGCGCGACAGCGCCGGCAGCAGGATCAGCAGCGGCACCACCGCGATGTCCTGGAACAGCAGCACGCCGATCACCTCGCGCCCATGGCGGCTGTCGAGCTCCATGCGGTCGGCGAGCAGCTTGGAGAGGATCGCGGTCGAGGACATCGCCAGCGTGCCGCCGAGGGCGAAGCTGGCGATCCACCCGAGGCCGAACAGCCGGCCGAGCACGGTGACAAGCGCGATGCTGGCCAGCACCTGCACCAGGCCGAGGCCGAACACGATGCGCTTCATCGCCATCAGGCGCGCGAGCGAGAACTCGAGGCCGATCGAGAACATCAGGAACACCACGCCGAATTCAGCCAGATGGCTCGCGCCCGCCGACTCCTGCATCAGGTTCAGCGCATGCGGCCCGCCGATCGCCCCGACCAGCAGATAACCCAGCACCGGCGGCAGGTTCATGCTGCGGAACAGGGCGACCATGACCACCGCCGCTGCCAGCAGCAAGACCACGAATTCGAGCGTATTGAGCATGGTGGCGAGGGTCGAGGGGCTACAGGCGTGCCGGGCGGCGTCCTGGATGTTTGTTATACAATCCGGCGATCGGTCGGACGCGGCACGCATCACATCTGCATCCGGCCACCGGCCGCGCCGCAACCGCCTCTCTGCCAGTGTAAAGCATCGATTCCATGGACCCAATTTCCACTTCCGCCGACAGCCGCGCCGTCGCCCTCGCCCGCCGTGTGCTGCGCATCGAGGCCGCGGCCGTCGCTGCGCTGGCCGACCGCGTCGGAGAAGAATTCGAGCGCGCGGCCGACCTCATCCTCAAGCGCCATGGCCGCGTCATCGTCACCGGCATCGGCAAGTCGGGCCACATCGCGCGCAAGATCGCCGCCACGCTGGCGAGCACCGGCACGCCGGCGTATTTCGTGCACGCGGCCGAAGCCGCCCACGGCGACCTCGGCATGATCACCCCCGAGGACGTGGTGCTCGCGCTGTCGAACTCGGGCTCGAGCGAAGAGCTGCTGATGATCGTGCCGCTGGTCAAGCGCCAGGGCGCACGCCTGATCGCGATGACTGGCAAGTCCGACTCGCCGCTCGCGCGCCAGGCCGACGCCCACCTCGAGGCCGCGGTGGCCGAAGAAGCCTGCCCGCTCAACCTCGCCCCCACCGCCAGCACCACCGCGGCGCTCGCGCTCGGTGACGCGCTCGCGGTCGCGCTGCTCGACGCCCGCGGCTTCGCCGCCGAGGATTTCGCGCGCTCGCACCCGGGCGGCGCGCTCGGCCGACGCCTGCTCACCCACGTCGGCGACGTCATGCGTCCGCACACCGAGGTGCCGCAGGTGGCCGCCGACGTGCCGCTCACCCAGGCGCTGCTGGCGATGACCGCCGGCGGCATGGGCATGACCGCGATCGTCGACGCCGACGGCGTGCCGCAAGGCATCTTCACCGACGGCGACCTGCGCCGCGCGCTCGAGAAGGGCGTGGACGTCCGCGTCGCCCGCGTCAGCGAGGTCATGACCCGCAATCCGCGCAGCATCGGCCCGGGGGCGCTCGCGGTCGAGGCCGCCGAGGTCATGGAGCGCATGCGCATCAGCCAGTTGCTCGTCATCGGCGACGATGGCCAACTGGAAGGCGCGCTCACCACTCACGACCTGATGCTCGCCAAGGTCATCTGAATGTTGATCGACACCTGGCGCCTCTACCCCATCCTCGCCCTGGCCGCGCTGGCCGGCGGCTCGGTGTGGCTCGAGCGCGTCACCCGTGCCGACGACCCGGTGATCCAGGGCGAGCAGACCGGACCGGATTTCATCGCGCACAACACGCGCGTGGTCGGTTTCGGCGCCGACGGCCGCCAGCGCTACGAACTGCTCGCCGAACGCCTGGAGCACTTCCCCGCGGGCGACATCACCCGCCTGCATCAACCGCGCCTGCACATGCGCGGCGAGGACACCGAGACCCTGATCACCGCGCGCAGCGCCGATGTGTCGCCCGGGGGCGAGCAGGTCGACCTGTCCGGCGAGGTCAAGGTGCGCCGCCCGGGCACGGCCGACGCCCTGCCGCTCACCCTGGACTCCGAAACCCTCACCGTCTGGCCGGACGCAAACCGCGCACAGACCGATTCGGCGGTACTGCTCACCCGCGGCAGCGGCCGCGCGTCGGCACAGGGCATGCGCGCCGACAACCTGTTCGGCACGCTCGAACTCATCGGCGAGGTCAAGACCCTGATGCCGCCCCGCCGCCAAGGATCACCCTCATGAAACGCCTGCTTCTGACCACTGTCCTCGCCCTCGCCGGCGCCTTCCAGCCCGCACTCGCCGAGAAGGCCGACCGCGACCAGCCGGTCAACATCGAGGCCGACCGCCTCACCGTCGACGACCGCAACAAGGTGCACATCTTCGAGGGCGGCGTCATCCTCACCCAGGGCACGCTGGTGATCCGCGGCGACAAGCTGGTCGTCACCCAGGACGCAGCCGGCTTCCAGAACGGCGTCGCCACCGCGGCCGGCAAAGGCCTGGCCACCTTCCGCCAGCGTCGCGATGGCACCACCGAATACGTCGAGGGCGAAGCCGAGCGCATCGAGTACGACAGCCGCAGCGAGAAGGCCAAGCTCTTCAACCGCGCCAAGGTCACCAGCGGCGGCGACCAGGTCACCGGCCACTACATCGAATACGACGCCATCACCGAGAACTACCTCGCCACCAACGCCCCCGGCAGCAAGCCCGGCACCGCGCCCAGCCGGGTGCGCGCCGTGATCCAGCCCAAGTCCGACGGCGGCCAGTAATTCCCATCCACGAACACCAATAACCCGCAAGGAGACAGCATGAGCTTCGAAATGATCATTGCCGAAAAGCGCGGCCGCGTCGGCCTCATCACCCTCAACCGGCCCAAGGCGCTCAACGCGCTCAACGACCAGGTGGTGAATGAGATCACCGCCGCCCTGAACGACTTCGAGTCCGACGAGGGCATCGGCGCAATCGTCATCACCGGCTCCGAGAAGGCCTTCGCCGCCGGCGCCGACATCGGCGCGATGGCGAGCTTCTCCTATATGGACGCCTACAAGAGCGAATACATCACCCGCAACTGGGAGCGCGTGAAGACCTGCCGCAAGCCGGTGATCGCCGCGGTGGCGGGCTTCGCGCTCGGCGGTGGCAGCGAACTGGCGATGATGTGCGACATCATCATCGCCGCCGACACCGCCAAGTTCGGCCAGCCCGAAGTCAAGCTCGGCACCCTGCCCGGCGCCGGCGGCACCCAGCGCCTGCCGCGCGCAGTCGGCAAGTCGAAAGCCATGGAGCTGTGCCTGACCGGCCGCATGATGGACGCGGTCGAAGCCGAACGCGCTGGCCTGGTCGCGCGCGTGGTGCCGGCCGACAAGCTGCTCGAGGACGCGCTCGCCACCGCCGAAACCATCGCCGGCTACTCGCTGCCGGTGGTCATGATGATCAAGGAGTCGATCAACCGCGCCTTCGAGAGCAGCCTCAACGAAGGCCTGCTGTTCGAGCGTCGCGTGTTCCACTCGGCCTTTGCCCTCAACGACCAGAAGGAAGGCATGGCCGCCTTCGTCGAGAAGCGCAAGGCGCAGTTCCGCCACGACTGACGGCGGTCGATCTCCAATGGAAGGATGCGGCCGGCGCAATGCCGGCCGTTTTGCTGCAGCGCGGTCACACGGCGGCAATCAAGGGCTCGCAAACTGCCGGCTCCCGCCTGCATCGCTGCACCGCAGCGAGCCTGGGCAAAGGCTGCGGACAGTACGTGCAAGCGATTGATTCGATCAATCAAGTCAGCGTTGTGCAATGCACAATTTTTTGCTTGACAGCCCGTCTTGGGTCCGTATAATCCGACCCATGCTGCAACGCAACATCGCAGCTAAGAAAGCGATGTTGAAGCACCCCACACTTTCATCAAGGAGATTCACATGAGCAACTTCGTCACCCCCGAGCAGTTCGCCGCCACCAACAAGGCCAACATCGAGACCCTGCTGACCCTGGCGAACACCGCCTTCGCCAGCGCCGAGCGCCTGGCCGCCCTGAACCTGAACACCGCCCGTTCGCTGCTGGAAGACGGCGTGGCCAACACCAAGGCCCTGCTGGCTGCCAAGGACGTGCAGGAGCTGGTGAACCTGCAGGCTTCGCTGGCCCAGCCGATCGTCGAGAAGGCCGTCGCCTACGCCCGCAGCGTCTACGAGATCACCTCGCAGAGCCAGGAAGAAATGGGCAAGGTCTTCGAAGGCCAGGTCGCCGAAATGAACAAGGGCGTCGCCTCCGCGCTGGACAAGGCTGCCAAGTCGGCTCCCGCCGGTTCGGACGTTGCCGTTGCCGCCGTCAAGTCGGCCATCGCCGCCGCCAACAGCGCCTACGACAGCATGAGCAAGGCTGCCAAGCAGGTCGCCGAGATCGCCGAAGCCAACGTGGCCGCCGCGACCAACGCCACCGTCAAGGCTGTCAGCACCGGCTCCAAGGCCGCTGCCAAGAAAGCTGCCTAAGCTTTCTCAGCCCCGCTGAACGAAAAAGCCCCGCACTGCGGGGCTTTTTTGCGTCCACCTTCTCCGCGCACGGATGGCGTCGAAGCGACTTTCTGTGTGCGGGACGACTCGCCCCCACGAGACGCGCTCATGCAGGGCTCGCTCACGCAGCGTCGGGATCACGGTCCGAGTCGTACTTGATGTAGCGGAAGCGCGCGTCGGCGTTGGGCGTACCTTCGAGCACGCCACCTTCGCGCCCCGGCTGCCACTGCACCACCTCCTCGATCTTGCGTGCCAGCGCAAAGTCGCGCTCGGTCACGCCCTTGGCGGAGTGGGTGCACAGCTTAACGATCACGAAGGCGTAGGACACCGCCAGGTCGGGGTGATGCCAGGC
Source organism: Thauera sp. (assembly GCA_017997795.1). Classification (GTDB taxonomy): domain Bacteria; phylum Pseudomonadota; class Gammaproteobacteria; order Burkholderiales; family Rhodocyclaceae; genus Thauera. Next base: position 8,605 of record JAGOEI010000045.1, on the reverse strand, counting down.
GGCCTCGGCAAGATGGCCGACGACATTGACCACCATCAGCGTGCCCTTCCAGCCACTGGTGCGGTATTTGCGCCGGATCCAGCCGTTTTCGTAGTACCAGTGAGGCAATTCGCGCGCCAGGCGCGCGCTGATCTCCGCTTCGGACAGCGGCAGCAGGTCGTCACTCATCGCGGTCTCCTCAAGATGGGGAGCGCTCAATGTAGCGAAGTACCCGCCGGCAGGTCCACCGCCGGTGACGCAGGCGGTGGCCGCCGCACCCCGCGGTGACGGCGCGGATGCGCTCAGGTGCGCTCGTGCTCGTCCGCCGGCCCGCCCGCCACGACACCGCTTGCCGTGGCCGTTGGCGCGTCGCTTTTCCCCGCAGGCACGGCGGATTCGTCCGCGCCCGCACCGGCCTCCCCGGCAGCCGCGGCGGCCTCGTCCGCATAGTGATGCGGGAACAGCCGGCGCATCTCGGCTTCGATCCAGGCTTCGGCGCGTTCATTCACCGCTTCGGCCTTTTCGCCCTTGACCGTAATCACCGGGCCGATGCTGACGACGATCTCGCCCGGGCGCTTGATGAAGGCGTTGCGCTTCCAGAACTCGCCGGCGTTGTGCGCGATCGGCACCACCGGCACGCCGGCGCGCTTGGCTAGGATGGCGCCGCCGGGCTTGTAGCGCCGGGTCGTCCCCGGCGCCACGCGAGTGCCCTCGGGGAAGACCACGACCCACAGCCCTTCCTTCAGGCGCGCGCGGCCCTGCTCCACCACCTGCGACATCGCGTCCTTGCCCGCCGCGCGGTCGATCGCGATGCCCGGAATGCTCGCCAGGCCCCAGCCGAAGAAGGGCACCCGCAGCAGCTCGCGCTTGAGCACGTAGCACAGCGGCGGCAGGATCTGCTGCAGCGCGATCGTCTCCCACGCCGACTGGTGCTTGGACAGCACCACCGAAGCCGTGGCCGGCAGGTTCTCGCGTCCGATCACGCGGTAGCGGATGCCGAGCACATGGCGGATCACCCACATCATGATCGGGACCCAGGTAGTGATGAGCCGGTGGCGCGTCATCGGCGGCGCCCAGAAGATCAGGATGCCGAACAGCGCGTAGGGAATCGTGACAATCGCGAGGATGATGGCGAACAGGAACGAGCGGATCAGATGCACGATGGGACTCGGCGTTGAAATCGTTGGCGGGGGCTGCGGCTCATGCAGTCAGTTCGGCGGCCACCGCATCGAGATCGGGATAGATCAGCGTGCCCTCGGGTAGCGCAGGATCGTTGCGGGTCGTCTCGCCTTTGCCGGTGAGGACGAGATAAGGCTTCGCGCCCACCGCAACCGCGGCCTGCAGATCGCGCAGGCTGTCGCCCACAACCGGCACATCGGTCAACTCGACATTGAAGCGCTCGGCAATCTGCAGCAGCAGTCCCGGCTTGGGTTTGCGGCAATCGCAGGTGGAATCGGCCGCGTGCGGGCAGAAAAAGATGGCGTCGAGCCGGCCGCCGACCTGGGCGAGGCTGCGCACCATCTTGTCGTTGATGGCGTTGAGCGTATCCATGCCGAACAGCCCGCGCCCCACGCCCGACTGGTTGGACGCGACCACCACCCGCCAGCCCCACTGGTTGAGGCGGGCAATGGCCTCGAGCGAGCCGGGGATCGGCTTCCACTCCTCGGGCGACTTGATGAACTGGTCCGAGTCGACGTTGATGACGCCGTCACGGTCGAGAATGATGAGCTTCATCGGCATGGTCGGGTACCCCGGGTGTTGGTGCTGGCGCGCCGTCACGCGACGGCGCGCCCTAGGCTCAGGCCGACAGGCGCGAGATGTCCGCCACCTGGTTCATCAGGCCGGCGAGCTGCGCCAGCAGCGCGATGCGGTTGGCGCGGGTCAGCGGTTCTTCCGCCATCACCATGACGTCCTCGAAGAACTGGTCCACCGCCGCGCGCAGGCCGGCGAGCGCGCACAGCGCGTCGGTGTAGTCCTCGTTTGCAACGTGCGAGCGCACCAGCGGCGCGACCTCGACCACCTGGTGGAACAGCGCCTTCTCGGCGTCTTCCTGCAGCAGCGCGACGTCCGGCTCGCCCGGCGTGCCCTCGGCCTTCTTCAGGATGTTGACGATGCGCTTGTTGGCAGCGGCCAGGGCCTCGGCCTCGGGCAGCGCGCGGAAGGCTTCGACCGCAGCGAGCTTGGCCGGCACCAGGTCGATGCGCGCGGGCTTCAGCGCCAGCACGGCGTCGATCACGGCGCCGTCGCGGCCCGTCTCGCGGAGCAGGTTCTTCAGGCGCTCGAGCATGAAGTCCTGCAGTTGCGCGGCGAAGCCCTCGGCGGTCAGCAGGCCGGGCTTGAAGCCGGCGGAGGCGGTGTCGATCAGCTTCGGCAGTTCGAGCGGCAGCGGCGCCTCGATCAGGATGCGCAGCACGCCGAGCGCGGCGCGGCGCAGCGCGAACGGATCCTTGTCGCCGGTGGGCACCATGCCGATGCCGAAGAAGCCGACCAGGGCGTCGAGCTTGTCGGCCAGCGCCACCGCGGCGGCGACGTTGCCGGCGGGCAGCGCGTCGCCGGCGAAGCGCGGCTGGTAGTGGGCCTGGATGGCGTCCGCCACCACCTCGCCTTCGCCGTCGGCGAGCGCGTAGTAGCGGCCCATGATGCCTTGCAGCTCGGGGAACTCGCCCACCATGTCGGTGACGAGGTCGGCCTTGGCCAGGCGCGCGGCGCGCTTCGCCGCGGCGACGTCGCCGTGCAGTTGGGCGGCGATCGCGCCTGCCAGCGCCTCGAGGCGCTCGACGCGCTCGAGCTGGCTGCCGAGCTTGTTGTGATAGACCACCGGCGCCAGGCGCGGCAGGCGGGCCTCGAGCTTCTGCTTCTTGTCCTGCTCGAAGAAGAAGCGCGCATCCGACAGGCGCGGGCGCACCACGCGGGCGTTGCCGGCGATGATGTTGCACGGGTCGGCCACCTGCATGTTGGAGACGATGAGGAAGCGGTTGAGCAGCTTGCCGGCGCCGTCGAAGAGCGGGAAGTACTTCTGGTTGGCGCGCATGGTCAGGATCAGGCATTCCTGCGGCACGGCGAGGAATTCGGCCTCGAATTCGCCCACGTACACCGTCGGGTGCTCGACCAGCGCGGCGACCTCGTCGAGCAGGTCGGCGTATTCGTTCAGCAGCGCACCCTGCTTCGCCGCCTCGGCGAGCAGCTGGCGCTCGATGTCGGCGCGGCGCTCGGCGAAGCTGGGGATGACCTTGCCCTCGGCGAGCAGCGTGGGCTCGTAGGCGTCGGCGCTGGCGATGTCGATGTCGCCACGACTCATGAAGCGGTGACCGCGCGTCGTGCGGCCGGAATCCAGGTCGAGCACGCGGCCCGGCACCACGTCGGCGCCGTGCAGCAGCGTGAGCTTGTGCACCGGGCGCACGAAGGTGGCGTCGCCGTCGCCCCAGCGCATGACCTTGGGGATCGGCAGGGCCTTGACGGCATCCTGCACGATGGCCGACAGCACGTCGGCGAGCCTGGCACCCGCCACGGTAGCGGTGTGGAACAGCGCCTCGGCCTTGCCGTCCATGCGGCGCTCGAAGCCGGCCAGAGTGGTATCAACTGAGTCCGCCGGGATGCCCTTGGCCGCCATCTTCTTCAGCAGCGCCGGGGTCGGCTTGCCCTCGGCGTCGAGCGCGACAGACACCGGCATCAGCTTCTCGGTGACCTCCTTCGCGGCAGCCTCGGCAACCACCTGCGCCACCGTCACCGCCAGCCGGCGCGGGCTCGCGAAGGTGCGGAACGGCGCGTCGGCCGGCGCCAGGCCCCGGGCCTTGAGGCCTTCGGCGATCTTCGTGGCGAAGGTCTCGCCCAGGCGCGGCAGGGCCTTGGGCGGCAGTTCTTCGGTGAGCAGTTCGACGAGCAGGGTCGCGGCGGTCATCACGCGGCCTCCTTGGTGGCGTTCAGCATCGGGAAGCCGAGGGCTTCGCGGGATTCGAAATAGGCCTGGGCGACGGCGCGCGACAGGTTGCGGATGCGGCCGATGTAGGCGGCGCGCTCGGTCACCGAGATGGCGCCGCGGGCGTCGAGCAGGTTGAAGGTGTGCGCGGCCTTCAGCACCATCTCGTAGGCCGGCAGCGGCAGGCCGACCTCCATCACGCGCCTGGCCTCGGACTCGTAGTTGGCGAACAACGAGAACAGGAAGTCGACGTTGCTGTGCTCGAAGTTGTAGGTCGATTGCTCGACCTCGTTCTGGTGATAGACGTCGCCGTAGGTGACCGCGCGCCCGTCGGGACCGACCGACCACACCAGGTCATAGACGTTCTCCACGCCCTGCAGATACATCGCCAGGCGCTCGATGCCGTAGGTGATCTCGCCCAGCACCGGCTTGCAGTCGAGGCCGCCGACCTGCTGGAAGTAGGTGAACTGGGTAACCTCCATGCCGTCCAGCCATACCTCCCAGCCCAGGCCCCAGGCGCCGAGCGTGGGGTTCTCCCAGTCGTCCTCGACGAAGCGGATGTCGTGCACCATCGGGTCGATGCCGAGCGCGCGCAGGCTGTCGAGGTAGAGCTCCTGGATGTTCAGCGGCGAGGGCTTCAGCACCACCTGGAACTGGTAGTAGTGCTGCAGGCGGTTGGGGTTCTCGCCGTAGCGGCCGTCCTTGGGGCGGCGCGAGGGCTGCACGTAGGCGGCGTTCCAGGGCTCGGGGCCGATCGCGCGCAGGAAGGTGTGGGTGTGGCTGGTGCCGGCGCCGACCTCGAGGTCGTAGGGCTGCAGCAGCACGCAGCCGCGCTCGCCCCAGAACTGCTGGAGCGTGAGGATGACTTGCTGGAAGGTCGGTTTCACGAGTCGGGATTCGGTGGTCATGGTCTCGGGCAGCCTCCGGGCTGCGCAGCGCACGCAAAAGCTGGGATTTTAACGGTCTTCGGGGTGCAAGGGACAGCGAGCTGGCCGGCGGACACCGTCATGTGGAGGCGGATGGCTGTGGGGAGCGGGCTTGCCCGCGAACAGCGCGCGCTCAAGCACCGCTTTCGCGGGCAAGCCCGCGCCCTCGGGCGCTGCGCAGGAAGGCCGCCATCAGAATCAGCAGCGCAAGGCCCAGCGCCGGCCAGTCGCCCCAACGCGCATAAGGGGTGAGCCCTTTGTAGCCCTGCGCCTCCACGCGCAGCACGCCACGCTCGAACTCGGGCAGCACGTCGCTTACCCGCCCGTCGGGCTGCACCAGCGCGGTCATGCCGGTGTTGGTCGAGCGCAGCATCGGCCGCCCGGTCTCGAGCGCGCGCACGCGCGCGATCTGCAGGTGCTGGGGCTGGGCAAGCGAGTCGCCGTACCAGGCGAGGTTGGAGATGTTGAGCAGCAACGTAGCCGCGGGCAGCGCGCGGATCAGCTCGGCGCCGAACAGGTCCTCGTAGCAGATGTTGAGGGCGACCTGCTGGTCGCCGAAGCGCATCGGTGGCTGGTCGGGCGCGCCGCGGGTCTGGTCCGACATCGGGATCTGCGCGAGCTTGTAGAACCAGCCGAAAAGCGGCGGCGAGTATTCGCCGAAGGGCACCAGGTGCTGCTTGGCGTAGTACTGCGCCGGCGCGCTACCGAGGCTGACCGCAGCGTTGTAGATGTGCCCGGCCTCGTCACGGCGGAACACGCCCATCACCAGGTCGCCACGCACGCCACCCGCGAGCCAGGCCAGCCAGTCGAGATAGCCCTCGGGCAGACGCTCGAGCAGCGTGGGCAAGGTGGTTTCGGGCAACACCACCAGGGCCGGGGGCCGGGGGGCGGAGAATGCCTCCCGCACGAGGTCGCTGTTGACCTGCAGCACGTCGGCGAAGCGCTGGGGGTCCCACTTCAGGCCCTGCGGGACATTGGTCTGCACCAGCGCGACCTGCAGCGGCAGACCGGTCGGCGCGGTCCACGCCCTGCCGAGCAGGCCCGCGCCGCCGGCGAACAGCACCGCCACCGCCAGCGCCGGCCGCCATACCTGACGCGGGCGCGACCAGTCGGTACGCGGCGTGAAGGCGATCAAGGCGGCGACGAGGGCCACCAGGCCGCCGACGCCATACACACCGATCACCGGCAGCAGGCCGCCGAGCGGACTCGGCGGCGTCTGCGAGTAGCCGATCGCGAGCCAGGGAAAGCCGGTGAAGAGCACCCCGCGCAGCCATTCGGACAACAGCCACAGTGCTGAGAAGAGCGCGGCGGAACGCATCGGCATCGCCGGAGACGCCGGCCCCGTGGGAGCGGGCTCGCCCGCGAACGTCGCCCGCTCGGACGCGGCTCTCGCGGGCAAGCCCGCTCCCACCGTGCAACCACCCGCCCCGCCAGGCGGCGCAGACCGCGCGCCGATTCGGCGTCGCAGGCCGATGAACGCGGCCCCGACAAGCCCCGGATAGAGTGCGAGGTAGGCGCAGAACAGCGCGATCGCGAGCCCCGCGAGCGGCGCCGGCATGCCGCCGTAGCGCTCGAGGGCGACGTACAGCCACGACACGCCGCCAATGAAAGCGCCGAATCCCCAGGCGAAGCCGAGCGCGAAACCCTCGCGCCAGCGCGCCACGCCGCCGAGCAGCCAGGCCAGCGCGCCCAAGCCGAGGAAGGCGAGCGGAAAGAGATCGAAGGGCGCGAACGCAAACACCGACGCGCCACCCGCGAGCAGCGCAGCCAACAACCGACGCGCCATCACTCCTCGACGACTGCGGGCTTGGGCAGGCGCTCGACCACCAGGGTGTGCACCCGCCGGCTGTCGGCGCGCAGCACCTGGATCTTCAGGCCTTCGAGCTCCACGGCCTCGCCGCGCTTGGGCAGGCGGCCGAAGTGGCGGATGACGAGGCCGCCGACGGTGTCGTATTCCTCGTCGCTGAAGTGGGTGGCGAAGGCCTCGTTGAAGTCCTCGATCTCGGTCGTCGCCTTCACCCGGTAACGCCCGTTCTGGTCGAGCCGGATGCTGTCGCCGACCTCGTCGAAGTCGTATTCGTCCTCGATGTCGCCGACGATCTGCTCGAGCACATCCTCGATGGTGACCAGGCCGGCGACGCCGCCGTACTCGTCAACCACGATCGCCATGTGGTTGCGCGACACGCGGAACTCGCGCAGCAGCACGTTGAGGCGCTTGGATTCGGGCACGAAGACCGCCGGGCGCAGCATGTCGCGCAGGTCGAACTCGCGCCCGGCGAAGTAGCGCAGCAGGTCCTTGGCGAGCAGGATGCCGGCGACGTCGTCCTTGCCGTCGCCGATCGCGGGGAAGCGCGAGTGGGCGGTGTCGATCGCGAAGTTGGCGATCACGTCGATCGGGTCGTCCAGATGCACGCAGTCCATCTGCGCGCGCGGCACCATCACGTCGCGCACCTGCATGTCGGACATCTGCAGGGCGCCTTCGATGATGGTGAGGGCGTCGGCATCGATCAGGTTGCGATCGAAGGCCGAGTGCAGCAGCGCGAGGAGTTCATCGCGATCTTCCGGCTCGCGCGAGAGAAGGGCCGAAAGTCGCTCGAGCAAGGACGGTTTAGGGGGAATGTCCATTTGGGGGTCGGAGTCTCCGCATCAGGCGCCGGCGCCGGCAGGTGCGGCGCCGCGCGGGCGTTCAGGCATAGGGGTCGGCGTAGCCGAGGGTACGCAGGATCGAGGTTTCCAGCGCTTCCATTTCGGCGGCCTCGACCTCGTTCTCGTGATCGAAACCTTGCAGGTGCAGCATGCCATGCACGACGAGGTGGGCAAAGTGCGCCTCCAGGGTCTTGCCCTGGGCTGCCGCCTCGCGCACCACCACCGGCACGCACAGCACGAGGTCGCCGGCCAGCGGGCCGTCCTCGGCCTGATCGGGAACCCCGGGCAGCGCCTCGCCCTCGGCGTAGGCGAAGGTGAGCACGTTGGTGGCGTAATCCTTGCCGCGGTAGTCGCGGTTGAGGCTGCGCCCCTCGTCCTCGCCGACGAGGCGGACCGTGACCTGGGCATCGCGCCGCAGCGCGGCCTGGGCCCAGCGCCGGATGTAGTTCTTCTTCGGCGCGTTCGCCTTGTCGTCGCCCTCCACCGCCTTCTGCACCGAGAGCTTGAGCACTGGCGAATGGGCGGCCTGCGGCAGATCGAGCGGCTCGAGAAAGGCCATGTCGTGATGCACGTCCACGCGCAGGGTCAGCAGGTTGCAGGCGCCGGGCTGCAGCGACAGCATCGGCACCGCGGCCTCGTCGTCGGCATCGGCCTCGATCTCGAGGTCGCCCCAGGCGCGCTCGGGAAAGGCGAGCAGCAGCTTGCGGCCATCGCCGAAGTCGATCTCGAGACGCTCGGCCTTGAGCCGGGTCGCCTTGCCGTCGGCGTCGATGGCGACGATCTTCGGCAGCTTCGCGCTCGAATCTGCGGCGGGTCTGGCGGCCTGCTTATTCCCCATCTTCGGCATCCTGTAGGTCCTTGTCCTTGGCTTCCGTATCCTTGGCGTCCTTCTCCTGCTGGTGCTGGGCGCGGGCCGCGGCCTTGGCGCGTTCCACGCGTGCCGCCTCGAGGTCGTAAGCTTCGACGATGCGCGCGACAAGCGGATGACGCACCACGTCTTCCTTGTTGAACTCGGTGAAGGCGATGCCGCGCACCCCCGCCAGCACCGCACGCGCCTCCTTCAGGCCGCTGCGCTGCCCGCGCGCCAGGTCGACCTGAGTGAGGTCGCCGGTGACCACCGCCTTGGCGCCGAAGCCGA
>JAGOEI010000044.1:3870-16479 GCA_017997795.1 Thauera sp. | reverse complement strand
GCCTGGTCGGCATGCGCGAGCGCATCGCCGAGCTGCACGGCGAGCTCGAACTCTCCAGCCCGCCCGAGGGCGGACTCAATGTGCGCGCCCGCCTGCCCCTGCCGCCCGCTGCGGCCCACCACTGATCGCCCGCCGCGGCCCACCACTGATCCACCTGACCACCCTGAAAGGATGACCGTGCAGTCGCTCGAAGGAATCCGCGTCCTGCTCGCAGACGACCACGCCACCGTACGCATGGGCTTTCGACTGCTGCTCGAGGGCGCCGGGGCGACGGTGCTCGCCGAGCTCGACTCGGGCGAGGCTGCGGTGAGCGCCTACACCCAGCACCGGCCCGACGTGCTGATGATGGACGTATCCATGCCCGGCATCGGCGGCCTCGGCGCACTCGAGCGCGTGCTCGCCCATCACCCGGGGGCGCGCGTGCTGATCCTGTCCGCGCACGACGACGCGCAGATTCCCGCCCGTGCGCTGCGTGCGGGCGCCACCGGCTACCTGTCCAAGCGCGCCCATCCGCAGGAGTTGCTGCGCGCCATGGCCAGCGTCGCGCGCGGCCAGCGCTACATCGACCCCGAGATTGCGCCGGCGCTGGCGCTGGCGCAGTTATCCGGGTCCCAGGACCCGCTCGCCGCGCTCACCGAGAAAGAGTTCGCGGTCTTCCTGCAGCTCGCCCAGGGCCGCAGCGTGGCCGAGATCGCGGACAGCCACAAGCTCAGCCCGAGCACGGTCGGCACCCACCTGTACCACATCAAGCAGAAGCTCAATGTCTCGAACGCCGCCGAACTGGCGCTGATCGCCATCCGCAGCGGGCTGATCGAGGTCTGACGCCCGGCAGGACCGCGCAAGCGCCCCCGTGGGAGCGGCCCTGGCCGCGAATCGGCGCTTGATCTTGCGACATTCGCGAGCAAGCTCGCTCCCGCAGTCACGGCCGCTTTGATATAACCCAGGCATCGACGTCCGTCCCTGCCATCTCGGTTTCATGCCCCAGCCCTCGCCATCCCCGAACGCAGACCTCCCGCTTGTCCTCGCCGGCCCCATGCTGCGCCGCGTTGAAGCGCAGCGCATCGTGTTGTGGCTCGCCACCAGCACGCCGGTGCGCGCCCGCATCAGCCTGGACCTCGGCGGCGATCAGCCGCTGCGCCTCGATCCCGCACTCGGAACGCGCGCCTGCCGCGTGCTCACTGCTGGCGAGCATCTGCATTACCTGCTGCTCGACCTTGCGCTCGACGCCGAACTGCCCGCCGGACGCTGGATCGGCTACCGCCTGGCGCTCGCGCCCCGCGACGAGGTCGAGCCGCAGTGGCGCGACGCCGCGGACTGGGCGCCGGACCTGTGCTACCCGGGGCGCGAGACCCCGGGCTTCGTGTTCGCGCCGCAGGTGGCGTCGCTGCTCCATGGTTCCTGCCGCAAGCCGCACTACCACGGTGGCGACGGCCTGGTGCGGGCCGATGCGCTCCTCGCCGAGCTGGTCGCGCGCAATGCGCTCGACGCCGACCCCGCCCCGGAGCCGGACGGCCTGCCCGCCTGGCCGTCCGCGCTGGTGATGACCGGCGACCAGATCTACGCCGACGACGTCGCCGGCCCGATGCTGCGTGCCATCCACAGCCTGATCGGCCGCCTCGGCCTGCCGGTGGAGCGCCTCGACGGCATCGAAGAGGCCGGCGTGAATGATGCCGGCAGTCTCTACCGCCACCCCGACTGCTACTACCGGCGCGACAAGCTGCTGCCGCAGCACAAGCGCAATTACGCGCTGATCGAGGTCCTCTTCGGAGGCGTGGAGAAGCCGGTGTTCACCTCGGCCAGCGCGCACAACCACCTGATCACGCTCGCCGAAGTGCTGGCGATGTACCTGCTGGTGTGGTCGCCCGCGCCCTGGCGCGCGCTCGAGCTCGCGCCGCCGCCCGGGCTGGACGCAGAGGACGCGGCCCTCTACGCCCGCGAGCAGCAGGCACTCGAGGCCTTCATCGCCGACCTGCCGGCGGTGCGGCGCGTGCTGGCGCACATCCCGGTGGCGATGATCTTCGACGACCACGACATCACCGACGACTGGAACCTGAGCCGCGAGTGGGAGGAGATTGCCTACGGCCACCCGTTCTCGCGCCGGATCATCGGCAACGCCCTGCTCGCTTACGCCATCAACCAGGCCTGGGGCAACCGGCCGGAGGCGCTTGGCGACGAGGCGCTCGAGCGCCTGCAGCGGACGCTGGCGGCGCCGGGCGAGGCGCCCCACGAAGACTGCATCGAGCACCTGCTGCATTTCGAAGGCTGGCACTACACCTGGCCGACGACGCCGCCGCTGGTGGTCATCGACACCCGCACCCAGCGCTGGCGCTCGGAGCACGCCGCGCGCCGGCCGTCGGGGCTGATGGACTGGGAGTCGCTCACCGACCTGCAGCACACCCTGCGCGGCCTGCCAGCAGTGCTGCTGGTGTCGCCGGCGCCGATCTTCGGCGTCAAGCTGATCGAGACCATCCAGCGCGTGTTCACCTGGTGCGGCCATCCGCTGATGGTGGACGCGGAGAACTGGATGGCGCACCCGGGCTCGGCGCAGGCCATCCTCAATATCTTCCGCCACCGCAAGACGCCGCAGCACTTCGTCGTGCTGTCGGGCGACGTGCATTACTCCTTCGTGTACGACGTCGAGCTGCGCGGCCGGGTGCGCGGGCCGGACATCTGGCAGATCTGCAGCAGCGGCGTGCGCAACGAGTTTCCGCCGCGCCTGCTGGCCGTGCTCGACCGCCTGAACCGCTGGCTGTATTCACCGCGCTCGCCGCTGAACTGGTTCACCCGCCGCCGCCACATGCGCGTCACACCGCGGCGCTACGAGGGCGCATCGCAGGGGCGGCGGCTGCTCAACGGCGCGGGGATCGGGCTGGTCGAGCTCGACGCCGAGGGCGTGCCGTGGCGGATTCGCGAACTGCTCGCCGATGGGCGCACCATCGGCTTCGAGCGCGACGAGGATGCCTCGCGCTGGGACTGAGGGTGCTCCCCGGCAGCGCGCGGCGCGAATGTCGATGCGGGATCTTGAGGAAGGGGGCGACGACGGAAGCCGGCAACAGGGCCGGCAGGAAGCTCAGCTCGCCGCCTGCAGTTCCCAGATGCCGGCCGGCGGCGTGTTGCGCCACACCACCGCGCGGCGGTGCCAGCGCAGTCCGCGCGGGGCGGCAAAGGGGGCACGCGGCTGGTAGGTGAACTGCACCAGCTTGCGGTCAACGCTGTGAGCGAGGAAGCGGCAGATGCTGTCCACCGTCTCGGCGCCGACATCCTTGGGCAGGGAGCGGAACGGCAGGCTCGAAACCAGCACCAGGCGCCCGGGTCGGTCGATCAGGCCGTCGACCACCTGCTTTGCCGAGGCCTGGCGCACGTCGACCGCCGGGAAACGCGCCTGCAGTCGCCGCGCCATGGACGCCTGGAGCTCGACCGCGATCAAGGGCACGCCCGGCAGCTTGCGCAGCAGCGCATCGGTGACCGGCCCCGTCCCGGCGCCGAGCTCGATCACGGCATCGGCGCCCACCGCGGCATTCGCCATGGCATTTGCCAGAGTCCGCGAGGACGGGAGGACCGCGCCGGTCGATGCAGGGTTGCGCAGCAGGGCAAACAGCAACTCGACCGGCATGAGCGCCTGTCCCCGAAAAATTGAAAGGTTTTCATGTTAGCGCCGCCATGGCCCGTGCGGCACGCGAAATTGCTTCTGGATACGCTTCACGACGCGCACGAGGACGAAACAGCCGATACAGCGTGCTGCACTGCGCCATGAAATTCTGTCACCATCACGGCTTCGCCTTCACCGCGCATTCATCATGGCCGGAACCACCCTGCTCGCACTCATCGACGACATCGCCACCATCATGGACGACGTCGCCACCATGACCAAGGTCGCCGCCAAAAAGACCGCCGGCGTGCTCGGCGACGACCTCGCCCTCAACGCCCAGCAGGTCACCGGCGTGCAGGCCAGCCGCGAGCTGCCGGTGGTGTGGGCGGTGGCCAAGGGCTCTATGGTCAACAAGGCCATCCTGGTGCCGGCCGCGCTGCTGATCAGTTGGCTGGCGCCGTGGCTGATCACCCCGCTGCTGATGCTGGGCGGCGCCTTCCTGTGCTTCGAGGGCTTCGAGAAGCTCGCGCACAAGTTCCTGCATTCGAAGCACGAGGACGAGGCCGCGCACCGCGAGACGCTGCAGGCGCTGGCCGACCCGAACGTCGACCTGGTCGCCTTCGAGAAGGAGAAGATCAAGGGCGCGGTGCGCACCGACTTCATCCTGTCGGCCGAGATCGTGGTGATCACGCTCGGCACCGTGGCCGCGGCCTCGCTCGGCCAGCGCGTGGCGGTGCTGGTCGGCATCTCGCTGCTGATGACGGTGGGCGTGTATGGGCTGGTGGCGGGCATCGTCAAGCTCGACGACCTCGGCCTGCACCTGCAGCGCAGCGCCTCGGCCTTCACCCGCCGTGTCGGCGCTGCCATCCTGGGCTTTGCGCCCTGGCTGATGAAGACGCTGTCGGTGGTCGGCACCGCGGCGATGTTCATGGTCGGCGGCGGCATCCTGCTGCACGGCTGGCCGACGGCAGCGCACGCGGTGGAGCACTTTGCGGAAGGCTTCGGCGGCGTAGGCGGCGCGCTGATCAACACCGGCGCGGGGGCCGGCGTGGGCATCGTCGCCGGGGCGATCGTGCTCGCGGCGGTGATGGTGGTGCAGAAGCTGCGCGGGGCGGCCTGACGCCCCCGTCGCGCGGCGTCGGCTCCCTGCTTGTCCGCAGTCACGCCTCCCTCGCTCGCGGCCGGCTCGCGCCCTCGCGCCGCTTGTACCGCGTGTAACCGGTTTTCCAGCGCGTGGCCCGCGAACGCGAGGACGCGCCTCAGCCGCCCGGTTGCAGCAACCCCGCCTTGCGCCGGCGCGATTCCTCCTGCCCGCGAAACACCAGCGGACGCTCCACCACCGCCACTTCGCCGCGCTCTGCGCGCTCGACCGCTTCCAGCACCTTGTGATGTGAGGGCGACTTGTCGCACACCGGGTCGGCCGCCGCCGCATCGCCGGTGAGCATGAAGGCCTGGCAGCGGCAGCCGCCGAGGTCCTTCTCCTTCTCCGGGCAGGTGCGGCAGGGCTCCTTCATCCAGCCGTCGCCGCGGTAGCGGTTGAAGCCTTCCGACTCGTACCAGATGCTGCGCACGTCCATGTCGCGCACATTGGGAAAGGCCAGCCCGGGCAGCATGCGCGCGGTGTGGCAGGGCAAGGCAGTGCCATCCGGGGTGACGGTGAGGAACACGTTGCCCCAGCCGTTCATGCACTTCTTCGGCCGCGTCTCGTGGTAATCGGGCACGACGAAGAAGATGCGGATGCGATCACCGTAGCGCTCGCGGCGCTCGTTGGTGACGCGCTCGGCGCGCTCGATCTGCTCGCGCGAGGGCAGCAACTGGTCGCGGTTCAGCATCGCCCACGAGTAGTACTGGCTGTTGGCGAGCTCGAGGTACTCGGCGCCGAGCTCCACCGCCATGTCGATGATGCGGTCGATGTAGTCGATGTTGAGGCGATGGATCACGCAGTTCATAACCATCGGCCAGCCGTTGTCCTTGATGATCGCGGCCACCTTCTGCTTGAGCTCGAAGGTGCGGGTGTGCGACAGGAAGTCGTTGAGTTCCCTGGTGGAATCCTGGAAGGAGAGCTGGATGTGGGCGAGCCCGGCGTCCTTCAGCGCCCGCGCTCGTGCCTCGGTGAGGCCGACGCCGGAGGTCAGCAGGTTGGTGTAGAAGCCGAGCTTGTGCGCCTCGGCGACCAGCACCTCGAGGTCGTCCCTCAGCAGCGGCTCGCCGCCGGAGAAACCGCACTGCACGCTGCCCGCCGCGCGCGCCTCGCGCAGCACGCGCAGCCAGTCGTCGGTCGAGAGCTCGTCCGGGGTGTGGGCGAAATCGACCGGGTTGTAGCAGAACACGCAGTGCAGCGGGCAGCGGTAGGTGAGCTCGGCCAGCAGCCACAGCGGCGGGCCGGGCTGGACAGGAATGGGTGCAGTCATGATTGGCAGCCTCCGGCGAACGCCAGCGCGCTCGCGGCAAACGCACTGGCGGTGGGTCCGTCCTGTGGGCGCGGCAGGCATTCGCGCGGCGGGTTGATGATCACCTCACACCTCCACCCACTGCTGCTTGCGCGCCAGCTCGAGGAAGGCGATCACGTCGGCCTCGAGCCCGGTGGTGGCGAAGGCCTGCTCCAGGTCGGCGACCACCTCGGCCACGCTGCGCGCGCCGTCGCAACGGCGCAGGATCTCGCCCGCGCTCTGGTTGAGCTTGACCATGCCTTCCGGGTAGAGCAGCACCCAGGCCTGCTGCGCCTCCTCCCACTGCAGGCGGAAGCGCTTCGACACGCGCGGGGTGGTATCGAGGCCGATCGCCGCCGTCTCGCTCATCGTGGAGTCCCCTTGCGCGGGCCGACGATCGCCACCTCGCACTGGCTCAGCATGATCGCGTCGGCCATCGCCCACAGCACGTCGAGCTTGAACTGCAGGATGTCGAGCGCGCGCTGCTGCATCGCCCGGCTCTGGCTGAAGTACTCGAGCGTGAAGCGCAGGCCGTGCTCGACGTCGCGCCGCGCCTGGGTGAGGCGGTTGCGGAAGTACTGCAGGCCGGTGGTATCTACCCAGGGGTAGTGCGTGGGCCAGGTGTCGAGGCGCTGCTGGTGGATGTGCGGCGCGAAGAGTTCGGTGAGGCTGGAGGCCACCGCCTCCTGCCACGGGCGCTGGCGGGCGAAGTTGATGTAGGCGTCGACCGCGAAGCGCGTCGCCGGCGCGACGAAGCGCAACGAGGTGACGTCGTCGCGGGAGAGACCCGTCGCCTCGCCGAGCCGGATCCAGGCCTCGATGCCGCCGGGGTCCTTGATGTCGCCGATCTCGAAGCCGTCGTGGTCGAGGATGCGCTGAATCCACTCGCGGCGGATCGCGCGCTCCGGGCAGTTGGACAGAATGGCGGCGTCCTTCACCGGGATAGAGATCTGGTAGTAGAAGCGGTTCGCCACCCAGCCCTGCAGTTGTTCGCGGGTGAGCTTGCCCTCGGCCATCATCACGTGGAAGGGGTGGTAGATGTGGTAGCTCGTGCCCTTCTCGCGCAGCAGGGCCTCGAACTCAGCCGGGCTCCACGGCGGCAGGTCGTCGGCGCGGGCCACCAGTGCCGCGGTGTGCTCGATGCTGGTCTGGTCTATGTAGCTCACAGCGCGATCTCCATGCCGTCGAAGGCGACCTCGATGCCGTGCTCGGCCAGCTCGGCACGCTCGCGGCTGTCCTCGTCGAGGATCGGGTTGGTGTTGTTGATGTGGATCAGCACCTTGCGCGTGGAGGCCGGCAGCTTGTCCAGCCACTCGAGCATGCCGCCGGCGCCGGATTGCGGCAGGTGGCCCATGGCGCGCGAGGTCTTCTGCGAGGCGCCGAGGCGGATCATCTCGTCGTCGGTCCACAGCGTGCCATCGACCAGCACGCAGTCGGCGGCCTGCATGGCTTCCCATACGTGCGGCTCCATCTCGCCCAGGCCGGGGGCGTAGAACAGGCGCTTGGCGCTGGCGGCATCGACCAGGGTGACGCCGATGTTGTCGCCCGGCTGCGGGTGGTCGCGGTGCGGCGAGTACGGTGGCGCATTGCTGGTCAGCGCCAGCGCCTCGAAGCCGAGGCCGGGCGCGCCGTCGATGGCAAAGCGCGCCTGCAACGGCAGCTCGCGCCAGTCGATGCCGCTGTAGTGGCCGAGCACGCCGAACACCGGGTTGCCCACCGACAGGTCCTCGCGCACGCAGGCGGTGCACCACACCGGCCATGGCTTGCGGTGCTCGCGCAGCATGTAGAGGCCGGTGGTGTGGTCGATCTGAGCGTCGATCAGCACGATCGCGGCGATGCCGGTGTCACGCAGCGCGCGCGCCGGCTGCAGCGCGGGAAAGCTGCGGATCTGCTGCAGCACGTCGGGCGAGGCATTGAACAGCACCCAGTTCTCGTCGTCGCCGCTGGCGGCAATCGACGACTGCGTGCGGGCCTGGGCGCGGATGCGTCCCTTGCGCAGGCCGTCGCAGTTGGGGCAGTTGCAGTTCCACTGCGGGAAACCACCACCGGCGGCGGAACCGAGTACGCGAATCTTCATCGCCACTCCCGTGGGGCGCATGGGCACCGGCGGTGCTCACATGCGAGGCACAAGCAAAAAGGGCGGCGCGGCGCGGGGACGCGCGCCGCACCGCCCCGGGGTCGCGCCTTAGCGGTTGGCGATGTACATCGTGATTTCAAAGCCGAAGCGCATGTCGCTGGCTGCGGGGGTTTCCCATTTCATGATCGTCTCCTGTCTTGTCTCTGGGTGGGATCGGCGCCACCTGCAGGCACCGCCGACCGGTTTTCCGGCCGTGTGTGTGAGATTGCCTCGAAGAGGAATAATTCGCATCACGAAAGTACGGAACCGGGGCTCATGAAAATCTTGAGGGCGGTGCCGGCGCGCAGACTGGCTTCGGCTCCGCAGCCAGCCTGCGGGCGATCACCTGCCCGAAGCGCCCCCCACCCACGACAACAATTCGGTCGCGGCGACGGTGCCGCCCCACCAGAGCAGCAGCACCGAGGCAGCCGCCGCCAGCGTGACCAGATAGCCGGCCAGCAGCATCAGGCCGTCGCGCAGACGCAAGCCCCACGAGATCAGCACGATGGCCAGCGCAGGCAGCACGTTGTCGAAGCTGATGATGGGCACGGGCGTCATCATCGACAGGCCTGCACAGGAAAGCATCAAGGCATTGAACACGCGCGCCGGCCGGTCGCTCAGGCGCAGCAAGCGGGGGCGTCCCAGGGATGCGACGATGCCGACGACCCGGCCGAACATGCGCTGCAGCAAGGCCCTGGCGCGACCGTCGATCTGTCGCCCGGCCAGCCAGCGCGGCAAGGGAACGGGCTGGCCGATGCACAGGCCGAAGGCAATCAAGAGGCAGAAGGCGCCGACCACCGAGGCCATGCCGGGGAGCGCCACCGGAAAGAGGAGCGGCATCGCCAGCAAGGACAGCCACACCAGCCGTTGCCGGTTGCTCTGCCCAAGGGCTTCGGCCATCGTGCCGTCCATCGACGCGAGATGCGCCGCGGCAATCCGTTCCACGGTGGCTCGCCGTTTCTCCTTCAGGAATTCGGATCGGCTCCGTGCCTGGGGGCCCTTGTGTTCCATGGCTGTCCAAAAAATGATCGAGGCGGGATTGCCAGGGTTCCGCGTTGCTGCAAGAACACGGAATCCTGATGCTTGTCTGGCAGTTGGACAGGCATCGGCGTTGGGCAGTTCCGCCCGCGCTCCGCCCCGCTCCCAGCGCAAGCTCCCGTCCCCGCGCGGGCTCGCGGGCCGCGACCGCAAGCGCGTTTTGATGGTAGGTTCGCAGTCATTTAATCCGCGGGCCTGTTGGCGCAGATCCCTGCTGCAGGCTCGCCGACCGGGTGCAACATGACCGATGGTTTCCAGCCCGAGTCGATCGGCGCCGACCGCACGCAGCACACCCCGATGCCGGTCCCGCGCCTCGACCCGGCGTCCGCCCTGCTGTTCGTGATCAACGCCTCGGCGGGCGCCCTCGACGTGGACGCCAAGCGCGCCGTGATCGAGTCGGCCCTCGCGGCGCATGGGCGAAAGGGCGAACTGCTGATCTGCGGACCGGCGGAGCTCGCGCGCGTGGCCACCGAAGCCGCCGCCGCGGCGGTGGCACGCGCTTCGGCGGTGATCGCGGTCGGCGGCGATGGCAGCCTCAGCACGGTGGCCCAGGCCGCGCACGCGGCGGGTTGCCCGATGGGGGTCATCCCCTACGGGACCTTCAACTACTTCGCGCGGACGCACGGCATCCCCACCGAGCCCGCCGCCGCGGCACGGCAACTGCTGGATGCGCGACCGCGGCCGGTGCAGGTGGGTGCCATCAACGACCGGCTCTTCCTCGTCAACGCCAGCCTCGGCGTCTACCCCGAGCTGCTGCAGGATCGCGAGGCCTACAAGGCCCGCTTCGGCCGCAGCCGCTGGGTGGCGTTCGTCGCCGGGTGCGCGACGCTGCTGCGCGCGCAACGCCGGCTGCGTCTGCACATCGAGATGGGCGCCACGCTTCGCGACGTGCAGACCCTGATCCTCTTCGTGGGCAACAACCCGCTGCAGTTGCAACAGCTCGGCGCAGAGCCCGCAGACACCGTCCCCGGCACACCCGGCAACGGCAGCCTGGCCGCCCTGATGCTGCGGCCCATCGGCACGCTGTCGATGCTCGGCCTGATGTTGCACGGGGCGATGGGCCGGCTGGGTGAAGCCGCCGGCGTGGACAGCTTCGAGTTCACGCACATGGTGGTGAAGCCCAGGCTGGCGCCCGGTCACCGGGAGATCAAGGTGGCTTTCGACGGCGAGGTGGCACGGATGCGCGCGCCCATCCATATCCGCGTGCTGGACAAGCCCCTGTACCTGCTGCAGGCGGCGGGTGCGGAAGGCGCACCCGCCGCCAAGGGATGAGGGCGGCGGAATGAGCATCCTTCTGCACATCGCCGACACCCATTTCGGCACCGAACGGCCCGCGGTGGTCGCGGCCCTGATCGCGCTGGCCGGGCAGCAGCGGCCGGATCTGGTGGTGCTGGCGGGCGACATCACGCAGCGCGCACGACCCGCCCAGTTTCGCGCAGCGAAGGCCTTCGTCGCCCGACTGGGTGCGCCCGTGCTCGCGGTGCCGGGCAACCACGACATCGCCCTGTTCGATCTCTGGGCGCGCCTGAGGCGCCCATACGCGCGCTACGCCAGGGTGTTCGGCGCGGAACTCGAGCCGGTGCATTCGTCGCCGGACCTGCTGGTCGTCGGCGTGAACACCACGCGCGCCTGGCGGCACAAGAACGGGGAGGTGTCCGCGGCGCAGATCGACCGGGTGGCAGGCCTGCTGGCCGCGGCGAGTCCGCGGCAACTCCGCGTGGTGGTCGTGCATCAACCGGCGGCCGTGACCCGGGCCGGGGACCGCGCCAACCTGTTGCGCGGCCACGACGCCGCCCTGCAGGCCTGGTCGGTCGCCGGGGCCGATCTCGTCCTGGGCGGGCACATTCACCTGCCCTACACGCTGGCGCCGCAGGGACTGGCGCGCCGACTGTGGGTGCTGCAGGCCGGCACCGCCGTGTCGTCGCGCACGCGCGCCGAGGCGCCCAACTCGATAAACATCGTGCGCTGGTGCGAGGCGTCCGGTGCACACGACGACCCGGCGCGGATCGGCGCCACGGCGTGGGGATCCTGCCTCATCGAGCGATGGGACTTTGCCGAGCATGAACAAGTCTTCGTCCGCAATACGGTCACGCCCATCGAGCCGGAGCGCACCTGATCGCGTGGTCTTTTCGACCACATGGCAGGGCAATCGCACGAAGGCGCCGTGGTAACGGGCCTGCCCGCGAACGAGCACGTTCGCCATGATCCACCTGCGGATCGCGGATTCATCCGGCGTGCATCGCACGGCCTTTCCGCCCGCGCAGGCCCTTCCTGCTCGACCCTGCCGTAAGGCCTGACGGGTACTCGATCGGGGCGAGCGCTGGTCTAATATCCGGCATTGGTCACCCGCTCCCCGCCCGGCTCCCGCCGTCCCCCTTATTTACTGCCCGCCGTCATGCTGCCCCACACCTCACTCTTTCCACCCTCGCCACCGCTGGCCCATGGCCTGCTCGAGGTCGGCGACGGCCACCGCGTGTACTTCGAGCGCTGCGGCAATCCCGACGGCCTTCCGGTGCTGTTCCTGCACGGCGGCCCGGGCAGTGGCTGCAACGCTCGCCAGCGCCAGCTCTTCGACCCGGCGCGCTTTCACGTCGTGCTCTTCGACCAGCGCGGCTGCGGGCGCAGCACGCCGCGCGGCGACTGCCACGCCAACACCACGCGCGAACTGGTCGAGGACATCGAGCGCCTGCGCCTGCACCTGGGCATCGCGCGCTGGCTGGTGTTCGGCGGCTCCTGGGGCGCGGCGCTCGCGGTCGCCTGGTGCAGCGCCCATCCACAGGCCTGCCTGGGCGCAATCCTCCGCGGCAGCTTCCTCACCGGGCAGGCCGATCTCGACTGGTTCTTCGGCCCCGAGGGCGCGGGCGCGATCTGCGCCGATGCGTGGTCCGCGCTGTGTGCGGCCGTCCCGGAAGCCGCGGAGGGGCGTGCGCTCGCCGCCTTGTGTGCGCGGCTCGGGGCCCCTCACGACCTGGGGGCCGCTCTGGTTGCGGCGCAAGCCTGGGCCGCGTGGGAGGAGGCCCTGATCGCGCCCGGCCGCACGCCCACTGCGCCCCCTGCCCGCAACGCCGCGGAGCAGGCCGCACTGATCGACAAGTACCGCGTCCAGGCGCATTACCTGGTGCACCGCTGCTTCCTCGGCGAGGAGACCGTGCTCGAGGCCGCGAGCCGCATGGCGGGCATCCCCACGGCGATCATCCACGGCCGGCTCGACCTCGTCTGCCGGGCGCGCAATGCCCTTCGCCTGCACGAGGCCCTGCCCGGCAGCCGGCTTGCGCTGGTGGACGGGGCCGGCCACAGCCCCTTCGATCCGCCGCTCACGGTCGCGCTGCTCGACGCGCTGGCCCACTTCGCCACCCACCGCAGCTTCGAGCGCTGGCCGGCGCGCTGAGCGCGGTGCCGGCGCGGAATCCGGGCGCGCCCCCTCAGAAATCGCACCC
>JAGOEI010000044.1:1255-3770 GCA_017997795.1 Thauera sp. | reverse complement strand
CCGCTCACGGTCGCGCTGCTCGACGCGCTGGCCCACTTCGCCACCCACCGCAGCTTCGAGCGCTGGCCGGCGCGCTGAGCGCGGTGCCGGCGCGGAATCCGGGCGCGCCCCCTCAGAAATCGCACCCCATCCTTCGATACAGCGTATTGCGCGCCACCCCCAGGTGGCGCGCAGCGGCCGACAGGTTGCCGTCGAAGCGTTCCAGCGCGGCGCGGATGGTGGCGTCGTCGAGGTCCTTGGGGCGCCGGCCGCGACCGCGGGCGAGGGCTTCGGCCGGGTTCGCCATCGGCACGCGCGTGGCCAGGCGCGCGACCGGCGCATCGTCGGCGCCGTGCACCACGTCCTCCGGCAGGTGCGCGGGCAGGATGCAGTCCTCGTCCTCGTCGAGCAGCGCGAGCGCCACCTCGAGCACGTTCTGCAACTGGCGGATGTTGCCCGGCCAGGCATAGGCCTCGAGGATGGCCATCGTCTCGGGGGCGACGTCGATGCGGGTGGGCTCGGGATGGTGGCTGCTGCCGTCGAGCAGGCGGCGGACGATCGCGCGCAGGTCGCTGCGTTCGCGCAGCGGCGGCAGTTGCGCGCTCAGGCCATTGACGCGGTAGTACAGATCCTCGCGAAACTGCCCGGCCTTGACGCGCTCGCTGAGCATGCGGTGGGTGGCGCACAGCAGCGCGATGTCGACCGCGACCGGCTCGGCGGCGCCCACCGGCTGCACGCAGCGCTCCTGCAGCACGCGCAGCAGGCGGGCCTGCATCGCCAGCGGCATGTCGCCGATCTCGTCGAGGAACAGCGTGCCGCCGTGGGCCTGCTGGATGCGGCCGATGGCGCCCTCCTTGCGCGCGCCGGTGAAGGCGCCGCCGACGTAGCCGAAGAGTTCGGATTCGATCAGGTTCTCGGGGATCGCCGCGCAATTGACCGCGACGAAGGGGCCGTCGGCGCGCGGTCCGCTGTTGTGGCAGGCGCGCGCGAGCAGCTCCTTGCCGGAGCCGGACTCGCCCTGGATCAGGATCGGGATGTTGCGGCCGACGACCTTGGCGCAGCGGTCGAGCGCGAGCTGCAGGCCGGCGTCGCCGGTGGCGAGCGTCTGCAGCGTGACCCGGTTGCGTGCCGAGCGTGACGGGTCGGGGGTGCGCGCCGCACGCGCGCCGCCGCCGGCCTGCGCCGCCTGCAGGCCGATGTGCCAGGCCAGACTCACCCGCACGCGGGCATACACGGTCACGCCCGAGCGCAGCTCGAGTGCCATCAACGCGCCCGGATCGCGCGCGGCGCGCCCGATCACGGTGCCGAAGCTGCTGCGGAACAGATTGCCGAAGCCACCCAGCCCCAGGCTGCGCCCCGGCTCGATGCCGAGCAGCGTGCGTGCCTGGCGGTCGGCGGCGACGATCTCGCCGTCGGCATCGACCGCGAGCAGCCCTTCCTGCAGCCCGCCCACGCCCTCGGGGCGCGGGTGGAAAGCGAAGATCGCGTGGCGCGCGTGCTCGCTTTCGAACATGCGGCGCTCGACCAGGCGCACGCCCATGCGCGCAAGACCGAGTGTGTGGGGCTGCGAGTTGCGGTGGTCGCCCGAGATGTCGAGGGCGCCGAGCACCTCGCCGTGGCAATCGAAGATCGGCGCCGCGCTGCAGGTGAGCACGCCGTTGCATTCGAGGTAATGCTCGGCGCCGAAGATCTCCACCGGCGCGCGTTCGATCAGGGTGGCGCCGATGGCGTTGGTGCCGCGCTGGCATTCGCTCCAGCTCGCCCCCGGCTGCAGCGCAACGCGGCTCGCGCGATCGACGAAAGCAGGGTCGCCGATGCCGTGCAGGATGAGGCCGCTGGCGTCCGCGAGCAGCACCATGCTGCCCGAAGCGCGGATCTGCTCGTAAAGATGCTCCATGACGCCGCCGGCATGGCTGAGCAGTTCGGCGTTGCGCTCGCGCGCCACCATGAGGTCGCCGCGCGTGGTGTTGGATGGCCGGCCGCGCTCGGTATTCTCCATGCCCAGGCGCTGGCAGCGCTGCCAGGAGCGCAAGACCGACGCGGGCAGGCCGGCAGCGGGCAACTGTCCGCTGTCGAAGAACTGCCGCCGCAGCGCTTCGATCGCTGGGGCGCGCTCGGCCCGAATCGGGGTCTGGCTCATCGTCTCATCTCCTCCTTCGCCCGGACTGCGCCACGGTGGCACGTCCGGTTTCTGCAACACGAAAAAGCAAGATGAATGCCACTCCGTCCCGTCGACGCAATCCCGACGACGGGTAAGCCATGGAGTCATTACCGATCGCTATCGTCCCAGCTTCGCGTCCTCCGCCTGCACATCGGCGAACTCGGCGTCGGTGAACAGCCGCGAGCGGGTGTGGAAGGCCTTGCCGGTGTTGCCCTCGAGCGAGAAGGTGCCGCCGTGGCCCGGGACCACGTCGATGATCAACTGCGTGTGCTTCCAGTATTCGTACTGCGAGGCGCTGATGTAGAAGGGCACGCCGCCGATGTGCCCGAGGTGCACGTCGTAGGGGCCGATGGTGAGGTCGGTGGGCAGGTAGCA
>JAGOEI010000044.1:0-1155 GCA_017997795.1 Thauera sp. | reverse complement strand
TCCTGGATCAGCGCGCGGCTCGGGCAGGTGCACACTTCGCCCTGGTTGAAGGCGAACAGCACCAGGCCCTCGATCGCCTTGTCGAGGAAGGCGTCGTCCTTGTCCATGACGTCGGCGAAGAAGATGTTGGGCGACTTGCCGCCCAGCTCGAGCGTGGCCGGGATCAGGTTGTTGGCGGCGGCCTGGGCGATCACGCGGCCGGTGGAGGTGGAGCCGGTGAAGGCGATCTTGGCGATGCGCTTGCTGGTGGCGAGCGGCATGCCGGCCTCGCGGCCGTAGCCGTTGACGATGTTGAGCACGCCCGGCGGCAGCAGGTCGGCGATCAGCTCCATCAGCACCAGGATCGAGATCGGGGTCGACTCGGCGGGCTTGAGCACCACGCAGTTGCCCGCGCCCAGCGCCGGCGCCAGCTTCCACGCCGCCATCAGGATCGGGAAGTTCCACGGGATGATCTGGCCGACCACGCCCAGCGGCTCGTGGATGTGGTAGGCCATGGTGTTCTCGTCGATCTCCGAGATGCCGCCTTCCTGCGAGCGCAGGCAGCCGGCGAAGTAGCGGAAGTGGTCGACGGCGAGCGGGATGTCGGCGTTGAGCGTCTCGCGGATCGGCTTGCCGTTATCGACGGTCTCGGCGTAGGCGAGCAGCTCGAGGTTGGCCTCGAGGCGGTCGGCGATCTTGAGCAGGACATTGGAACGGGTGGTGGCGTCGGCCTTGCCCCACTTGGGGAAGGCGGCGTGCGCGGCGTCGAGGGCGAGCTCGATGTCCTCGGCGGTGGAGCGCGCAGCCTGGGTGTACTTCTGGCCGGTGATCGGCGTGATCACATCGAAATACTGGCCCTTGACCGGGGCCACCCACTTGCCGCCGATGAAGTTGTCGTAGCGGGTCTTGAACTGGACCTTGGCATCGGCCTGGCCGGGCAGTGCATACAGCATGGTGTCGTCTCCTCAATCTTTAAGGTGTGCGGGCGGGTCGCCACAGGGTTCGTTGAGCAGGGCCCGTGCCAGCAGGTCGATCTCTTGTATTTCAGGCACTTGCACGGCCCCTGCGGTGTTGTCGTTGTTCAGAAAATCGGCTGGAGCGGTGCCCGGGCTGCTCCACACGCTCCATTGATCCGGCATTTATGGAGCAGCCCGGGCAGCGCGTCAGAAGAACAGG
>JAGOEI010000182.1 GCA_017997795.1 Thauera sp. | reverse complement strand
GGCCTCAAGCCCAAGGTGGTGCTCACCGCGATCGACTCGGACGTGATCAAGAAGTACGTCGAGATGGACCTGGGCATCGGCATCCTGGCGCGCATGGCCTACGACCCGGCCGAGGACCGCAAGCTCGGCATGATCGATGCGTCGCACCTGTTCGAGTCGAGCACGACGCGCATCGGGCTGCGCAAGCGCGCCTGGCTGCGCGCCTATGTGTATGCCTTCATCGAGGGCTTCGCGCCCCATCTGTCGCGGCGCATGGTCGAACTCGCGCTGGAAGGCGGGGGCACCGATCCGGGGCTGTGAAACAGGGTAGCGAGCTCAGGCTCCGTGGGAGCGGCCTCCAAGCCCATAGCCGAGGTCTTGCTCAGCCGCGTTCGAACCAGCGCCGCAACCGCGCGCCGCGCAGGCCGGCGCCGAGGCCGGCGATCAGGCGAACGCGTGCCTTGAGCGGATCGAGCGCACCGGCGTCGAGCCAGTTTCCCGGCGCATCGGCGCGGTGCCGGCTGATGCCCCCGCCGCAGCGGCTGGCGAGCACGAGCGGCACCGAGTTCGGCAACTCATCGAGCGCCGGCAGCCAGGACTCGGGCAGGCTGGCGTTGCCGGGCAGCGCCAGCACCAGGCCCGCTGCCCCTGAAACCAGACTGGCGCGTGCCAGCGCGCGCGCCACCGCCGACGCCAGCGCCGGCGAGCTGCCCGCGGCCACGGTGAGCAACTCGACCGGCGGCAGCGTCTGCAGCTCGGGCGGCAGCGCGATCCGGCTGTAGCGCGCGGGCGCGAGCGCCTGCAGCGCGGCGTCGCTGGCGAGCGTGGTCAGCGCGCCCGCACTGGTAAAGGCATCCACCGCCGCGGGATGGCGCTTGCTCAGGCTTGCCGCGGGCAGGATGCGGTCGCCGAGCACGGCCAGCACCCCGGCGCGTCCGGCCGCCGGGCGGCAGGCGAGCTCGACGGCCTGATACAGGTTGAGCGGGCCATCGGCCGACAGCGCGGTTGCGGGGCGCATCGCCGCGGTCATCACCACCGGCTTGGTGGTGGCGACGGTGATGTGCAGGAAGTAGGCGGTCTCTTCCAGCGTGTCGGTGCCATGGGTGATGACGACGCCGTCCACCGCCGGGTCGTCGACGAGCGCCTGTACGCGCCGTGACAGCACCAGCCAGTGCTGTGGCGTCATGTCCTTGCTGTCGATGTTGAAGAGCTGTTCGGCCGACAGGCGGGCGAGGTGCTCGAGCTGCGGCACGGCGGCAAGCAGGGCGTCGGCGCCGAGCTGGCCGGCGGTGTAGCCGCTGGTGTCGGTCGCCGAGCCGGCGGTGCCGGCGATGGTGCCGCCGGTGGCGATCAGGGCGATGCGGGGTTTGCGCATGGTGTGGAGTGATTAGGTCGCGGTGCGAGTCAGGATGGGGAGGGGCGTGGGCGGCGCGCGGTCACGGCCGGGCGGCGGTGCTCAGGGGGCGTGCAGGCGCCTCGCCGGTAATGCTCGGGGCGCCATCAGGGGGCGGCCCCGGCGCCGGTGTCGCGCAGCGCGACGATGCGGCGCTCGCGCTCCTGTTCGAGCAGGCGCATCGCCGCATCGGGCGGCACGCCGAGCGTCTCCAGCACCCAGCCGGTGAGCTTGAGGCTGGATTCCAGCGTCTCCGGCACCACCACCGAGGCGCCGGCCTCGCGCAGCAGCAGCGCGTGCTTCTCGTCGCGGGCGCGGGCGATGATGCGCATCATCGGCATCAGGCGGCGGATGCCCTGCACGGCGTGGATGGCGGCCGCGGTGTGGTCCATGGTCAGCACCACCGCGCGCGCCTGGTCGATGCGCAGCTTGCGCAGCAGCTCGGGCCGGCTGGCGTCGCCGAACACCAGCGGCACGCCGGCCTTGCGCTGGTGGGCGATGAGCTTGGCGTCGTTCTCGATGGCGACGAAGGCCACGCCCTGCTCGGCCAGCATCTGCCCCACCATCTGCCCGACGCGGCCGTAGCCGGCGATGATCACGTGGCCGCCGAGTTCGCCGACTTCCATGTCTTCCGGCGCAGGCGGTGCGGCGCGGCGGTCGATGTTGTCGCCCAGGCTCTGGCCCAGGCGCGCGACCACCGGCGCGACCAGCATCGACACGCCGACCACGATCAGCATGAACTGCCCCACCTGACGCTCGAGCAGGCCGAGCGCGAGCGCCATGCCGATGACGATGAAGGCGAACTCGCCGCCCTGGCCGAGCAGCAGCCCGCCCTCGGCCGAGCGCCCCCACGACAGCCCGAACACCCGCAGCAGCACGAAGATGATCAACGCCTTCATCGCCAGCAGGCCGACCACGGATAGAGGAATCCACAACGGCTCGGCGAGCAGCGCGCGCAGGTCGATGCCCATGCCGACCGACATGAAGAACAGGCCCATCAGCAGGCCCTTGAAGGGTTCGATGGTGATCTCGACCTCGTGGCGGAACTCGGTCTCGGCGATGATCAGGCCGGCGAGCAGTGCGCCCAGGGCCATCGACAGGCCGGCGTACCAGGTCAGCGCCGCCACCCCGAGGGTGGTGAGCAGGGTGAGCGCGGTGAAGGTGTCGGGCTGCTTCTCGACCGTGATCTGGTGGAACAGCGGGCGCACCACGCGGCGCCCGATCAGGTAGATCAGCACCACGGTGAGCACGCCCTTGACCACCGCGGAGCCGAGCAGGCTCGCGAAGCTGCCCTCGCCGGACGATGCGCCCAGGATGCTGATCAGCACCAGCAGCGGCACCACCGCCAGGTCCTGGAACAGCAGGATCGCGAAGGTCGACTGGCCGAGCGGCGTGCCCAGTTCGCGGCGCTGGATCAGCAACTGCATGACGATCGCGGTGGATGAGAACGCCAGCACCACGCCCAGGATCACCGCGGCCTCGATGCTGTTGCCGAACCACAGCGCCAGCGCCCCGACCGCTGCCGCCGACAGCGCCACTTGCAGCCCGCCGAGCCCGAACACCAGCCGGCGCATCGACCACAGGCGCTCGACCGACATCTCCAGGCCGATCATGAACATCAGGAAGATCACCCCGAGCTCGGCGAGGAATTCCACGTCTTCCGGGCGCGCGAAGGTGAACCACGACAGCACCGGCCAGGTGCCCGCCAGCGAGGCGAGACCGTAGGGGCCGAGCAACACACCGACCGAGAGGAAACCGAGCACCGGATTGATGCGCAGCCGCGACAGCAGCGGCATCAGCACGCCGCTCAGCGCGAGGAAGAGGATGGTTTCCTTGAGGAACGGGAAGTTGCCGTGGGCGTCCATGCGGGCGTCCTTTGTCTGAATATCGTTTCAGTCTACGCCACGCCGCCCGCGGGTGCGCCGTAAGACTTGGCATCTTCAGTGTTGTTGGCCGCTGCGTCGGCGCCTTCCTCCTGCTGCTGCAGCAGCCACATCTGCGCGTAGGCGCCGCCCTGCGCCAGCAGCGGCGTGTGGCGGCCGCGCTCGACGATGCGGCCCTTGTCGAGCACGATGATCTCGTCCGCGTCCATGATCGTGGACAAGCGGTGCGCGATCACCAGCGCGGTGCGGCCTTCCGCGGCGAGCTCGATCTGTGCCTGGATCGCCTTCTCGGTCCGCGAGTCGAGCGCCGAGGTGGCCTCGTCGAAGATCAGGATGGCCGGGTTCTTCAGCAGTGCGCGTGCGATCGCGACACGCTGCTTCTCGCCGCCCGAGAGCTTGAGCCCGCGTTCGCCGACGCGGGTCTCGTAGCCTTCCGGCAACTGGCGGATGAAGTCTTCGAGCTGCGCGGCGCGCGCGGCGGTCTCGACCTCGTCGCGGCTGGCCGTGGGGCGGCCGTAGTGGATGTTGTAGTACAGCGTGTCGTTGAACAGCACCGTGTCCTGGGGGACGATGCCGATCGCGGCGCGCAGGCTGTCCTGGGTGAGGCTGCGCAGGTCGTGGCCGTCGATGCGGATCGCGCCGCCCTGCACGTCGTAGAAGCGGTACAGCAGGCGGGCGAGCGTCGACTTGCCCGAGCCGGAGTGGCCGACCACCGCCACCGTGCTGCCGGCGGGGATGTCGAAATCCACGTCGAACAGGATCGGGCGCTTGGCGTCGTAGGCGAAGCTCACGTTCTCGAAGCGTACGCTCGCCGGGCCGGTGGGCAGCGTATGGGCGTCGGGCGCGTCGGCGATCTCGCGGTGGGTGTGCATGAGGCCGAACATGCGCTCGATGTCGGTGAGCGACTGGCGGATCTCGCGGTACAGCACGCCGAGGAAGTTGAGCGGGATGTAGAGCTGGATCATGAAGGCGTTGACCAGCACGATGTCGCCGATCGTCATCTCGCCGCTGGCCACGCGGTCGGCCGCCTGCCACATCATCGCGGTGACCGCGACCGCGATGATCGCCGCCTGGCCGACGTTGAGCGCCGACAGCGAGTACTGGTTGGTGACCTGGGCCTTGGTCCACTTCTGCAGTTGCTCGTCGTAGCGCCGCGCCTCGAACTCCTCGTTGTTGAAGTACTTCACCGTCTCGTAGTTGATCAGGCTGTCGATCGCGCGCGCGTTGGCGGCGGAGTCGAGCTCGTTGGCCTCGCGCCGCAGCGCGGTGCGCCAGTTCGTCACCATGACGGTGAACACGATGTAGATCGTCAGCGCAGTCAGCGTGATGAGCGCGAACACCGCGTCGTAATTGACCAGCAGGATGCCGATCACCATGCCGATCTCGATCAGCGTCGGCAGGATGGAATACAGCGTGTAGCTGATCAGCGAGCCGATCGAGCGCGTGCCGCGCTCGATGTCGCGGGTGAGCCCGCCGGTCTGGCGCTCGAGGTGGAAGCGCAGCGACAGCGCGTGCAGGTGGCGGAACACGCGCAGCGAGATCTCGCGCACCGCCTGCTG
>JAGOEI010000181.1 GCA_017997795.1 Thauera sp. | reverse complement strand
CTTACAAGGCGAATGTCGGCGGTTCGACCCCGTCAGCACCCACCAGAATGTTCGAAGCCCGGAGGTCTCCTCCGGGCTTCGTCGTTCACGCTCGTGGGCGATGTGACGATGGCGATGCATGTCATTGATGCAGATGCGAATAGCGCTGGATCAATTTTCTTCGCGGCACTTTTTCATATCATGTGTTGACGTTTATCGAGAACGCGACATGGCCAAGAAATTTCCCCTGCACCCGAAGAACCCCGAACGCATCTGCTGGGGCTGTGACAAGTACTGTCCGGCAGACGCGCTTGGCTGCGGAAATGGATCCGGTCGCACCCTGCATCCCGCCGAGATGCTTGGTGAGGATTGGTATACCTATGGTGACTGGGGCATCGACCCGGATGATCCCGCGACGCCCGGAAAGAAAACCTCCACCTGACCAGACCGCCCGGGTGCGCTGGCCTGCTGCCATGCCTGGATCGCCCCCGGTGTGTGGTGCGGGCTTTACATGATCACGACGCCTATGAATTCCTCGGTACGCATTGCGCTCGTCACCGGCGCCTCGATGGCGAAGCCCGACCCCGAAAGCCATTTGCTGGTGGCTGCATTGGCGCGACGTGGCATCGTCGCTGAACTCGTGCCCTGGGACAGCGCACAGGCGTGGGCTTCGTATCGCCTCGTCGTCGTCCGCACGCCCTGGGACTACTTTGCCCGCCTGGATGAATTCCTGGCGTGGGCACGCCATACCAGTGCGCTGACCGACTTCGTCAATCCACTCCCGGTGATCGAGTGGAATAGCCACAAGGCCTACCTGCGCGAGTTGCAGGCGGGCGGAGTCGCGACCGTTCCCACCTTGTGGCTCGGGCGCGGCGCGGCGGATGCCGTGACGCAACTGCGCAATCGCGGCTGGGACGAGGTCGTGGTCAAGCCCGCCGTCTCCATCGGGGCAATCGGCGCCCTGCGCGCCAGGGCTGCAGACCCGGTGTGCGCGCGGCACGTCGAGCAGTTGGTGGCCGAGGGCGACGTGATGATCCAGCCCTTCGTGGCCAGCGTCGCGGCGGTGGGCGAGGTGTCGCTGATCTATTTCGGCGGCGCTTTTTCGCACGCGATCCGCAAGCAGCCGGCACCCGGCGACTTCCGCGTGCAGGACATGTACGGCGGCACGGTGCACGCGCACGCCCCGTCCGCCGCGGAGTTCGACCTGGCTGCCCGGGCGCTGACCTGCCTGCCGGCGCCGACCGCATACGCGCGTGTCGACCTCGTCGAGTTCGAGCGCAAGCCCGCCTTGATGGAGATCGAGTTGATCGAGCCTGAGCTTTTTCTCGGCGCTTCTGCGCTCGCGGCGGATCGCTTTGCCGACGTGCTGCAGCGGCGTTGCGCAGCCAGGACGGAGGCGGGCTGCTAGGGGGGCTGGTCGGGGCGGCCGAAGCGCAAGCGAGTCGGAAAAGAAAAAGGCCCGGGCGCTTGCGGGCCCGGGCCGAAATCCACACCAATCGAGGAGGGTGGAGGAGACGAATTCATGGTAGCGCAAGAAATGATGCAGTGCAACAAATTTTACGAAAGCAGGTCCGAATTCGTGGCGCTTGTGGAAGACAGTGCAGCCCGTGAAGGATGGCAGGATTTCCGCGCACGACGATTCCCCTGATCGGACGCTTTGCGCGGCTCTTCACCGCCCAGATTACAAAGATGTTGCGGTGCACAAAAAAGTGTTGACAGCCTGATTTGGGCCGCTATAATTCAGTCAATGCTGCAGCGCAACAAGTTGATGAAGGCCGGTTCGCCGGCGTGCTGCCAGACCATCCCTTGCGCATCACCCACCTTAAGGAAACTTCCTCATGACCAAGATCCAGACCCCCGAGCAATTCGCCGCCCTCGGCCAAGCCAACCTCGAAAGCCTGATGTCGCTGGCCGGTAGCGCCATCGCCCGCGCCGAGCGCCTCGCCGAACTGAACCTCAACACCGTTCGCTCGGTGCTGGAAGACAGCATGGCCACCACCAAGAAGCTGGCCGAAGCCAAGAACCCGCAAGACCTGGCCAGCCTGCAGACCGAGCTGACCAAGCCGCTGATCGACAAGGCCGTTGCCTACGCCCGCAGCGTTCAGGAAATCGCCACCGAAGGCCAGCAGGAAGTTTCGAGCCTGTTCGAGAAGCAGATCGCCGAACTGAACAAGAACTTCGCCGCCATGCTCGACCAGGCTGCCAAGTCGGCGCCGGCCGGTTCGGAAGGTGTGTTCGCTGCCGTCAAGTCGGCCATGGACACCGCCAACAGCCTGTACGACAACGCCAGCAAGGCTGCCAAGCAGGCTGCTGAAGTTGCCGAAGCCAACATGGCCGCTGCCACCGAAGCGACCGTCAAGGCCGTGACCGCGACCCAGAAGGCCGCCGGCAAGAAGTAACAAGCAAGTGTCCGAGCGGGGCCGTAGCCCCGTTTGACCTTCGATGGGCCGACCCGCGTCAGCGTGGGTCGGCCCATCTGCTTTCTGGTTCGGTGCGCGTGGCCCCGCGCTGCATCTCACTGCGCAAGGTCGGCGAACAGGTCCTGCAACCAGTCGATGAAGGCCCGCACGCGCGCCGAGAGCTGTCGGTTAGGGGGATACAGCACGTTTAGCGGCAGCGCCGGCGGCCGGCAGTCCGGCAGAATCTCGCGCAGACTGCCCGCCGACAACTGCCGCGCGACATGGTAGTGCGGCACCTGGATGATGCCGAAGCCCGCCTCGCACGCCGCCACGTAAGCTTCGCCGCTGTTGATCGATACGGTGGCCGGCAGGTTCGTGCGTTCGACTGCGCCGTCGATGACGAACTCGAGCGGCACCGGCTTGGCGTTGGGCGCCGAGACGTAATCCACCGCGCGGTGATGGACGAGATCGGCGAGGCTCCGCGGTGTCCCGTGTCGCTGCAGGTAGTCGGCGCTGGCGCAGGTCACCTGGGGCAACTGGGCGAGGCGGCGCGCGACATGGGGCACGTCGCCCAGGCCGCCGAAGCGCAGCACGCAGTCGACGCCCTCACGGACGAGGTCGATGTGGCGGTCGCTGACCGTGATGTCCAGATGGATCTGCGGATACGTCGCGCAGAAGCGGGGCAGGGCGGGCAACAGCACCAGCCTGCACAGTGAGCCGGAGAGGTCGATGCGGATACGTCCCCGGGGATGGTGGCCGGCATGCGCGAACTCCGCCTCGAGGTCATCGACGTCGTTGAGGATGACGAGGCAGCGCTGGTAATAGGCCTCGCCGTCCACCGTGGGCGTGACCTGCCGCGTCGTGCGCAGCAGCAGGCGCACGCCGAGCCTCGCCTCGAGCTGCTTGATGCTCTGCGTTGCCGAGGCACGCGCAAGCCCGAGCTGTTCCGCCGCGCGGCTGAAGCTGCCGAGCTCGACGATCCGGGTGAAGAGACGCATCGTGTCCAGGCGATCCATGCTGATCGGGCTCCGCTTTGTTTCGATGGGATGAATAGTGTTGTTATTTTTGAGTATTTATCCATCCGAGACAAACAACAATAATCCAGCAGCGCACGACCGTGCCGCATTGAATCATCCACAGTGGTCTTCTCATGCTTGCAAACCTTGAACGTCCCACCGCCCAGGCGCCCGGGCTAGGCCGCATCTTCTCCGACTCGGGGCTGGGCTACTTTGCCAACGGTCTGATCGGATTCATCTTTTCGGCCACGGGCCCGGTCGCGATCATCCTCGCCGTGGGGACACGGGGCGGGCTGTCGCAGGCCGAGCTCGCGTCCTGGGTGTTTGGCGTGTTCTTCGTGAACGGCCTCATCACCATCGCGATGAGCTGGCGCTACCGCATGCCGCTCGGCTTTGCATGGACCATCCCCGGCACCGTGCTGGTCGGGCCTGCGCTCCAGCACCTGAGCTTTGCCGAGGTGATCGGCGCGTTCTACGCCACCAGCCTGCTGATCCTGATCATGGGCGCGAGCGGCTGGGTCAAGCGCTTCATGCAGGCGCTGCCGATGCCGATCGTGATGGGCATGGTGGCCGGCGTGTTCCTGCGCTTCGGGCTCGACCTGGTGCGCGCGCTGCACGAGGACGTCGCCATCGCTGCGCCGATGGTGGTCGTGTTCCTGCTGCTGTCCGCCTACCCGGCGGTCGGCAAGCGCATCCCGCCGGTGATCGGCGCCTTGCTGGTCGGCGCCCTCGCGATCACCCTGCTTGGCCGCGTCGATACCGGCACGCTGGGCCAGTTCACCGTTGCCCAGCCGTTGCTGCAGGCACCGGTGTGGTCGGCGGCGGCACTGTTCGAGCTGGTCGTGCCGCTGGCGATCACCGTGCTGGTGGTGCAGAACGGGCAGGGCGTCGCGGTGCTCAAGACGGCGGGGCACGAGGCGCCGGTCAATACGATCGCGGTGGTGTCCGGCATCGGTGCGGCTCTCAGCGCGACCGTGGGTGCGGTCAGCACTTGCCTCACCGGACCCACCAATGCGCTGCTCACGTCGTCGGGCGCGCGCGACCGGCAATACACCGCGGCGCTCGTGTTCGGTATCTTCGGCGTGCTGTTCGGGCTGATGGCACCGACCTTCACCGGCCTGATGCTGGCGGCGCCCGAGGCCTTCATCATGGTGCTCGGCGGCCTGGCGATGCTGCGCGTGCTGCAGGGCGCATTCATTGCGTCGTTTGCCGGCAAGTTCACGCTGGGCGCGCTGGTCAGCATGCTCGTCACCGTGGCCGACATCGCCGTGCTCAACATCGGCGCGGCTTTCTGGGGCCTGGTCGCCGGTTTCGTGGTGTCGTGGATGATGGAAAAGCAGGACTTCGTCACGCTCGCCAACCGCAATTGATCGAGCTGAAGCGCGCGGAGGCGGGGACCGTGCTTGACGTTGCCCCGGCCGCCTTCTAGAATGCGGCCTCTTTTCCGG
>JAGOEI010000180.1 GCA_017997795.1 Thauera sp. | reverse complement strand
TCTGCGCGCGACGGCAGAACCGGCCACGGTCTGCCCTGCGGTTTCGGGCAGACCGTGGCGACCGTCACGGATCGATTTTGCTCATGGCTGGATTCCATGACAAATGTCAAATGCTGCGCCGCAAGATCTTCGTATGGTGACTCACACGCCCCACCCTGACGCGGGCGCCAGCGCAGCCCGCAGAGAGATCAGGCCATGAATACCAGAATCACCATCGACGGCAACGAAGCCGCCGCCTCCGTCGCTTTCCGCGCCTCCGAAGTGATCGCCATCTACCCGATCACGCCCTCGTCCAACATGGGCGAGCTCGCCGACGAGTGGGCCGCCCACGGCAAGGCCAACATCTGGGGCAGCGTGCCCCGCGTGGTCGAGATGCAGTCCGAGGGCGGCGCCGCCGGCGCGGTCCATGGCGCGCTGCAGGCCGGCGCGCTGGCGACCACCTTCACCGCGTCGCAGGGCCTGCTGCTGATGATCCCCAACATGTACAAGATCGCCGGCGAACTCACGCCGACGGTGTTCCATGTCGCGGCACGCGCGCTCGCCACCCATGCGCTGTCGATCTTCGGCGACCACTCCGACGTGATGTCCACCCGCGCCACCGGCTTCGCGCTGCTGGCGTCGAACTCGGTGCAGGAAGCGCACGACTTCGCCGCCATCGCCACCGCGGCCACGCTCGCCGGGCGGGTGCCGGTGCTGCACTTCTTCGATGGTTTCCGCACCTCGCACGAGGTGTCGAAGATCGATTTCATCCCGGATGAGGTCCTGCACGCGCTGCTGCCGGACGAGCGCATCACCGCTCAGCGCGCGCGTGCGCTGTCGCCCGAGCACCCGGTGATCCGCGGCACCTCGCAGAACCCGGACGTGTTCTTCCAGGCGCGCGAGGCGCAGAACCCCTGGTTCGACGCCTTCCCCGCCGTGGTGCAGCAGGCGATGGACGAATTCGCCGCGCTCACCGGTCGCCACTACCACCTGTTCGACTACGTCGGCGCGCCGGACGCCGAGCGCGTGATCGTGATCATGGGTTCGGGCGCGGACACGGTGGAAGAAACGGTTGCCCACCTCACCGCCCGCGGCGAGAAGGTCGGCCTGCTCAAGGTGCGCCTGTACCGCCCGCTTTCCGCCGCGGCGCTGCTCGCCGCGCTGCCGCAGAGCGTGCGCAGCCTGGCGGTGCTCGACCGCTGCAAGGAACCCGGCGCCGACGGCGAGCCGCTGTTCAAGGACGTGATGGTGGCGCTGGCCGAGGACCAGGCCGACGCCACGCCGCGCTTTGCCGCCATGCCCAAGGTCATCGGCGGGCGCTACGGTCTGGGCTCCAAGGAATTCAACCCGGCCATGGTGTGCGCGATCTATGCCGAGTTGCAGCAGGCCCTGCCGCGCCGCCGGTGCACGATCGGCATCGAGGACGACGTCACCGGCCTGTCGCTGCCCTGGGACCCCGCCTTCCGCACCGACGCCGCCGCCGACGCCTTTGCCGCGGTGTTCTATGGCCTGGGTTCGGACGGCACGGTGTCGGCCAACAAGAACTCGATCAAGATCATCGGCGACGAGACCGAACTCTTCGCCCAGGGCTATTTCGTCTACGACTCGAAGAAATCCGGTGCGATGACGGTGTCGCACCTGCGCTTCGGCCCGCAGCCGATCCGCTCGGCCTACCTCACCGGCGAGGGCGACGCCAAGTTCGTCGCCTGTCACCAGCCGCTGTTCATCGAGCAGCACGACGTGCTCGCCCACGCCGCGCCGGGCGCGGTGTTCCTGCTCAACGCCAGCGAGCCCGCCGACAAAGTGTGGGCCGCGCTGCCGCCGAGCATGCAGCGCACCATGGTGGAGAAGAAGATCAGCTTCTGGGTCATCGACGCCTACCAGGTCGCGCTCGACGCTGGCATGGGGCGGCGCATCAACACCGTGATGCAGACCTGCTTCTTCGCCATCTCCGGCATCCTGCCGCAGGACCAGGCGATCGCCGCGATCAAGCGCGCGGTCGAGAAGACCTACGGCCGCAAGGGCCGGCGCATCGCCGAGCAGAACTACCGCGCCATCGACGCCACCGTGGCCGCGCTGCAGCGCGTCGACGTGCCGGCGACGCTCGAGCTTGCTGCCACTGACGGCACCGCGCCGCTCACCGCGACCGGCCTCGACACCTTCACCCGCCGCGTCACCATCCCGCTGATCCAGGGCAAGGGCGACGCGCTGCCGGTGTCGCTGCTGCCGGTAGACGGCACCTGGCCCACCGGCACCGCCCGCCACGAGAAGCGCAACATCGCGCTCGAGATCCCGGTGTGGGACGAGAAGCTGTGCACCCAGTGCGGCAAGTGCGTGTTCGTGTGCCCGCACTCGGCGATCCGCGCCAAGGTCTTCCCCACCGAGCGCGTCGCCGACGCCCCGGCCGCGTTCAAGCACGTTCCCGCGCGCAGCAAGGACTACGCCCCCGGCACCCGCATGAGCTACCAGGTGGCGCCCGAGGACTGCACCGGGTGCACCCTGTGCGTGGACGTGTGCCCGATCCGCGACAAATCCAACGTGTCGCACAAGGCGATCAACATGGCGCCACAGCCACCACTGCGCGCGCAGGAAGCGGAGAACTGGGATTACTTCCTGCGCCTCCCGGACCTCGCCCGCCGCGACGCCAAGCGCACCACCATCCCCGGCTCGATGCTGCTGCAGCCGCTGTTCGAGTTCTCCGGCGCCTGCGTGGGCTGCGGCGAAACGCCCTACATCCGGCTGGCCACCCAGCTCTTCGGCGACCGCATGCTGGTGGCCAACGCCACCGGCTGCTCGTCGATCTACGGCGGCAACCTGCCGACCACGCCCTACACCACCGACGCCGACGGCCGCGGCCCGGCGTGGAACAACTCGCTGTTCGAGGACAACGCCGAATTCGGCCTCGGCATGCGCCTGGCCACCGACCAGCTCGCCGCCGCCGCGCGCACGCAGTTGCAGGCGCTGGCGGCCACGCAGGGCGAGGCACTCGGGACCGACCTGGTCGCAGCCCTGCTCGCCGCCGACCAGCACTCCGAGGCCGGCATCCATGAGCAGCGCGAACGCGTGGCGCTGCTCGACCAGCGGCTCGCGACCATGGAGACCGCGTCCGCGCGCCAGCTCGCCGCGCTGTCCGAATACCTGATCCGGCGCAGCGTGTGGATCATCGGCGGCGACGGCTGGGCCTACGACATCGGCTTTGGCGGCCTGGACCACGTGCTCGCCTCGGGCGAGGACGTGAACATCCTGGTGCTCGACACCGAGGTGTACTCCAACACCGGCGGGCAGAACTCCAAGGCCACGCCGATGGGCGCGGTGGCCAAGTTCGCCGCCGGCGGCAAGCCCTCGCACAAGAAGGACCTCGCCAAGATCGCGATGGACTACGACAACGTCTTCGTCGCCAAGGTGGCCTACGGCGCCAAGGACGTGCATACGCTCAAGGCCTTCCTCGACGCCGAGAGCTACCCGGGGGTGTCGATCATCATCGCCTACAGCCCCTGCATCGCCCACGGCGTGGACATGTCCTTCAACCACCACCAGCAGGACCTGGCGGTGAAGTCCGGCCACTGGCCGCTGCTGCGCTACGACCCGCGCCTGCGCGCACAGGGCCGCAACCCGCTGTCGGTCGACAGCGCGGCGCCGAGCGTGCCCTACCGCGACTTCGCCCGTAACGAGGCACGGTTCACGGTGCTGGAACGGCAGAACCCCGAGGCCTCGACCCGCTTCCTGGACGAGGCCGAACGCCACGCCCGCCAGCGCCACCACGAGTACACCGAACTGGCCGCGCTGCCCGCGATGGACGAAGCTTCACCCGAGGGCGCTGCGAAGGAAGACGCTGCCCCGAAAGCCGCCGCCCGCACCGGAGAGACGAAAAATGGCTGACCTCACCCTGCCCGACCTGCGCACCACCTATCTCGGCCTGACGCTGAAGAACCCGATCGTGCCCTCGTCCACCCCGCTCAGCCGCACGCTCGACCCGGTGCTGCACCTGGAAGATGCGGGTGCGGCGGCAATCGTCATGCACTCGCTGTTCGAGGAAGACGTGGTGAACGACGAGCGCATGATGGACCGCTTCCTGGTCAATCCCGAGACCTTCGGCGAATCCGCCGGCCACCTGCCCGCCGACGCCGGCTACCAGAGCAAGCTCGACACCTACCTGGCGCAGATCGAGCACCTCAAGGCGCGCCTGTCGATCCCGGTCATCGCCAGCCTCAACGGCAGCTCGCTGTCGGGCTGGGTCGAGCTCGGCCGCGAGATGGAAGCGGCCGGCGCCGACGCGCTCGAGCTCAACGCCTGGTACATGGCGAGCGACCCGGCGCTCGCCGGCACCGCGCTGGAAGAACGCTACCTCGCGCTGCTGCGCGAACTGAAGACGGTGGTGAGCATCCCGGTGACGATGAAGCTGTCGCCCTTCTTCAGCTCGCTGCCCAATTTCGTCGCCCAGATCGAAGCCGCTGGCGGCGCAGGGGTGTCGCTGTTCAACCGTTTCTTCCAGCCCGACATCGACCTCGACACCCTGCAGGTGGTCGATCGCGTGCAGTTGTCCTCGCCCGCCGACGGCCTGCTGACCATGCGCTGGATCGCCCTGCTGCGCGGCCACACCGGCCTGAGCCTGGCCGCGACCGGCGGCGTGCATGGCGCCGACGACGCACTGAAGATGCTGCTCGCCGGCGCCGACGTGGTGCACATGGCGAGCGCCCTGCTGCAGAACGGCCCGCAGTGCATCGCCTCGGCGCTCGACGGCATCACGCGCTGGATGAGCGAGCGCGAGTACGAATCCGTGGCGCAGCTCAAGGGCTCGATGAGCCAGCGCAAGCTCACCGACCCGAGCGCGTTCGCGCGCGCGGCCTACCTCAACGCGATCGATTCCTTCTCGC
>JAGOEI010000179.1 GCA_017997795.1 Thauera sp. | reverse complement strand
CTGCAATGGCACACCTGGCGGCGTGCCGTCGGCCTGCCCAGCCCCGACCCGGTCAAGCCCAACGCCGACGACCCGCGCTTCGCCGATCCGGTGTGGACCGAGTCCGCCACCTGGGACCTGGTCAAGGAGTGGTACCTCGCCTTCACCCACCACATGCAGGACATGCTCTACGACACTCCGGGGCTGTCGAGCAAGGAGCGCCGGCGCGCCGCCTTCTGGTGGCGCAAGTGGCTCAACGCGGTGGCGCCCACCAACTACCTGCTGACCAACCCGCTCGCGCTGAGGAAGTTCATCGACAGCCGCGGCGAGAGCCTGATGCAGGGCTGGCGCAACATGCTCGCCGACCTGCAGGCCGGCAACGTGCGCATGACCGACCCGGATGGCTTCGAGGTCGGCGGCAACCTCGCCACCACGCCCGGCGCGGTGATCTTCCGCAACCGCCTGCTCGAGGTCATCCACTACGCGCCCACGCAGCCGCAGGTGCATGCCGAGCCGGTGGTCATCGTCACGCCGTGGATCAACAAGTTCTACATCCTCGACCTCAACCCGAAGAAGAGCATGGTGCGCTACCTGCTCGACCAGGGCCTGGACGTCTACATCACGAGCTGGAAGAACCCGGATGCCTCGATGCGCGACGTGCGCTTCGACGACTACCTCACCGAAGGCATCGGCGCCATCGTGCAGGTCGCACGCGAATTCAGCGGCGCGGACAAGGTGCACGCCGTCGGCTACTGCATCGGCGGCACCGCGCTCGCCACCTGGATGGCGTGGGCGGCGCGGCATTACGGCGATGACGCCGTGCCGGTGCGCGACTGGACGCTATTCACCACCCTGGTCGACTTCCACAAGCCGGGCGACATCGAGGTCTTCATCGACGCGCAGACGGTTGAGCACCTTACCGAGCAGATGGCGAAGCAGGGCTACCTCGACGGCAAGGACATGGCGGCCTCGTTCCGCCTGCTGCGCTCGAACAGCCTGATCTGGCACTACGTGGTGCAGGGCTGGCTGTACGGCGAAGCGCCGCCCGCCTTCGACGTGCTGTTCTGGAACATGGACACCACGCGCATGCCCTATGCCATGCACGCCTGGTACCTGCGCGAGCTCTACCTCGACAACCGCCTGATCCAGCCCGACGCCCTCACCGTCGCCGGCGAGCCGATCGACCTGCGCCGCATCCGCCAGCCACTGTATGCGGTCGCCGCCGAGGACGACCACATCGCGCCCTGGGCGCAGACCTTCCACACCATGCACCACGTCGCCGCCGACAAGCGCTTCGTGCTGTCGAGTTCCGGCCACATCCTCGGCATCGTCAATCCGCCGGTGAAGCCGCCCAAGCGCCACTACCGCGTCGGCACCGCCCACCGCGCCGACCGCGCCCAGCACTGGCGCGAGCGCGCCGAGGTGCACGAGGGAAGCTGGTGGGAGGACTGGATGGCGTGGCTCAAGCCGCGTGCCGGCGAACTGGTCGCTGCGCCGCCGGCGTCCGACGAGCGTCATCCGGCGCTGTGCGCCGCACCGGGGAGCTACGTGCGCGAGGCATGAAGCCCAAGGCGCGATCGGCGCGTTTCCTGGCCGCCATGGCAAGCCGACATGGCGACCGCAGCATCACTGCGGTGCCATCGCACGACCCGGCCCGGCCGGTCGATGCCTGCGCGGCGCTTGGCGGCGGGCGCGGCCCCTGCGACCGGAATCGCCCAGCGCGATAAGATCATGCTCGCGCAAGTTCGCCGCCCGAACGCCTCCCACCGAACGCTCCCCAGCCTGTGCTCGCCCGATGGAACCCGAACTCGCTTCCGACCTGTTTGATTCGCTCGGCCTCGAGGCCCTGCTGCCCGCGACGCTCGCCGCCTGGCGGCCGCTGCTGGCCGAGGGCATGGCCTTCTTCCTCGAGCACCTGCCCGAGGCCCGCCTCGGCGCGATCGTCGCCGAGCAGTTCGCGCTCGCCGCAGCCGCCCCCGCCGCCGAACGCATCACCGCGCTGCTCGCGCACTGCCCCACGCTGCACAAGCTCGGTCAGGTGGTCGCGCGCCAGCCCGGGCTGGACGCCGAGCTGCGCCGCCACCTGCAGGCGCTGGAGTCGCTGCCCGCAAGCACGAACATCGACGCCCTGCTCGCCCATGTGCGCGCCGAACTCGGCCACGACCGCAGCCTGCGCCTGGCCGACCGCGCGCTCGCCGAAGGCAGCGTCGCGGTGGTGCTGCCGTTCTCGTGGCGCGAGGACGGGCGCAGCCACGAGGGCGTGCTCAAGGCGCTCAAGCCGGGCGTCGCGCAGCGGCTGGCCGAGGAGCTCGCCATCCTGCCCGCGCTCGGCGACTTCCTCGCACGCCGCGGCGCCGAGCTCGACCTGCCCGACATCGACTACCGCAGCCACCTCGACACCGCCGGCCGCCTGCTGACGCAGGAGATCCGCCTCGAACACGAACAGGCCAACATGCGCGCCGCATCCAGCGTGCTGGCGGACGATGCCGACGTCTTCGTCCCGGCGCTGCTGCCCTGGTGCACGCCCGCGCTGACCGCGATGGAACGCGTCGACGGTCCCAAGCTCAGCGACGCCGCGCTGCCGGCCAACGAGTCCCGCCGCCTCGGCCGCGCGCTGGTCGGCGGCCTGCTCGCGCGCCCGTTCTGGTCGCGCAGCGAAGCCGCGCCCTTCCACGGCGACCTGCACGGCGGCAACCTGCTGCTCGCCGCCGACGGCCGCATCGCGGTGATCGACTGGAGCCTCACCGCCCGCCTCACCAAGGCCGAGCGCGAGGCGCTGGTCGAGGTCGCGCTCGCCGCGCTGGCGCTGGACACGCGCCGCATCGCGGCCGGCCTCGCCGGTCTCGGCCTGCAGGGCACGGGCGACGCCGCGATCGCCGCCACCGTCGAGCGCGCGCTCGACACCTTGGTGCAGCGCGGCCGGCCGCTCGGCTTCGACTGGCTGGTAGGCCTGCTCGATGCGCTCGCGCTGCAGGGCGCGAGCGGCTTCGGCGCGCAACTGGCGGTGTTCCGCAAGAGCTGGCTGTCGCTCGCCGGCGTGCTCGCCGACCTCGGCTCGGTGGGCGATGCCGACCGCCCGCTGATCGGCCTCGGCCTGCAGCGTTTCGCCGCAGAATGGCCGGCGCGCGTCTTCGCCCCGGCCGAATCGCGCGCGTTTTCCACCCACGTCTCCACCGCCGACCTGCTGCGCGTCGCCGCCGACACCTGGCCCGCCGGGCTGCGCTACTGGACGCGGCTGCTGGGGCAGACGCACCAACCATAGGGAGCGCAGCGATTTGAAGTCCGCGAACGCTGCGGCAGCCGTGTCGCCTCCCGCAGCCCAACGAGCCAACGGCGCACCTGGAAAGGGCAGCGACCCGCTCGCGCGTCGGCAGCGGGCTTGCCCCGGCACTGCGCGCCGTGAAGCCACGCGGGCACAATCGCGTTCATGAATCCCGCCGACGCCATCCCGGCCTCCTTTGCCGAACGCGCCCTGTTCGAGCCGATCGCCGCCTGGCTCGGGCGCTTCGCCGCAGCCGGCGTGCCAGGTCACGCCGAGCTCGACGCCCTGCTCGCCGCCATCGCGCCCGACGCACGCAGCGGCGGCGACGGGCGTATCCGCTTCGTGCCCCCGGCAGGCGATGCCGAAGGCTACGAGGCGCGCGTCTTCGCCAGCGGCGAGGTACCCACGCGCGCCGGCGACTGGCATGACTTCTTCAACGCGCTCGCCTGGTGCGCCTGGCCGCGCACGAAGGCCGCCTGCAACCGCCTGCACCTGGCCGAGCTCCACGCCCGCGCGGCGGCCGGCCTGCCCGGGCGCGGACCGCGCCGCGACGCCCTGACCCAGTTCGACGAATGCGGCATCGTCGTGGTGTCGAGCGATACCGACCTCCTCGCGCTGCTCGCCGCGCACGAATGGGAAGAAGCGCTATGGACGCGGCGCGCACGCCTGCTGCAGACCACCCGCTTCCTGGTCTTCGGCCACGGCACGTGGGACCAGTTGCGCGCACCCTTCGTCGGCCTGTGCGCCAAGGCGCTCTACCGCGTGGTCGACCCCGCCTGGCTGGCGCTGCCGGCAGCGGACGCGCGCGCCGAAACCGACGCCTGGCTCGCCGCCCACCTCACGACCAACATCGACACCCTCACCCCGCGCAGCCTGTCGCCGCTGCCGCTGCTCGGCATTCCGGGGGTGACGGCCGACAGCGAATGCGCCGCTTACTACCGCGACACCCGGCAGTTCCGCCCACGCAGGCAGGCGACGCCCGGCGCAT
This sequence comes from Thauera sp., assembly GCA_017997795.1. Lineage (GTDB taxonomy): Bacteria > Pseudomonadota > Gammaproteobacteria > Burkholderiales > Rhodocyclaceae > Thauera. Next base: position 634 of record JAGOEI010000179.1, on the reverse strand, counting down.
CACCGACCTGAGACCGAAGCGCGCACTGGCCGGACCCGGCGGCGGCGCCTACAATGCCTTTGTCATTGTTCCGGCAACTCTGCCATGATCGCTCGCGACCCTCCACTGCTGCGCCCGAACCCGGCGCGCGCACCGCACCGGTCCGCTGCGCGACCGACGCTGCGCCCGGGCTGCGTCGCCGTCGCCCTGCGAACCCTGCTGATCCTGGCGCTCGGCCTGTCGCCAAGCCTCGGCCTCGCGCAAGCGCCTGCCGGCGCCGATCCGACGCCCGCGCCGCTCGGCGCCGCTCCCCCGGCGGCCCCGGCCGCGATGCTCGCGCTGCGCTACGACGCATCCATCGACCCCGCCGCCTACTGGGTCAGCGAGAAGCTCGACGGCGTGCGCGCGCTGTGGGACGGACAGCGTCTGCGCTTTCGAAGCGGACGCGAACTCGTCGCCCCGACGTGGTTCCTCGCCGCGCTGCCCGCCACCGCGGTCGACGGCGAGCTGTGGCTGGGGCGGCGGCGCTTCGATGAACTCTCCGGCCTCATCCGCCGCGAAGACCCGCAGGACCCCGGCTGGCGCGACGTGCGCTACCTGCTGTTCGATCAGCCCGGCGGCGGCGGAGATTTCACCACCCGGCTGCAGGCACTGC
>JAGOEI010000178.1 GCA_017997795.1 Thauera sp. | reverse complement strand
GTGTCGCGTCGCGCCGTGCTGGAAGAGTCGATGGGCGAAGAGCGCGAGAAGCTCCTCTCCAACCTCAAGGAAGGCACCGTCATCAAGGGTATCGTCAAGAACATCACCGACTACGGTGCGTTCGTCGACCTCGGTGGCATCGATGGCCTGCTGCACATCACCGACCTGGCCTGGCGCCGCGTCCGTCACCCGTCCGAAGTGCTCAACGTCGGTGACGAGATCGAAGCCAAGGTCCTCAAGTTCGACCAGGAAAAGAACCGCGTCTCGCTCGGCCTCAAGCAGCTCGGCGAAGATCCGTGGGTGGGCATCTCGCGTCGTTACCCGCAGGGCACCCGCCTGTTCGGCAAGGTCACCAACATCACCGACTACGGCGCGTTCGTCGAAGTCGAGCAGGGCATCGAGGGCCTGGTCCACGTGTCCGAGATGGACTGGACCAACAAGAACATCCACCCGACCAAGGTCGTGCAGCTCGGCGACGAAGTCGAGGTCATGATCCTCGAGATCGACGAAGACCGTCGCCGCATCTCGCTGGGCATGAAGCAGTGCATGTCGAACCCGTGGGACGATTTCGCCATCAACCACAAGAAGGGCGACAAGGTCCGCGGCCAGATCAAGTCGATCACCGACTTCGGTGTGTTCATCGGCCTGGAAGGCGGCATCGACGGTCTGGTGCACCTGTCCGACCTGTCCTGGAGCGAAACCGGCGAGGACGCCGTGCGCCGCTTCAAGAAGGGCGACGAGGTCGAGGCCGTGGTGCTGGCGATCGACGTCGAGCGCGAGCGCATCTCGCTCGGCATCAAGCAGCTCGAGGGCGACCCCTACACCAACTTCATCGCCACCCACGAGAAGAACACCCTCGTGCGCGGTACCGTGAAGTCGGTTGAGGCCCGCGGTGCGGTGATCTCGCTGGGTGACGACGTGGAAGCCTATCTGCGCGCTTCCGAAGCCGCCCCGCACCGTGTCGACGACCTGACGACCATGCTCAAGGAAGGCGACGAAGTCGAGGCACTGGTGATCAACGTCGATCGCAAGACGCGTTCGATCAGCCTGTCGATCCGTGCCAAGGATCAGGCCGAGCAATCCGAAGCCATGAACAAGCTGGCCTCCGAGAGCTCTGCTGCCACCGGCACGACCAACCTGGGTGCGCTGCTCAAGGCCAAGCTGAACGAGCAGAAGCAGTAATCTGACCGATCATGACCAAATCGGAGCTGATCGCCCAACTGGCGGAGCGTTTTCCGCAGTTGGTCGCAAAGGACGCCGATTACGCGGTCAAGATGATTCTCGATGCGATGACCGACGCGCTCGCGCGCGGTGACCGCATCGAGATCCGCGGGTTTGGTAGCTTTGCGCTGAACTATCGTCCGCCTCGTACCGGGCGCAATCCGAAATCCGGCGAGAAGGTGCTCGTGCCGGAAAAATACGTTCCGCATTTCAAGGCGGGCAAGGAATTGCGCGAAAGGGTGGATCTCAGCGGCAATTGACCGCGCGGCGATCGGTTTTACAGGCAATAATGGAAGGCGGCTGCGGCCGCCTTCTTTTTTGTCAATCGCTCGGGGATAATGCCGGCCATGCGCGCAATCATCTGGGTCATCCGCCTGCTGCTGTTCTTCCTGCTGTTCGGGTTCGCAATCAAGAACGACCAGCTAGTCACGCTGAATTTCTTCTTCGGCAGCCAGTGGCAGCTACCGCTGGTATTCGTCATTCTGCTCACCTTCGCTGCAGGGGCACTGCTCGGCGTGACTGCGACCCTGGCATCCCTCGTGCGTCAGCGGCGCGAGATCTCGCGTCTGCGTCGCCAGCTCGAGCTGGCCGAGCGCAACAAGGTCGCGAGCGAGACCGCGCTCACCGCGGGCGAAGCCCAACTGCCGATGCCCTGATCGCCGATGGAAATCGAATTCTGGTGGCTGCTTGCGCTGCCGCTCTTCTTCGGGCTGGGCTGGCTGGCCGCGCGTATCGACATCCGCCAGGTGGTGCAGGAGTCGCGCGCGCTTCCGCGCTCTTACCTGAGCGGCCTCAACTTCCTGCTCAACGAGCAGCCCGACAAGGCGATCGACGCCTTCGTCGAGGCGGTGCGCATCGACCCGCAGACGGTCGAACTGCACTTCGCCCTCGGCAGTCTGTTCCGCCGCCGCGGTGAGACCGATCGTGCGATCCGCATCCATCAGTTACTGGTCGATCGCGAGGACATCAGCGAGGACCATCGCCTGCAGGCCCTTGGTGAGCTGGGACAGGACTTTCTCAAGGCCGGCCTGCTCGACAGGGCCGAGGCCGCTTTCCAGCGCCTGCGCGGTACGCGCGCGAACGACGTTGCCTTGCGCTACCTGCTCGAGATCTATCAGCAGGAGAAGGACTGGGCCAAGGCGATCGAGGTTGCCCAGGCGCTGCCCGAGCACGAGGGTGTGATGTGGCGCACCGAGATGGCCAACTTCCATTGCGAGCTCGCCGCGAATGCGCTGGCCAACTCGCGCTACGAAGATGCGCGGCGTCATCTCGACAGTGCTTTCGAGGTCAGCCGGCGTAGCGTCCGCGCCAGCATTCTGCTCGGCGATCTGCTTGCCGCGCAGGGGCAGGACGAAGAGGCGCTCGACGCCTGGAAGCGCATCGAGAACCAGGATCCGGTCTATCTGGCCCTGGTGGCCGAGCGCATCATGGACGCTTACGGTCGCCTGGGCAGGGTGGAGCAGGGGCACCAGTTGCTGCGTGCCTGGTTGTCGGCCCATGCCTCGCTGGACCTGCTGGACGAACTGTTCCACTGGGAACTCGAGCGCGAGGGCCCGAAGGCTGCATACGAGCTCGTGCGCGAGGAGTTGCGCCGTAACCCGACGCTGCTCGGTCTCGACAAGCTGCTCGAGGCTGCGGTGCTGGTGGCGCCGGCCGATCAGCGCAGCGACATCGAACTCATCAAGCAGTTGATCCACGGTCATACTCGCCGCGTCGCACGCTATTGCTGCGCCACCTGCGGCTTCAAGGCCCGTCAGTTCCATTGGCGTTGTCCCGCCTGTGGTGGCTGGGAGACCTATCCGCCGCGGCGAACCGAAGAGTTCGACATCACGCCTTGAGCGCGGGGCCTGCCCCTTGGCACCGCTGCCGCGCCCCCTTGAACCTCGAACCGAGCAATGAAACACATGGAATTCAGGACGCTGGAAGATTACGTCGGCCACACCCCGCTGGTGCGCCTCAAGCGCATCCATGCCGGGCGCAACAACGTGATCCTCGCCAAGCTCGAAGGCAACAACCCCGCCGGCTCGGTGAAGGATCGTCCGGCACTGTCGATGGTGATGCGCGCCGAGGCGCGCGGCGACATCAAGCCCGGCGACACGCTGATCGAGGCGACCAGCGGCAATACCGGCATCGCGCTCGCGATGGCGGCGGCGATGCGCGGCTATCGCATGATCCTGGTGATGCCCGAGAACCAGAGCGTCGAACGTCGCCAGACCATGCGTGCCTTCGGCGCCGAGCTGGTGCTGGTGCCGAGCTCTGGCGGCATGGAGATGGCGCGCGACATCGCCGAGAAGATGCGCGACGAGGGCCGCGGCATCATCCTCGATCAGTTCGCCAATCCCGATAACCCGCTGGCCCACTTCGAGGGCACGGGCCCCGAGCTGTGGGAGCAGACCGGCGGACGCATCACGCATTTCGTCAGCTCGATGGGGACCACCGGCACGATCATGGGGACGTCCCGCTTCCTCAAGGCGCGCAATCCCGACATCTGCATCGTCGGTTGCGAGCCGGAAGAGGGTTCTTCCATCCCCGGCATCCGCAAGTGGCCAGAGGCCTATCTGCCGAAGATCTTCGAGCGCCCGCGCGTGGACCGCTTCGAGCGCGTCAGCCAAGCTGACGCCGAAGAGATGACGCGTCGCCTGGCGCGTGAGGAAGGCATCTTTGCCGGCATTTCCTCCGGCGGTTCGATGCACGTCGCGCTGCGCGTTGCAGCCGAGCTGGAAAATGCGGTGATCGTGTCCATCGTCTGCGATCGCGGCGACCGCTACCTGTCCACGGGTGTGTTCCCGGCCTGAGGTCTCCCGTCCGTCGGGGCGGCGTGCCCCGACGCTCGCGTGCGTGCTGGCCGGCACGCTGCTGGCGCTGCTGTGCGGCCTGGTGCCGGCGCAGGCCATCGACCGCGTGAGCCTGCGGGTCGCGGACGTCCTGAACCCGGCCTTCGCGCTCCATGACATCGAGGCGGTGTTCGACGCCGGTAGCGGAACGGCTGTGGTTTCGGTCGGCCGGGCGCGCGCCGGTGCGCAGCTGGTGCGCGATGTGCGGTTTCGTTGCGGGCGTGCCGCATTGAGTCTCGAAGGGCTCATCTGTCGCGACGCCGATCTGCGGGTGGCGGGCAAGCGGATACCGGCCGTTTTCGATCTCGAGCTGAACCTCCGCAGCGGCCGAACGCATCTGGCTGCCGCACTCGGCCAGGGTGGTCGTGTCGATGTGCTGCACGAGGACGACGGAAGCGTGCGTGCGGCCTTGGCCGAGGTCCCGGCCGAGAGCCTGCTGGCCCTGCTGCAGAGCTGGTCTCCAGAGATTGCGCGTGCAGCGCGCGACGTCAAGCCGGTGGGTCGGGCAAGCGGTGAGATCGACTGGACCCAGGCTGGCGTGGGAGTGTCGCGCCTCGGCGTGCGACTGCGGCTCGCGGGCGCCGGCTTCGGAACCGCGGATGGCTTGCGCGCGGCGGAGAACATCGATATGGCGCTTGCCGTCGATGCACGTCAGGCCGGCGACACCTGGCATTGGCAGACGAAGGTCGACTGGCAACAAGGGGCGGCCTACCTGCATCCGCTGTATCTCGAAGCCGGGCCGAAGCTCTCCGCGCGCGGACGGCTCGACGGCAAGCGGGTGCGCGTCGAGCGCGCGGAGCTCGAGCTCGAGGGCGTGCGCCG